>CAZJGT010000066.1:0-11931 GCA_964545565.1 uncultured Thermoleophilia bacterium
GTGGCGGAGAGTCCGGGAGGCGGCGCGCGCCCTGCGTGACGAGCTCGCGCGCCGCGACCTCGAGAGCTTCGTCAAGACCACCGGCGGCAAAGGGCTGCACGTCGTCGTGCCCTTCACCTCGCGCGCCCACTGGCCGGCCGTCGGGGCGTTCGCGCGCGAGCTCGCCGAGGCGCTCGTCGAGCGCGAGCCGGAGAAGTACACGGCGACCATGTCGAAGGCCAAACGCCACGGCAAGGTCTTCATCGACCACTTCCGCAACGGCCGCGGCGCCACGGCGGCGGCGCCGTATTCGTTGCGCGCCCGGCCCGACGCTCCGGCCGCCCTGCCGGTCTCCTGGGAGGAGCTGGACGAGGTCGGCGGTGGCGGCGCCTGGACCGCGAAGCGCGTGCTGCGCCGCCTCCACGACGGCCACGCCGACCCGTGGTCTGACTTCGCTCGGGTCGGCCGGCAGCAGTTGCGCTCGCGGGCGGCACGGTGACCGTCCCGGCGCCGCCGGCTCCCGGCCGGGCGCTACCCGCTGCCGGACGACCGTCCCTCTTAAGGTCGCGGCGCTCGCGCCGATAGTCTGGTCATGCGTGTATCACTCTCCAGCCTCGGTCCGCGACTCCGGCGACTGCCCGATGCGGTGTTGCTCGCTCTCGCGCTCGTCGCCATCGGCGCGATCGCGGTGTTCAAGATCTACGCAGCGCAGGACGTCCCCGTCGCCGACTTCTTTCTCATCCCCGTGGCCGCCGTCGGCTGGCTGTCGCGGTCGCGCCGCTGCGGCTACGTCGCGGCAGCCTTCGCGGCGACGGCCACCGTCGTGATCGCGGTCGCCGGCACGGCGACCGCGCCGCTTGGAGCGGTCGTGGCCGCCGCGACGCTGCGGCTCATCCTCTATGTCATCACGCTCGGCTTCATCGACGTCATGCGCCGCACGCTGGCCGAGCGGCACTCCGAGGCCAGGACCGACCCGCAGACCGGGGCCGCCAACGCACGCGCGTTTCGAGACGCCGCCGAGGCGGAGATCGAGCGGTCGCGCCGCTACGGCCATCCACTCTCACTGCTGTACATGGACGTGGACGACTTCAAGACGGTCAACGACTCCTTCGGCCACGCCACCGGTGACCATGTGCTTCGCGCCGTGAGCCATGCGATGCGTCAGAGCGTGCGCAGGACGGACACCGTCGCCCGTCTCGGCGGCGACGAGTTCGTCATCCTCATGCCTGAGACCGATCGCTTCGCCGCGAGCACCGTGGCCAACCGCGTCCAGGAGGAACTCGCGCGGGTGGCGACACCGGACGGTGAGCGCATCCACTGCAGCTTCGGCGTCGCCACGATGCTCGAGGCTCCGGCGTCGGTGGACCAGCTGCTCCAGGCCGCCGACCGGCTGATGTACCGCGCCAAGCGGGACGGCGCGGACCGGATCGAGTCGGCCACCGTCGCCACGCCGGCGCCCCTGGCCGCCGTCCGCTGAGCGGCTCGGGACGGGGGAACAGGCACTTCATCACTCTGCGACCAGGAGGAGTCCCGATGCTCACCGCCAGTCACGCCTTCTCCGGATTCTCCACCGACGACGTCGCCAAAGCCCGGGAGTTCTACGCCGGGACGCTCGACCTCGAGGTCACCGAAGCCGACGGCATGCTGACCCTGCACCTCGCCGCCGGGAACGACGTCCTCATCTATCCCAAGGCCGACCACCGGCCGGCGTCGTTCACGGTGCTCAACTTCCCCGTCGCCGACATCGATGCGGCGGCCCGCGAGTTGGGGGCCGCCGGTGTCGTCTTCGAGCGCTATGAAGGGATGCCCCAGGATGAGCGAGGGATCCTTCGACCTGAGAGTCCGGAACACGGTCCGGCCATCGCCTGGTTCAAGGACCCGGCCGGCAACATCCTCTCGGTGCTGCAAGCGCAAGGGCCCGAGGCGACCGGGAAGCACGCGACCGGGACGGAGCCGGGCGAGCCCACGACGAGCGAGATGAACCTGCAGTTGTCCGTCTACCCCCTGCGACAGCCGCACCTGCGACCGGCCATCGAAGCTGCCCTGCGGGCGGCCGGCGACGAGGGCGTCGACATCACCGTGGGTCGTCTCAGCACCTTCGTGCGCGGCGCCGAGCCGGCCGTGTTCGCCGCCCTGCGGGCGGCGTTCCGGACGGCCGGCTCGTTCGGCCCCACGGTCGCCGTCGCGACGCTGTCCACCGGAGTGCCCAGTGACGAGACGGTGGCCGGTATCCAGGAGTCCGCCGGCGGCGAGGGGGCCGGGAAGGCCTGACGGCGGCCCGGCCGCCGGCGGCGAGCGCCAACGAGTCCGCCCGCTCGAGCGGCGCGGCCCCTGACGCGCGCCCCGCGCCGCTCAGGCGACGAGCACGACCTTGCCGAGCTTGCCGCCCGCGGCGAAGCGCTCGTACGCGGCCGCGGCCTCGCGCAGCGGGAAGGTCCCGAGCACCGGCACGACGAGACGGCCCGCGGCGAGCGCGGGCACGACGCGAGCGCCGAGGGCGGCGACGAGGCCCGCCTTCTCGTCCCGGCTGCGAGAGCGGATGGTCGAGGCGAGGATGCGGCCGCGGCGGCCCATCAGCTGGAAGAGGTCGAGCTGCAGCGCGGCGCCGCTGCCGACGCCGATCACCACCACCCGCCCCTTCACGGCCAGGGCGTCCAGCGCCGCAGGCAGGCTCGCCGCACCCACCAGTTCCAGGACGACGTCGTACGGCCCGTCCTCCGCGACCCCGTCGGGCCGGACCACCCGCGCCGCGCCCAGCGCCGTCATCGCGTCGCTCCGGGCGCCGTCGCGCACCGAGGCGACCACGTGAGCTCCGGCCAGGGCCGCAAGCTGCACGGCGGCCGAGCCGACTCCTCCCGCGGCGCCGGTGACCAGGACGCGCTCGCCGAACGCGAGACCCGCCTGGGCGAAGAGCGCGTCGAAGGCCGTCGCATACACCTCCATGAAGCCGCCGGCCTCCCGCCACGAGAGGCCGTCGGGCACGCGCAGCGCATGCGCTTCGTCGACCACGGCCAGCTCCGCCTGCGCCCCTCCCCCGACGAGCGCCATCACCCGGTCGCCCGGGGCGAAGCGCGTCACGCGGGCGCCCACGCTCGCCACCCGCCCGGCCATCTCCAGACCGGGGACGTCGGCCGGCGACCCCGGAGGCGCCGGATAGCGGCCCGCGAGCTGCGAGAGGTCGGCGCCGTTGACCCCGGCGGCGCGCACGCTCACGAGCAGCTCGTGGTCACCGGGCACGGGGTCGGCGCGCTCCCGCCACAGCAGTCCGCCGTCTTCGATCACCACTGCCCGCATCGCGCACCTCCTGTGCTCACCGTCAGAGCGGCCGTTCTTCCTCGATGTCCACCTTACCGCGCACGGCGACGAGAACACCCGCAAGGAGGATGAGAGCGCCACCGGCCACCGTCCACACCGTGATGCCCTGCCCGAGGATGAGAAGCGCGTAGAACGGAGCCGCGAGCGGGGTCAGGAACCCGAGCAACGCGCTGTGCTGCATGCGCACCCGTTGCGTGCCCTCCATCCACAGCGAATAGGCGATGGCGGTGGTCACCACGCCCAACGTCAAGGCGGCGAGCAGGTCCCGGCCGGTGAGAGCGTAGCCGACGACGAGCATCTGCCACAGAGCCAACGGGAGCAGGAACAGGCCGTCGAGGGCGCACTGGGTGAGGACGAGGGTGATGCTCTCCACGCGGCCCTCCAGGCTCTTCACCAGCAGGGCGAAACAGGCGTAGAGGAGACCGCAGGCGAGGCCGGCGGCGAGGCCGAGCAGCGAGACGTGCGCGCCGCCGCCCGCGGCGGCCGGCACCAGGATGACGAGGAGCCCGGCGAGGGCGACGCCGATGGCCACGTACACGACCTTCTCCGTGGCGCTGCCCAGAAGTCGCGGCGCGAACAACGCGACCCACACGGGCTGCGTGAAGTAGAGCAGCGTGGCGATGGCGACACTGGTCTCGCGGATGGCGATGAAGTACAGCAGCAGGGTCACGGCGTCGAACGCGCCCATGAGGAGCAGGCGCGGCCAGACGCCGGGGGCCAGGATGGCGGCCAGGCGCCGGCGGCGCGCGAACACGGCGCCCAGCACGACGAAGGCCACGGTGAAGCGCAGCACGAGCAGCACGCTCGCCGGCGCCGTCACCAGCGCGACGAGCGTCCCCGAGAGAGCGACGAGCAGGTACGCGACGATCACCATCGCGTATCCCTGTGAAGCGCGGCTGCTCACCGGCGGTGACCTGCGGCGGCCGTCAGCGGCAGGCGGTGCGGTCGCCCGTCAGCGCCCCTTCGGGAGCTGATGCTCGGCGAACACCACGAGCCGCTTCGCATGGGTCCCGGCGGCCTCGTCGAAGGCGCCGGTGCAGGTGATCAGGTTGAGGCGTCTGCTCTTGGCGGAGCCGAACACCTCGGCGGCGCTGGCGTTACGCGCATACAGCTTCTTCTTGCGCACGACGAACGTGATCCGCTTGCCCTTGGCGTCCTTGACGTACAGCTTGTCGCCGACCTTGAGCTTGGGCAGATCGTCGAAGGCCGCTGCCCTGCCGTCCGCGTAGCCGCTGTGGCCGTCGAGCACGGCGTTGCCTTTGTTGCCGGGTCGCGGCCCGAACTTGAACCAGCCGACGACGTCCGGGCCGTCCGGCGACGCCATGTCCCGAGATGAGGTCAGCCCGACCTTCTCGATGGCGGCATCCAAACCGATCTTGGGGATGATCAGCCGTTTGGGGAGAGCGTACGTCACCTTCGGCACCGCGGCCGGAGAGGCCAACGACTGGGCGGGATCGGTGAGCGCCGCCGGGTCGGCGGAGGCGCCGCCCGTCGACCCGTCGCCTCCGACGAGCAGGTAGACGCCGACGCTGATGACGGCGAGGGCGGCGGCGAAAAGCACGAGCACGGCGGCTCGCCTCAAGGCGAGCCGCCGTGCTCGTTGCGCTTTCCTTCGCGCCACCCTGTCTTCAGTGGTGCTGGGTGGTTCCGAGGGCGTCTCCTCAGTCGTGCCGACGCGTGGCGGCACGGAGCTTCCAGGACCCGAGCAGCAGCGCCCCACCGGTGGCGAACGCACCGGTGACGAGCAGCCACGAGAAGTCGCCGCCGCTGGGCGGATAGCCCGTGGCGGGGAAGCCGACTGCCTCGGCCTCGTTGTCGGCGTCTTCGTCGGTCACGCCGCCGAGGTCGCCGTCATCCGTGGGCTCCACGGTCGGCGTCACGGTCGGCTCTTCGGTCGGCTCATCGGTCGGCTCATCGGTCGGCGTCGGCGTAGGCGTGGGCGTCTCCGTATCGGTGGGCGTCGGCGTGGGCGTCGGCGTCGGGGCTGCGTGGCACTCGGCAGCAAAACAGCCGCCTGCGGCCGGATGAGAGTCCGGAAGGCCGGTGTGGCAGCTCGCACAAGCCGCCGGCGTCGGCGGACTCGCCGTGCCGTTGACGTGGCAGGTCGCGCACGCGACAGCCGGGACGTGGGCAGCATGCGTGGCGGTCAGACCATGACAACCGCCGCATGTCCACGCCGTCGTCGCATCGGCGTCACTGATCGCGACCGATGCGCTGAGCGCGACGGCGACCAACAGGACGAGCAATGCGACGAGTACATAACCTTTCCTCATACCCAGGCTCCCCTCTTTCTCGTTGTCCCCCCTCAAGGAGGGCAGTCCTTGACGTGCTGAAAGCAGACCATCGGTCCGTATTCGCTGATGGCGCCTACGCCTCCTTCCGACACCCGCGCATGGCTCCAACCGGGCTAGATTACACCAACGCCGCCGCTGCTTCCACTGGTTTCGGTGTGCGGCGCGGCGACAACGGATACGACCCCGGCGGCGCACCTATCAGGCGGACTCTCTCATGGGTGCGGGATGGAGTCAACGTCCGCCGTTGATCACGCCGCTGGGTCTCTCCCTGACACGGCGCCGGCGGTCGCCGGTCGCGGCGCGCGTCAGGGCTCAGTCGCTGCGCCGCTCAGACTGCGGCGCAGGCTCGCGCGACGCTTGCGCAGCGCCTCGCGGTGCCCCTTGATCCCCTGATCCCGGCAGTCGAGAAGGCCGAGCGAGGCCGCGCAGTCGATCTCCTCCAGGGCCTCCGCCGGGAATCCCTCACGCTTGAGCACGAGGCTCAGGCGATTGAAGCTGAACAGCAGATCGTGGCGCACGCCCTCATGGTCCAAAGGGTCCGCCGCGGACTCGAGGAGACCGATGATGGCCTCTTTGTACAAGGTCGCCGCCCGCGCCGGGTCCGTCTTCTCGTACCGGCCGGCCTCGCGCATCGGAAGCGCCGCCTCGCGCCGGCGGCGCGAGCGTGCGTCCTCGCCGCCGCCGGCCGGGCGCTCGTCCTGCACGGCGACCGGTGCGGCCACGGCGGCGGCGCCCAGCGGGGCTCGCGACTGAGTCGCGGCCGCGGCCATCCGCAGCGGAGCGTCGGCGCGTGCTCCGCACACGGGGCAGAAGGTCGCCGTGTCGCCCATGGACAAGCCGCAGTGCTCACACGTTCGCATCGCTCCTCCCCAGTCGAGTGGCACAGACCTACTATCGGCAGAATGCCCGTGAGCCGTAGTCTACCCCTCGGTCAGCCTCAACGAGACGTCCCTGGGGAGGGCCAGGGCGGTCACGATGTACATCGCCTTGACCGCCCCCGCCGGCACCACGCAAGCCTCGCAGCAACCGGCCGTTCGCAGCAGTTCCCTGGCCTGTGCGAGCACCGGGTTCTCCTCGGGACTCAGTGTCTGGATGGCGTCGACCGGCGAGATCGCGTCGATCCGCGCGGCCAGCTCGGCGACGAGCTCGCAGTCGGACTCGAACGCGAAGGTCACGTGCCGGCCGTCTTCCGCCTTGGCGGTGACGGCCACGGGGTAGCCGCAGATGCCGGGGTCGATCTGGGATCGAAGCTCCATGGTCTCTCCTTCAGGTGAAGCGTTCGCGCGCGCGTGGAAACAGGATGTTGTTCTCGAGATGCACGTGCTTGTGGATGTCGGTCTCGAACGCCTGCAGCCGCCGGTAGGTGAGCGCGTACGTGGCGCAGGCGTCGGCCGGCAACCCGTAGCCCATGGCCAGGTCGCGGATCTCGTGAAGGGCCGCACCGACCTCCTCGTGCTCTCGGACGAGCGCCTCCACGCCCCGCGCGACCGCCTCGGCGTCAGCCGCGCTGGGGGCCGAGCCGGCCCGGCCTGCGGCCTCGGCCCGCTTGATCGCCGGGAAGACGACCTGCTCTTCGTCGTCGAGATGGGCGAGCAGCCTGGTCGTCGTCTCGTCGAACACGGTCACGATGCGGGCGAGCTCGGGGTGCCGGTCGCCATGCACGTCGGCGATCTTGCGCGCGTAGGCGGCCGTCTGCGGAGCGTCGGCCCTCACGGAGGCGTGGTGAACGGCCTTGATGTAGTCGATGAGGCGCGTCAGCGTCCAGGCGGCGTAGTCGGCGTCCCCGCCGGCGGGCGCGCTGCGTGACGCTTCAAGCTCGTCTGCCAGAGCGGCCGGGTCCAGGCCCTGCTCCGCGCAGGCGGCGGCGAGCGTCACGGCGCCGCCGCAGCAGAAGTCGATGCCGTGTTTCTCGAAGACGGCGGCCGCGCGGTAGTCACGGGCCACGATGTCGCCGACCGTGCTGTCTGGCGTGGGGTTGGTGTCGGGCACGATGCCTCCTGATCGCTCGGCGAAGTCGCGGGTGAGGCACAGCGTACCGCACCACCGGCCGTTGTGCGCGGCGAAGGATCCGGCGCAGGCCGGCTCGGCGACGGGGGCGGCGCGCTACTTCAGGAGCTGTGCCACGGCGCGCGCCATCTGGCTCTGCCAGCGGGCGCGCGCCGGCGGCATCAGGTGATACAGGTCGGCGAAGTCGGCGTCGCGCAGCCGCAGGGTGCGGTCGACGCGCAGGTACGGGACTTCGTCCTCGGCGGCGAGGCCCTCGACCTCCGCGCGATACGCGGGCAGCACGCCGGCCCAGTCGCCGGCGACGTCGGTATTGAGCGGCTGCTCGAAGAACACGGGGTCGAAGCCTCGTGAGCGCGCGAAGCGCACGAGCTCCGCGAGCACGCCCAGGTTGTACTCGTGGTTGGCGGCGTAGCGCGTGCGGTTGTAGCGCCACACCGAGCCCAGCGTGGCCCGCTTCGCCTGCGGCGTGGCCGCGGTCGAGTCGCGCCCGTAGTAGTGCCGAGCATACGGCTGCCGTCTTCCCGGCAGAGGACCGTCCTTGAGCCGTGTCTGCAGGTAGCCGGAGATGAAGTCGGCGGCGCCGGGTAATCCTCCGGTCCACGATGCCTCACGACCGTAAAGCTCCTGCGCCAGCTCCTGCAGGCGCGGGCTGCGCAGCAGCAGCGATCGCGAGGAGAGCAGCCCGACATCCTCAGCCGGCATGGTGTTGAAGCGCATCGGGGCGAGGCCGATGAGCAGCAGCGCCTCGCCGGCCGGCAGGTTGTCCACGATCACGAGGTTCTGGGCCAGCGATTGCCCGTGGTTGGCCAGGTTCACTACCGTGACCGGCCGACCCGCGGCGGCCGCTATCTGCCGCGCGAGAGAGCGATCGCTCACCACCGCTTCCATCGCCCCGGAGCCTCCGAACACATAGACCACCTGCGCCTGCGGCGGGTCCTCCTTGAGCCGGCTCACCCGGTACGCGATGTGCAGGGAATCGTCGTGATCGATGCGCAGCAGGCGGCTCTCGGCGACCGTCAGCATGCCGCCGCCGAAGAAGAAGTGCTGCACGCCGAGCACGAGCAGCAGGCACGCCGCGCCTGCCGCGAGCAGCACAAAGGGGCTGCGCTGCCCGAGGCCGCGGCGAAAGGAGCCCCATCGTGACGGTCGTCGTGTCACCCGTTCACCCCCCGGCGTCACCCCAGAACGGGGCGTGGCGCCGGCGGCAGAACTCGCGGTAGTCGCCCTGCAGCTCGAAGTCGGCGTAGTCGATGTGCTCGACGCAGTCGCGGTGCACGAGGAGCTGGGGGTTGGCCTCGTTCAGCGACGAGACCAGCGCCGCCTCGGCGGCGCTCAGCGGGCTCACGACGGCTCCCAGGTGGAGGGCCCAGAGCGCCGCCGCGCCCGGATCGAACTCCGGCGGCAGGAAGATGTTGCTGAAGCTCACGGCGCGCCCCTCGTAGCCGTACTCGCCCCCCGGCGAGGCGCCCGCGGTCACCGTGAGCGAGGCGGGGATCACGGTGTGCGAGAGCAGCCAGCGCGAGATGGACGAGACGTGCCGCGAGTGCGCCGGCAGGGACGCCGCGGCGAGCTGCCAGTGGTAGCTCGAGGCGTTGCAGCGCAGCACGTGGTGGCGCTCGATGATCGCCTCGGCGGGTGAGTCCGCCATCCAGCCGGTGAAGTCGGCAAGGCCGTGGAACGGCGTGTCCGCGGCCGTGAAGACGGCGAGCACCGGCGCGTAGTCGGCGACCTCGTCGGGCGCCAGCCCACGCAGGTACTCGAACACGCGCCGCTCCTCCTGCGCCGTCACCGGGCAGGGGCAGCTCAGCACGATCCTGAGCGCCAGCTCGAGCGCCTCGCCTCTGATCCTCATGCCCGCCTCCCGTCGCTTTGGACGTCGCGCGCCACGGACACAGGTCCGCTCCGGCGCGGCTCCAGTCTACGACATCGCGCGAGTTTGCTCTCGTCCGCCGCCCGGTGAAGCGTCCGCTACCGCGAGCCCGCGAGGATGCCGGCCGCCCAGATGAGCATCGGCAGGACGACGACGAAGAAGACGGCGACGATGATCAGGACGAGACAGCATCTGGCGAGGAGCGACGCGCCCTCCTCCTCGCCGGAGGGACCTCCTTCACGTCGGGCCTGCGCGTCCGGGTCGTCCATCGCCACGGCCTGCGGCCCGCCTCACGGCCTGGTCGGCGGCACCGTCGTCAGCACGCGCACGATGAAGTCATGGAACGCCTGCATGTACATGCCGAGAAAGGCCCGGGTCTCCGGATCCTCGACGGCGCCGTCCTCGCGGAAGACGCCGGGTGAGAACTGGATGTACGCCTCCGGCGCGCTGAGCTGCGGGGAGTCGCAGAATGCGAGCACGCTGCGCAGGTTGGACTGCATGACGGCGGTCCCGATCTTGCCGGTAGAAGCTCCGATGATCGCCGACGGCTTGCGCGCGAACGAATTGTGACCGTGGGGCCGCGAGGCCCAGTCGATGGCGTTCTTGAGCGCGCCGGGAATGGCGCGGTTGTACTCCGGCGAGACGAAGAGGACGGCGTCGACCCGGGCGAGCGCCTCCTTGAGCGCCCTCCCCTCGGGAGGGTAGTCGGCGTCATAGTCGTAGGAGTAGAGCGGCAGGTCGCGGATGGGGATCTCGATGAATTCGAGATCCTCCGGGGCGACCTTGATCAGCGCCCGCGACAGGACGCGGTTGATGGACCCTGCGGCGAGACTGCCGACGAAGTACCCGACCTTGTAGGCCATGACGGCTCCTCTGTTCGTGCCGTTCTCCATACTCTACCCGGAGGCGGGAGGCCAGGCAGCCACGCTGCTCGCATGGATCCGATGACCGTGGCGACGATTCCCTGAAGGCGGCGGAGGGAATCACCGGGGAATGGCAGCCCGCAGCGATCTCTTCCCGAGTCAATGGCAGCCGCAGGTCGTGCTCATGGCGGCGCTCGAGGTCGGCCTCATCGAGGCGCTCCTCGAGCGGCCACAGCCGGCGCTGCAGGTAGCCCAGACCCTCGCGCTGGACGAGCGGGCCACGCTGCGCGTGGTCCGCGTGCTCGTCGACGCCGGCTACCTCGAGGAGCGTGCCGGCGGCGTGGTCGTCGCGCCGGCGGTCCGACCCTCGCTGGACGCCGGCGACGACGCCTACGTCGGCGACAGACTGCTCCATCTCCACGGCCTGCTCGTCCGCTGGGCGCAGTTGCCCGACGTCCTTCGCCGCGGCGGCCCGGCGCAGTCCGAGCGCACGGCGGAGTCGCTGCAGGCGTTCATCGGCTCCATGCGCGCCGGCGCTCGTGAGCGCGCCCGGCCGCTGGCCGATCGGCTGGCCGCCCTGTTCCCGGCGACCAGGACCGTGCTCGACATCGGCGGCGGGCCGGGCACGCAGGCACGCGCCTTCCGGGAACTGGGTTGGCAGGTGACCGTACTCGACTTCCCCGAGGTGATCGACCTGATGGCGGATGACCTCGCCGAGGCCGGCATCGCCACGATCAAGGCCGACGCGACGCAGGGCGTCCCCGCCCGCGGCTTCGACCTCGTCCATTGCGGCAACCTCTTCCACTCCATGTCACCTGAGGAGTGCGCGGTCGTCGTGCAGGGAGCCGCCGATGCCCTCGCCCCCGGCGGCTCCCTGGCCATCTTCGACTTCCTCCGCGGCAAGGGCCTGCGCTCGTCGCTCTTCGCCGTGAACATGCTCGTCGCGACGAGCGCCGGAGACGTCTACGCCGAAGAGGACTACGCGCGCTGGTGCGTAGCCGCGGGCCTGCGGGACTTCGCCGTTCACGAGGTGCCCGGGCAGTCGCAGTGGCTGCTTGCGGCTACCAAGCCCTGACGCCGGAGGCGCAGGCGGGGACCCCGTCGTCAGGCGTCTCCGGATCATCTCCGCCGTCGGACTCGGCCCTCGGGTCTGACGTGACGTCCACGCCCTCCGCCCCGGCGACGGACTGGGCGGCACGAGTCGGGAGATGGTCGAGGCCATGCTCGCCGACCTGCAGCGCAGAGGGATGAAGACTCAGATCGCCTGCCGCCGCAGCAGCTGGGCATTGAGCGCCACGACGATGGTGCTCACCGACATGAGGATCGCGCCCACGGCCGGCGAGAGCAGGATGCCCCAAGGGGCGAGCACGCCGGCCGCGAGCGGCAGAGCGACGACGTTGTAACCGGTCGCCCAGACCAGGTTCTGCACCATCTTGCGGTAGCTCGCCCGGCTCAGATTGAAGAGGCTGATGACGGCCCGCGGATCGTTTTGCACGAGCACGATGTCGGCCGACTCGATGGCCACGTCGGTACCGCTGCCGATGGCGACGCCGACGTCGGCGCGGGCGAGCGCGGGAGCGTCGTTGACACCGTCGCCGACCAT
>CAZJGT010000067.1:0-11823 GCA_964545565.1 uncultured Thermoleophilia bacterium
CCCCACCTCCCCAGGGGGGCCGGCGGCCCGCCCCTCAGGCGGGCCGCCGGCCGGGATCCGTCGGCGTTGGCCGTCGTGCTCGAGCCGGACCCGCTGCTGCGGCTGCTCGTGGCTCCGGCGGCCGCAGCCCTCGGGTTCACCGTCGCCGGCGAGGCCGAAGCAGCTGCATCCGACTGCCGGCCGGCGGCGGTGTTCGTCTCGCTCGATCGCGAGAGCGACTGCCGCCTCGCCTGCGCGGCCGCGCGTTCGGGCGAGGCCTCTCGCGGCCGGCCGCCGCTCGTGGTGGGTTACGGCGCCGGCCCGGCGCCGCTGCTCGCCGCCCACCGGGCGCACGGCTGCGCCGACGTCGTGCTGCGGCTCGCCGCCGTCGAAGGGCGGCCGCGCCTCGTCCACCTGGCGGCAACGGACGCCGTGAGTGTGGCCGGTCTCACGGGGCGTGAGGCCGACGTGCTCGTTCTGCTGCTCGGCGGGCTCACGACGGGCGCGATCGCGGCGCGGCTCTGCATCTCCGTCAGCACCGCACGCAGTCACTGCCGCGCCGTGCTGCGCAAGCTCGCGGCCGGCGACCGGCGGGCGCTGCGCGCCCGGCTCCTCGCCGGCCCGGACGACGTCCCTTGCGAGGCTGTCGCCGCCGCCCTCCCGCAGTTTGCCTAAGGCCCGCGCGAGCTTTGCCGAGGAATCGGCCGTGGCGGCGCGGGGGCCGCCTCTCCATACTGTCGTGTGCGGCTCGCGGGTCCCGCGCAGGTGCCGGCACCCCGCGACGCCGGCGGATGTCAATGGACGAGAGGGAAGGAAGGAGGCTCGGTGCTGTACTCCGTGTTCCGGGCCGTCTATGGTGGGCCGGGTACGCCGTCGTCGACGGCCGGCGATGAGGCCATCGCCGTGGCCGAGGCCGAAGCCGCGGAGGACGCCGCCTGATGCAGACGCAGATCCAGGTCCTCTCCGAGGACGAGAAGGCACAGGTCCACGAGCGCACCCTGAAGGTGCTGAGCAAAGTCGGCATGCGCTGCGACACTGCCGAGGGGCGCCGCATCCTCGCTTCGGCCGGCGCCGACGTCGACGAGGCCACGCGCATGGTGCGCTTCCCTCCGCCACTCGTCGCCGACCTGCTGGCGCAGGCGCGCACAAGCTTCACGGTCCACGGCCGGCGCTCGGACTGGGAGTTCCCCGTGGGCGCCGGCGCCTTCACGCTGCTCGCCGACGGCGGCGCGACCTCGGTCTTCGACGCCCAAACGGGCGAGCGCCGGCCGACCACGCAGGACGACTGGCGCGCGGCCACCCGGCTGCTCGATGCCCTCGACGACGTCGGCTTCTACTGGTGTCCCATCGACTACTCGACCGACTACGAGGAGCCGGGGGGATTCGTCCGCTACTTCACGGACGTCTTCGCCACCTTCGGCAAGCACGTCCAGGACTCGTTCGGCACGCCGGAGCTGGCGCCGTGGCTCAAGGAGGTGCTCGACATCGTGTTCGGCGGCCCCGAGGCCGTGCGCGAGCGCATGCCGATGTCGTTCCTCATCACGCCCACCTCGCCGCTGACCATCGAGCACGACTTCACGCAGACGTGGCTGGAACTGCGCGACTACGGACTGCCGGTGGCGGTGATGCCGATGCCGCTGCAGGGCGCCACGGCGCCCGGCAGCCGCCTCGGCACGCTGCTCGCCGCCAACTGCGAGACCGTCGGCACGCTCTGCCTCGTCCAGGCGGCGGCCCCGGGCACGCCGGTGTTCTACGCGCCGGTGGTGGCCACCATGGACCCGCGCACCGGGCTGTACGCCGCCGGCGCGGTGGAGCACGCGGTGCTCTGCGTCGCCGGCACCGAGATGGCCCGCTACTACGGCCTGCCGGCCGAGTCCTCGGGCCTCTGCACACAGACCTACGAGCCGGACCTGCAGACCGCCTGGGAGAAGGCGGACAGCGGATTGCTCGTCGCCCTCGCCGACCCGGATGTCCTCGTCGGTCCCGGCCTGCTCGGGGGCGCCACGATCCTGTGCCTCGAGCAGATCGTCATGGACGTCGAGATGATCCGCAACGCCCGTCAGGCGAGGGCCGGGATCCCCGTGCGCGACGACCTCTGGCTCGACGAGATCCTGGGCAAGGTCGGGCCCTGCGGCTCGTTCCTCGGTGAGCGCTCCACGCGGCTCGGCGCCCGCCAGGGTGAGTGGCGCCTCAGCGACTTCGGCGTGCAGGGCAGCTGGGACGGCTGGCGGGCGGCGGGCTCGCCGAGCACCGTCGCCGCCGCCCGCGAGCGCGTCGACCAGATCCTCGCCGCGCAGGTCTCGCTGCCCTACAGCGACGATCAGGCGGCAGCCCTCGCGGCGTTGCAGCGCCGCGCCGACGCCGTGGGTTGATCCCGCGCCGGCGCCCCCGCCGCACCGGCCGGCTTCGCTCAGTCCCCGAGCGCGTCGAAGACGAGGCCGGTCAGGAGCTTGGGGTAGAAGTACGTCGACTTCTGCGGCATCACCTCGCCGCCGTCGGCGATGGCGCGCACCTGGTCGACGCGGGTCGCGTTGAGAAAGGCGCCCAGTTCGTACCCGCCGCCGTCCAGGGAGGAGAGGGCGTCGGGCACGCTCTTGGCGTAGTCCACGTGGCGCTCGGCCTCGTCGTGCTCCAGCCCGAGCGCCTCGCGCAGCAGCAGCTCGTGCAGGACGGTCACGGAGAGCCCGGCGGCGTCGGGCGAGAAGCCGTCCGCCGCGAGCCGCTCGGAGGCCATGGGCTCGCGGGCCCTGACGGTCAGGCAGGTCGCGGTGCGCGGAAGGTACAGGCCGAAGACCCTCTCGGGGTCGGCCTGCTCCGGCAAGGCCCGGAGGGCCGCGCGGCACGCGTCCGCACCGGTCACCGGCTCGCCCACCACGTCGAAGAACGGGCGCAGATGCTCTGTGAGGTCGGCGAGTGAGACGGGCGCGATGTCGCGCACGAGCCGGTGCGTGGGGAAGACGGTGAGTCCGGGGTCCGCCAGGCTGCACAGATAGACCATGAGCGTGTCCGCGCTGGAGTCGCCCGCCGCCCGCCGCTCGTCGCGGTAGGCAAGAGCGGTCTCGTAGCGATGGTGACCGTCGGCGATGTAGAGCGGACGGCCGCGCAGAGTCCCGGCGGCACGTTCCGCGGCGTCGCCGGCGACGGTCGCGACGCGGTGCGTGTTGCCGTCGCCGTCGCGCGCCTCTCGCCAGGCGGCCGGAGGGGCTTCGCCGGCGGCCGCTCCGAGCGCCTCGGCGACGGCGCCGTCGTCGTCGGCGAAGAGCAGAAAGATCTGGCTGACGTCGGCGTGCGTCGCGCGGTAGAGCCGCAAACGGTCCACCTTGGGGCCGGCGTGGGTGCGCTCGTGCGGCAGCACGACGCGCTCGTCGAGGTCGGCGAGGCGCAGCCGCGCGACGAAGCCGCGGCGGGTGCGCTCCCGCCCGTCCGGCCCGCTGTACGTCTGGTCGACGACGGCGATGCCGGGCAGCGCGTCGCGCACCAGCGTCCCCTCCTCACGCCAGTTCCGGAACAGCCGGCCGGCCTGGGCGTAGGCGGCGTCGTCCGCCACCGCGTCCGGCGGCACGGGGAGGTCGACGTGGACGGCGTTGTACGGGCTTCGCGCGCGGAGCTCCGCGGCCTGCGCCGCCGAGAGCACGTCGTAAGGTGGCGCGACGACGTCGTCGAGCGCGACGCCCTCGCGGTAGCGGATGCCTCTGAAGGTGGAGATGTCGGCCATCGTCCTCCCGGACGTCGAGGGCACGGCGCGGCGACGAGGAATGCCGTCGCGGGCGTGGGCGCCGCAAGTATAGCCGGACCGGAGGCCCGGCTACTGGCGGATGATGACCGGCATCCCGATGACCACTCTCGGGTACAGGTCCTCGACGTCGTAGATGTGCATGCGGATGCATCCGTGCGACGCGTACGTGCCGATCGAGGAGTCGTCGGGCGAGCCGTGGATGCCGACGGCGGGGGCGCTGGTGCCGATCCAGCGCGTCCCGAGCGGGTTCTCGATGCCCGGCGGGATGGGCTTGGCGTCCTTGGCCCATTCCGAGTTGGGCGGGTACCACGTGGGGTTCATCTGCATGGACGTGACCACATAGGAGCCGGTCGGCGTGGGATACGCCGGCTGGCCGGTCGCTACGGGGTAGCTCTTCACCAGCTTGCCGTTGCGGTACAGGTAGAGACGGAGATCGCCCAGATCGACGACGATCTGGCCGCTGAGCGCGTTGAGCACGTTGCCGCCGACGATGCCGTCGACCTCGAGGCCGTACTTGGTCTGCAGCCGGCGCACCGCCTTCTCGGTGTGGGAATCGTAGACGGCGGTCTTCCTGCCCTCGTAGACGCCCGCGTCGGTGAGCTTGGTCTGCAGCTCCTTGACGTCCTTGCCGCGGGCGCCCGGCCACAGCGTCGCGGAGCCGAAGTGCTCGGTGCTGTCGACGACGAAGGTCTGCCGGCGCACGACCTCGTTACCACCCTTGTCGGTGGCGGTGACGACGATCTTGTGGCGTCCCTGGGCGAGGTTCTTGACGGCGAATCTGGCCTTGGATGCCGGACCCGCCAGCTTGCGCTCCTCGCCGTCGAGTACGAACGTGACCGTCGGTACGCCGAGCTGGTCGGTGGCCTTGACGCGTACGGTGATGCCGGAGCGCTTGACGGTCTTGGCGAGGCGCGTGGTCTTGAGCACGGGCGGCTCGGCGTCGACGAAGACGCGGAGCTTCCTCGTGGTCGCGTTGCCGGCGCGGTCGGTGGTGGTGATGACGACGGTTGAGGCGCCGGCGGGCAGGTCTGCGCTCACCGCGTAGGCGCCGGAGGCGTCGGCCATGCCGCTGACTTCGATCTCCCCGCCGACCACGGTGACCGTGGCGTAGGGTTCCGTGGTGCCGCTGAAGGTGGCCGGGTCGGTGTTGATACGGCCCTCATCGGCGGAGCCCTCGAGCTTCAGCGTGGGGACGCTCGTGTCGACGGTGAAGCGCCAGTCCTTGCGCACGTCGCGACGGAAGAGGTTGGAGCTGGTGGCGCTGAAGGCGACCGCGTGCTCGCCGTCCGCGAGGTCGGCGGCGGGGAGCGTGAGGGTATCGCCGGCGCGCCGCGCGCGGCCGGTGACGTCCTTGCCGTCAAGCTTGACCCTGACGTCGTCCAGCGCGGACAGGCCCCTGACGTCGAGCACGACCGTGGACGACGCGTCGTTCACGAACGCGTCGGGGCCCGGCGTCACCGCCGACACGCGCGGCACCCCGTACAGCTGCCAGCCGACGACGGCGGCCAGTACGCAAACCGCCGCTACGACGATGTACGGCCAGCGGCGGCGACGGCGAGCTTCGCTCTTATACAGTTGGTACTTCGCGTCCGGCACGGGCCCCTTCCTGGACGATTCTGCTCCGCATTATACCCTGTATGTCGGCATTCTCCTCATCCTTCATGAGTGCCGGCATGGGATGTTCGTCCAGTCGCGCACGCGCCCGAAGGAGGCGGCGGGCAGGAATGGGCGCCGCCGCGCCTAATCACGCTCCATGGACCACTCCCTCGACGATCTCCTCGCCGACGTCGCCGCCGGGCGGCTCTCGGCGGCCGACGGCGCTGCGCGCCTGCGCCACCTGGGCTATGCCTCGGTCGGCGACTTCGCCCTTCTCGACGTCTCCCGCGCCGCGCGCAAGGGCGTGCCCGAGGTGGTGTACGCGGAGGGCAAGTCCGCGGACCAGGTGATCGCCATCGTGCGGCGGTTCCTGGAGCACGGCCCGGTCGTCCTCTGCAGCCGCGTGTCGGACGAACAGGCGGCCGCGCTGGCCGGCGCCGTGGACGGGACGGTCGACCACGACCCCCGCAGCAGGGTCGTGGTCGTGCGCCGCGCGGAGGCGGCGCCGCCGCAGGTGCGCGGCGCGGTCGGCGTGCTGGCCGCCGGCACCAGCGACGTGGGCGTCGCCGGCGAGGCGGTCGCGATGATCCGAGCCATGGAGGTGGACGCCCTGACCGCCTTCGACGTGGGCGTCGCCGGCCTGCACCGGCTCTCGACGCCTCTCGAGGAGATGCGCGCCGCCGGCGTCGGTGCGTTGATCGTCGCCGCCGGCATGGAGGGTGCGCTGCCCTCCGTGGTCGCCGGCCTCGTCGCCGTCCCGGTGATCGGCCTGCCGACCTCGACCGGCTACGGATTCGGCGGGCGCGGTGAGGCGGCGCTCATGGGCATGCTCCAGAGTTGCAGCCCCGGTCTTGCCGTGGTGAACATCGACAACGGCGTGGGTGCGGGAGCCACCGCCGCCATGATCGCCCGCGCGGCGGCGGGATGAGCACCATCCCCTTCGTGCTTCGCGAGCACCGCGAGGAGCTGTGGCGGCGCTGGGCGGCGAGCCTGGACGAGAGCGTCACGGCCGACTACCGCGCCATCGTGAGCAGCCCGCTCGGTGAACGTTTCGTGCGCGCCTTCGTCGACGACCTCATCGCGTGCACCGAGGCGGAGGAGTACGAGGTGCCGGCGCTCCTCCGCCAGGCCGAGGAGCGGGTCGGCGCGGACGCCGCGAACCGCGTCGCGCTCGGCTTCGCGACGGTCGACCTGGTGACCGCGCTCCAGTCGCTGCGTGGAGCGATCGTCGACGTGCTGCTGGACGCCCTCGTCCTGGACGAGCTGCCCTCGTTCACCGCGACGCTCGAGCAGCTCAAAGGCGCGGACGCGTTCATCGACCGTCTGGTCCGCGCCATGCTCCGCGCGGCCGGGTAGCCGGCCAGATGGCCCGATGCCGCGCCGGACGCGGACGGTTGCGAGGCCTCCGGCACGCCGGTAGGCTTCGCTGATGCTGCGGCTGGCACTCATCTTCGGTGGCCGCTCCGCGGAGCACGAGATCTCGCTCGCTTCGGCACGCTTCGTCTCCTCCATGCTCGACCGCGACAGCTACGACGTCATCCCGGTGGGCATCACCCCGGCAGGTCGCTGGATCGTGCCGTCCGATTTCGACGCCGCCACCAGCGAGGGTCTCGACGGCGTCGACTCACAGGTGGCGCATCTCGTCTGCGACCCGACGCGGCCGGGTCTGGAGCTGGCCGACGGGTCGTTCCGCGCGCTCGACTTCGCCTTCCCCATCATGCACGGTACCTTCGCCGAGGACGGCACCATCCAGGGCCTCCTCGAGATGGCCGGGCTCGCGTACGCGGGGTCCGGTGTGGTCGGCAGCTCCGTCGGCATGGACAAGGAGCTGATGAAGGCCGTGTTCGCGAGCGCGGGGCTGCCGCAGATGGACTACCTCGTGCTGCGCGATGCCGCGGCCACGGGCGCAGGCGCGCTGGCCGCCGTGGAGGCGCGGCTCGACTATCCGGTGTTCGTCAAGCCGGCCAACCTCGGCTCCAGCGTGGGCATGACCAAGGCCCACGACCGGGTCGAGCTCGGGCCGGCGCTCGACCTGGCCGCCGTCTACGACCGCAAGACCGTCGTCGAGGCCACCTGTGAGGGGCGCGAGTTCGAATGCAGCCTGCTCGGCAACGACGAACCACGCGCCTCCGTCGTCGGCGAGGTCGTGCCCGCCAACGAGTTCTACGACTACGAGGCCAAATACACCGAGGGCAAGATGGCCTTCGCCATCCCGGCGGCCATCGAGGAGCGGCACAGCGAGAGGATGCGGGAGCTCGCGGTGGCCGCCTTCCGGGCGATCGACGCGAGCGGCTTCGCACGCTGCGACTTCTTCCTTCAGGCGTCGAGCGACGGCGTCATCCTCAACGAGATCAACACGATCCCGGGCATGACGGCCATGAGCGGCTTTCCACGGCTCTGGGCTGCCTCGGGCATCGACGGCAGGGACCTGATCGAGCGGATCGTACGGCTGGGGCTCGAGCGCCATGAGCGCCTCGCCCGGCTCAAGATGGCGCGCTGAGGGTCCCCCGCTACTCGGCGGTGCCGGTGCCCGTCGGATGCGTCGTCCGTTCCACCCAGTCCTTCAGCGGCGGGATCACTCCCAGGAGCCGGAACGCGTAGGTGTCTGCGGTCGCCTCCGCGGTGACCTTGAAGGTGATGACGCCTCCCGGGGCCCTCGTGGCGCTGTACTCGACGAGCTCGAGGCCCGACTTCTCGATGTACTCCCGGGCGGCCAGCTTGGCGGCCGGCGCGTTCAACGTCTGCGCGTACTCGGTGCGGGCCTCGCGCGCCGCCGTCGAGGTCTCGTCGCTCACGGACTGGTAGGCGCTGAAGATCGCCATGCCGTCGAGGATGACGATGGCGATGATGGCGATGACGAGCGCGACCCACACGATCTCGCGGATGAAACCGCCTTGCCCTCGCATCCGTGCGCTGCGCGTCACCGTCACTCCTCCGTTCGCCGCCACTGGTGTTCCCACCTGTATCGGCGAGACTCGCGACTAGTTTACCGCAGCGTTCCGGCGCGCTTCACCGCGCTGCCGCGGTGCGCCCGATGCAGAGCACGGCGAGGTCGTCCGCCGGCGGCAGCGCAGCGAAGCGCTCGCCGGCGTCGACGAGGCGCTTCACGACGTCCGCGGCGCGGGCGCCGTGGCATCCGGCGAGCTCTCCTGCCATGGAGTCCTCGAAGAAGCGACCTTCTCCGTCGCGCAGCTCGGTGATGCCGTCGGTGAAGAGCACGATGAGATCGCCTTCGCCCAGCTGCAGGGTCTCCGTGGGGTACGGCGTGAGGGCCGCGTCGAGCTCGACGCCGATCGCCGGCTCCGCCATCAGCAGCGGCCGCTCGACGGCCGCGGCGCGTAGCAGGAACGGTGTGGGATGGCCGGCCGTAGCGAGCTGCAGTACCCCGGTCCTCGGGTCGAGCTGGCCGAAGAGGATGGTGACGAACCGCTCCGTGTCCGCGTCGAAGTCCGGCTGCTCGAGGAGCCCGTTGCGGAGCTCCTGCAGCGCCTCGCCGGGCCGCGTCGGCCAGGAGAGCTGGCCTCCGTGCACCGCGGCCCGTAACGTGTACTTGGTGACGAAGGTCGTGGCCATGGCGTCGACGCCCTTGCCGGCCACGTCCCCGATGGCGAAGGCGAGGCTGCCCGACGGCGGGCGCGTGTAGTAGTCCACGAAGTCCCCGCCGCTGAGCACGCCCGTGCTGGCCGACCGGTAGGTGAAGGCGATGTCGAGGCCGGGCAATACCGGCGGCGCCGCCGGCAGGAGGCGGCGCTGCAATCGTTCGGCGACGTCGGCGAGCACCGCCATGGCGTCGTCGGGCGCCGCGCCGGACGCGGCCACTAGCGCCGCCGTCCCGTCAGTGACCAGAGCACGAGGGCCTGCAGGGCGAGGGCGCCGACGGAGATGACGACGGCCAGGTCGAGGGGCACGCCGAGCACCCCGACGATGAGCAGGAAGGTCGCCGCCCAGAGCAGCGCGCCGGGCACGACGCGGGCGAACAACCGCCGGCGCATGCCGAGCAGCAGCAACCGCCGGCGCATGCCGCTGCCGCGCGCGTTGTCGTCCAGATAGCTCGATCCGCGGGCGTGCAGCGTCCCGCTGAGGTCGCTGCCGTCGGCGCCGAACACGCGGCACTGAAGGGGCAGACCCGAATGCCGGCGAAGCGTCGCGGCCTGGGCACGGGCGTAGTACTCGACGAGCGAGAAGAAGCGGTCGTCGGCGGTCAGCTTGTCGCTGGCCAGGCGCACGTCGAGGTACAGGCGGTCCTCGGCGGGGTCGTACTTGATCTCGCTGCGCCAGCCCCGCCGGTTGAAGAAGTTGCCGAGGAACCTGTCGAGGTCGCTCGGTATGTTCTCGACGTCCGGCTGCTGCATCTGGTCCATTCCTGGATTGTACCCGTCGCTCTCTCCATCGGCAGCTTGACCGCCGAGGTGCAGCCCGCACCGGCCCCGGGTTCGAAGCCGCCGGGCCGGGTGCGATAGAATCCCGTATTCGATGGCGCGGCCGCCGGCCGCGCCGCCCGAACGCACGAGGAGCGCACGTGAAGATCGCAGTCATCGGTCTGGGCTACGTGGGCCTGCCGCTGGCCATGGTGTTCGCCGAGGCCGGCACCGAGGTCGTCGCCATCGAGGCCGTGCCCGAGCGATGCGACGAGATCAACGCCGGCCGCAGCTACATCCAGGACGTCGCGAGCGACGCCCTGAAGGTCGTGGTCGACAAGGGCCTCGTCCATGCCACCGCCGACTACGCCGCCAGCGAGGACTGCGACGCCGTCATCATCTGTCTGCCCACGCCGCTCAACGCCAACCGCGAGCCCGACCTCACGCTGGTGAAGGACGCGACGAGAGAGCTGGCCGGGCACCTGCGGCGCGGCCAGCTCGTCACCCTCGAGAGCACCACCTACCCGGGCACCACGCGCGACGAGCTGGCGCCGATCCTCGAGGCCGGCTCCGGCCTCACGGCCGGCGTCGACTTCCACCTCGCCTTCTCGCCGGAGCGCGTCGACCCCGGGCGCACCGACTTCACGACCAAGTCGACGCCCAAGGTCGTCGGCGGCCTCACGCCGGCCTGCACGGCGCGGGCGCTCGAGGTCTACGGGCCCGCGCTCGACCACGTGGTGCCGGTGAGCACCCCCGAGGTCGCCGAGATGACCAAGCTGCTCGAGAACATCTTCCGCAGCGTCAACATCGCGCTCATGAACGAGCTCGCCATGCTCTGCGACCGCATGAAGGTCGACGTATGGGAGGTCATCGACGCGGCCGCGACCAAGCCCTTCGGCTTCATGAAGTTCCAGCCCGGTCCCGGCCTGGGCGGTCATTGCATCCCCATCGATCCGTTCTACCTGAGCTGGAAGGCGCGCGAGTTCGACTTCTGGACGGAGTTCATCGAGCTGGCCGGCAAGGTCAACGAGAACATGCCGTACTTCTGCGTCGAGAAGCTCCACCGTGCGCTCAACACGAGGCAGAAGAGCCTGAACGGCGCCAAGGTCCTGGTGCTCGGCGTCGCCTACAAGGCCGACATCGACGACCTGCGTGAGAGCCCGGCGCTCAAGGTGATCCGCCTGCTGCGCCGGCACGGGGCCGATGTGGACTACCACGATCCGTACTGCGCTTCTCTGCCCGAGTTCGGCCTCGAGTCGGTCGACCTCGAGGAGTACCGGCGCATCGCCGGCTACGACGCCGTCGTCATCGTCACCGCCCACTCGGCGCTCGACTATCGCACGATCGTGCACGAGGCCGACCTCGTGGTCGACTTCCGTAACGCCACGGCCGGCATCCCCAGCGCCGGCAACGTCTGGAAACTCTGACAGGGAGACACACCCGTGACTGCTGACAAGGTCCGCGTCGGCGTGGTCGGGCTCGGCTATTGGGGCCCCAACCTCGCGCGCAACTTCGACCGCCTGGCCGGGGCCGAGCTCGCCTACTGCTGCGACCTCGACGAGGCCAACCGGACCAAGGCGGGCGAGCTCTACCCGGGCGCGACGGTCACCGACGACTACGCCCAGCTGCTCGCCGACGACGCGCTCGACGCGATCGTCGTGGCGACCTCGGTACCGACCCACTACGCGCTCGGCAAGAAGGCGCTCGAGGCCGGCAAACACGCCTTCATCGAGAAGCCCATCGCGCTCAAGGCCGCCGACGCCGAGGACCTGCTGGCTACGGCGGACTACTACGGCGTCAAGCTCATGGTCGGCCACCTGCTCGAGTACCATCCGGCGGTGGCCAAGATGAAGGAGCTCATCGACTCCGGCGAGCTCGGCAAGGTCTTCTACGCCTACGCCAACCGCCTCAACCTCGGCAAGGTGCGCACCGACGAGAACGCGTTGTGGAGCTTCGGCCCGCACGACATCTCGGTGCTCAACTACCTCACCGGCGACGAGCCCGTGGAGGTCAGCGCCCGCGGCGAGTGCTACCTGCAGGACGAGGTCGAGGACGTCGTCTTCGGCTACATCAAGTACAAGAGCGGCGTGGTCGGGCACCTGCACGTGAGCTGGCTCGACCCGCACAAGAGCCGCAAGATCACCGTGGTGGGCG
>CAZJGT010000068.1:0-11800 GCA_964545565.1 uncultured Thermoleophilia bacterium
GGTCGGGGATGTGCAGTACGGCCGCGCGCCTCGCCCGGAGGGCCTCACGCGCCAGTTCCTGCACGCTGCCCGGCTCGGCTTCGCGCACCCGGAGGACGGTCGCGAGATCAACTGTGCGAGCCCGCTGCCGCCCGAGCTGGCGGCGTTCCTCGAGCGGATCGGCCTGCCGGCGCAGCCCCTCGCCTGACGCGAGGCGGCCCGCTCCGGCGATGTCCTTGCCGCGGTCCGGGTCGGCTGCTACAGTACGGTTCGACCTTTAATCCACGTCCCGAGAGACGGAAAGGGGGTGCAGCGTTGCCGTACGCCATCGGGTGAGCGGCGGCGCTCTTCTTATGTCCGGACCCAGACCATCCACAGAGACCGTCATCCTGACGGCCGAGCAGATGTCGCGCACCATCACGCGCATCGCACACGAGATCCGCGAGAAGAACCCGGGTGAGGAGAACCTCGCCGTGGTGGGGATCCACACGCGGGGCGCGTTTCTCGGGGCCCGCATCCACAAGCTGCTCTGCGAGGTCGGTCGCTGCGACTACGCGGCGGGGAACCTCGACATCTCCTTCTATCGCGACGACGTCGCCGCGCGCGGCGCGGTGGGCGTGATCCCAAGCACCCCGCAGCCGGTCGTCAAGGACACCGACTTGCCCTTCGCCGTCGACGGAGCACGCGTCGTCCTCGTCGACGACGTGCTCTATACGGGGCGCACCATCCGCGCCGCCATCGAGGCGCTCTTCGACTTCGGCCGGCCGGCTGCCGTGCAGCTCGCGGTGCTCGTGGACCGCGGCCACCGCGAGCTTCCCATCCGGCCCGACTACGTGGGCAAGAACCTGCCCACGGCGCCGCGCGAACGCATCAGCGTCCGCGTCGCCGAGTGCGACGGCGTCGACGAGGTCGTCCTCGAGCGCGCGAAGGAGGCATGAGCATGCCCAAACGAGACCTGATCAGCATCGAGGACCTCACGCGCGCCGACGTGGAGCTGCTCCTCGACACCGCCGAGAGCTTTCTGCCGGTGCTGGAGCGCGACATCAAGAAGGTCCCCACGCTCCGTGGGCGTACCATCGTGAACCTCTTCTGGGAGGCTTCGACGCGCACGTCGTCCAGCTTCGATCTCGCCGCCAAGCGCCTCTCGGCCGACACGTTGGCTCTCAAGGCCGGCGGCTCGGCCGTCGAGAAGGGCGAGACGCTCAAGGACACGGCGATAACGCTGAGCGCCTACTCACCCGACATCATCGTCATGCGGCACCCTTCCGCCGGCGCTTGCCAGACGCTGTCCGCCAACACCGAGGCGAGCGTCATCAACGCCGGCGACGGCAAGCACCAGCACCCCACGCAGTGCCTGCTGGACCTCTTCAGCATGCGCCAGAACCTGGGCCGCGAGCTCGACGGCCTCAAGGTCTTCATCATCGGCGACATCCTGCACAGTCGCGTCGCGCGCAGCGACATCATGGGCTTCCGGATGCTGGGC
Source organism: uncultured Thermoleophilia bacterium (assembly GCA_964545565.1). GTDB lineage: Bacteria > Actinomycetota > Thermoleophilia > UBA2241 > UBA2241 > CAIXSE01. The sequence goes on from CAZJGT010000068.1 coordinate 1,463, forward strand.
ATGGACGTCACGCTCGTCGCGCCGCCGACGCTCATGCCGCGTGGCATCGAGGAGATGGGCGTGACGGTCGAGTACGACCTCGCCAACCTGGGGGATGCGGACGTCATCTACCTGCTCCGCATCCAGAAGGAGCGCATCAAGCCGGGCGCCGCCTACCTGCCTTCGCTGCGCGAGTACAGCCGGCTGTGGGGGATCTCCCAGGCGCGGCTGCGGCCGGGGCAGCGGGTCATGCACCCCGGCCCCATCAACCGCGGCGTCGAGATCGCCTCGGACGTCGCCGACGACGATGAGAACCTGATCGCCCATCAGGTCTTCAGCGGCCTGGCCGTGCGCATGGCGATCCTGTACCGGACCGTCGTCGGCTACAGCGACGGGTCCGCGAGCGGGGAGGTGCTGTGATGGAGCGGACGTGGCACAAGCGCCTCCCGGCCGCCGAGCTCCTGATCACCGGCGGCCGTGTGGTCGACCCCGGGTCGGGCATCGACGCCGTCCAGGACGTGCTCGTCAAGAAGGGCAAGGTCGTCGAGGTCGGCAAGGCCCTCAAGGGCGGCAAGAACACCCGCGTGGTCGACGCGTCCGGCACGCTGGTCCTGCCGGGGTTCGTCGATCTGCACGCCCACTTCCGCACGCCCGGACGCGAGGACGCGGAGGACATCGGCACGGCCTCGGCCGCGGCCGCGGCGGGCGGCTACGTCGTCGCCTTCGGCATGGCCAACACGGATCCGGTGATCGACAACGCCGGGCTGCTCCAGGGCCTGACCGAGCAGGCGAGCAAGGACGCGGTGGTGCCCGTCGGCTTCTTCGCCGCCGTCACCAAGGGGCTCGAGGGTCAGGAGCTCACCGAGATGGGAGAGCTCGCCGCCGCCGGGGCGGTCGGCTTCAGCGACGACGGCCGCCCGCTGCGTACGGCGGCGATCACGCGCCGCGCGCTGCAGTACGTCAAGGTGAGCAAGCGCTTCGTGGCCGTCCACGCCCAGGACGACTCGCTCTTCAGGGGCGGCCAGATGCACGAGGGACCGGCGTCGGCCCGTCTCGGGCTCACCGGCATCCCGGATCTCTGCGAGAGTCTGGATGTCTCGCGAACCCTCGATATCGCCGCCTACGAGGACGCCGATCTGCACGTGTGCCACGTGAGCACGGAGAGATCGCTCGAGGCGCTTGCCCGGGCCAAGGCGGCCGGCGTGCGGGTCACCGCCGAGGCGACCCCACACCACCTCACGCTCACGGATGAGGGTGTCGCTTCGCTCGACCCCAACCTCAAGATGAATCCGCCCCTGCGGGCCGAGAGCGACCGCAAGGCGCTCGTCGAGGCACTCAGGGCAGGCCTCGTGGACTGCGTGGCCACCGACCACGCGCCGCACGTCTCGGAGGAGAAGGACGTGCCCTATGAGGAGGCCCCGTTCGGGTGCATCGGGCTCGAGACCGCCTTCAGCGTGCTCCATGCGGCCCTGGTCGAGAGTGACGAGCTCGACCTTGCGACACTGATCACGCGCATGAGCTCCGCGCCGGCGCGCATCGCGGGGCTCGACGCGCCGGCCATCGAGGCCGGGGCGACCGCGAACCTCTGCGTCGTCGACCCGGCCGCCGTGTGGCCGGTCACGCCGGAGACGCTGCGCTCGCGCTCGTGCAACTCGCCGTGGCTGGGCAGGGAGCTCACGGGCAAGGTCCGTCTTACCGTGGCCGCCGGACGCGTCGCCTGGGACGATCTTGCCTAGTCCGGCCGTCATCGTGCTCGAGGACGGCACCACGTTCGCCGGCGAGGCGTTGGCGGGCCAGGGGTCGGTGGGCGGGGAGCTCGTGTTCACCACCGGGATGTGCGGCTACCAGGAGATCGCCACCGATCCTTCGTATTGTGGCCAGCTCGTCACGTACACGTTCCCGATGATCGGCAACTACGGGGCCGATGGGGAACGTGACGAATCCGGCAAGGCGCACGCCCGGGCGATCATCGCCCGGGAACTCACCAACTACCGTTTCAACCGGGCCTCTCGCCAGACGTGGCTCGATTGGCTGGCCGAGCACGGCGTGCTCGCTGTGACCGGCGTGGACACGCGCGCCCTCACCCGGCACATCCGCGAGAAAGGCGCGCTCCGCGCCGTCGTGAGCACGGACGTCGCCGACAGGAAGCACCTGCGCCGGTCGGCGCAAGGGTTGCCCGCCATGGGCGGCCTCGACCTGGCCAAGGTCGTCACCTGCGAGAAGGCGTACGAGGCGCCGGCGCCCGTGGGAGCCCCGGCGCCCGACCTCCACGTCGTGGCCTATGACTACGGCATCAAGCGCTCCATGCTCGCCTACCTGACCGGATGCGGCTTCCGGGTCACCGTGGTTCCCGCGCAGACCAGCGCCCAGAAGGTGCTGAAGATGGCGCCGGACGGCGTGTTCCTCAGCAACGGTCCCGGCGACCCGGCTGCCGTCGGCTATGCCGTCAAGGCCATCGAGCGACTGCTGGGCAGGGTGCCCGTGTTCGGTATCTGTCTCGGGCATCAACTCCTGGCGCAGGCGCTGGGCATGAGGACCTTCAAACTCAAGTTCGGCCATCGGGGCGTCAACCACCCGGTCAAGGACCTGCGTACCGGCGTCGTCGAGATCACCACCCAGAACCACGGTTTCGCCGTGAAGGACGACGCTGTGCCCGGCGTCGAGATCACGCACGTCAACCTCAACGACGACACCGTGGAGGGGATCATCGCGCCGGACCGCTTCGCCTTCTCCGTCCAATACCACCCCGAGTCCACTCCGGGGCCGCACGACTCGCTGTACCTCTTCACACGCTTCCGCGACGAGATCGAGCGGTTCAGCCGGGGAGGAGAGGACTGATGCCGCGCCGCGACGACCTCCACAAGATCCTCATCATCGGCTCCGGTCCCATCGTCATCGGCCAGGCCTGCGAGTTCGACTACTCGGGCACGCAGGCCTGCAAGGTGCTCCTCGACGAGGGCTATGAGGTCGTGCTCGTCAACAGCAATCCCGCGACGATCATGACCGACCCGGCGTTCGCGACGCGCACGTACATCGAGCCGCTCGACCTCGCCACGGTCACGCGCATCATCGAGGTGGAGCGTCCCGACGCCCTGCTGCCCACGCTCGGCGGGCAGACGGCGCTCAACCTGGCGATGGAGCTCAAAGCCGCCGGGGTGCTCGACCTCTGGGAGGTCGAGATGATCGGCGCCGACGAGGTGGCCATCCACCGCGCCGAGGACCGCCTCGAGTTCCGCACGGCGATGGAGGAGATCGGGCTGCGCACGCCCCGCAGCAGGCTCGCCGAGACCATGGAGGAGGCCGTGGCGGCTCGCGAGGAGCTCGGCCTCCCGCTCGTGATCCGCCCCGCGTACACGCTCGGCGGCAGCGGCGGCGGCATCGCCTACGACCACGACAGCTTCGCGCGCATCTGCGAGCAGGGGCTGACCCTCAGCCCGATCTCGCAGGTCCTGCTCGAGGAGTCGGTCGTCGGCTGGCACGAGTTCGAGCTCGAGGTCATGCGCGACCGCGCCGACAACGTCGTGATCATCTGCTCCATCGAGAACATCGACCCCATGGGCGTGCACACCGGCGACAGCGTCACCGTCGCGCCGGCGCTCACGCTCACCGACGCCCAGTACCAGGAGCTGCGCGACGCCGCCAAGGCGATCATCCGCAAGATCGGCGTGGACACCGGCGGCAGCAACGTCCAGTTCGCGGTGAACCCCGAGACCGGCGAGGTCGTCGTCATCGAGATGAACCCCCGCGTCTCGCGCAGTTCGGCGCTCGCCTCCAAGGCCACCGGCTTCCCGATCGCCAAGATCGCCGCCCGGCTCGCCGTGGGCTACACGCTGGACGAGATCGACAACGACATCACGCGCAAGACGCCCGCCTGCTTCGAGCCCACGCTCGACTACGTGGTCGTCAAGATGCCGCGCTGGGCGTTCGAGAAGTTCCCGCTCTCGGACCGCGAGCTCACCACGCACATGAAGAGCGTGGGCGAGGCGATGGCCATCGGCCGCACCTTCAAGGAGGCGTTCCAGAAGGCGATGCGCTCGCGCGAGCTGGACGCTCTTTCAGACCTGCCGGGGACGGCGCAGGAGCTGCGCAAGGCTCTGGCGATCCCGACGGCGGAACGGTACGAGCTCGTCCTGCACGCGTTCCGCCAGCAGGTCAGTGTGAGCGATGTCCACGAGCTCACCGGTATCTCGCCGTTCTTCCTCAGCGAGCTCGCCGACATCGTCGAGCTCGAGGGGGAGGTCCGGGAGGCGCCGCGGCTCACGCCGGAGCTGTTGCGCCGCATGAAGCGCTACGGCTTCAGCGACCGGCGCCTGGGCGAGCTCTCCGGCCGCGGCGAGCGCGAGGTACGTGCGCTGCGCCTCGAGCACGGCGTGTTGCCGGTGTACAAGGCGGTCGACACCTGTGCCGCCGAGTTCCGGGCCGAGACGCCGTACTTCTACTCCTCCTACGAGGAGGAGAACGAGGCCGAGCCTGGCGAGAGGGAGCGCGTCGTCATCCTCGGCTCCGGACCCAACCGCATCGGCCAGGGCATCGAGTTTGACTATTGCTGCGTGCATGCCGCACTCACGGCGCGTGAACAGGGCTACGAGGCGGTGATGGTCAACTGCAACCCGGAGACCGTCAGCACCGACTATGACGTCTCGGACCGCCTCTACTTCGAGCCCCTGACCTTCGAGGATGTCGCCAACATCGTCGCCAACGAGCGCCCGAGCGGCGTGATCGTGCAGTTCGGCGGCCAGACGCCGCTCAAGATCGCCGGCGCGCTCGCCGAGGCCGGCATCCCCATCATGGGCACACCCCAGGAGTCCATCGACCTCGCCGAGGACCGCGGACGCTTCGGCGGGCTTCTGGAGCAGTTGGGCGTCCGCTGCCCCGAGTACGGCCTTGCGACCACGGCCGAGCAGGCCGCAGAAGTGGCCGCACGGGTCGGCTTCCCGCTGCTCGTGAGGCCGTCCTACGTGCTCGGGGGCCGGGCCATGCAGATCGTCTACGGCCCGGCCGAGCTCGAGCACTACATGACGACGGCCGTGAGCGTCAGCCCCGAGCGTCCCGTCCTCATCGACAAGTTCCTGGAGGACGCCATCGAGGTCGACGTCGACGCGGTCTGCGACGGCGAGGACGTCTACATCGGCGCCGTCATGCAGCACGTGGAGGAGGCCGGCGTGCACTCCGGCGACTCCGCCTGCGTCATCCCGTCCATCTCGCTCGGTGAAGGCACTCTCGAGCAGGTCCGCAAGCAGACCAGGGCCCTGGCCCTCGGCCTCGGCGTTCGCGGGCTCATCAACGTGCAGTTCGCCTACCAGAGCTACCAGCTGTACGTGCTCGAGGTGAACCCTCGCGGCTCGCGCACGGTGCCGTTCGTCAGCAAGGCCACCGGGCTGCCCATGGCGCAGATCGCGACGCGCGTCATCCTCGGGGAATCCCTCAAGGACATGGGCCTGCAGCGACGCGTGCCCGACTACGTGAGCGTCAAGGAGGCCGTGCTGCCGTTCAGCCGCTTCCCCGGCACCGACACGCAGCTCGGCCCGGAGATGAAGTCCACCGGCGAGGTGATGGGCATCGCCGCGGCGTTCCCGGAGGCGTTCGGCAAGGCGGTGGCCGCCGCAGGGATGCCGCTGCCGACCGAGGGCAACGTGTTCCTCTCGGTCTGCGACAGCGACAAATCGGCGGCCACCATCCTCGCCCAGCGTCTGCACATGCTCGGTTTCACCATCTACGCGACGCGCGGCACGGCCACGGCGCTCACCAGCCTCGGCATCCCCGTGAACGTCGTGAACAAGGTGTTCCAGGGCGAGCCCAGCGTGGTGGATCTCATCGCGAGCGGCGACGTCCGCCTCGTCATCAACACGCCCTTCGGCCGCGGCGCCCGCGCCGACGGCTACGAGATCCGCACCACGGCGCTGCGCAAGGGCGTCGCGTCCATAACCACGCTGGCCGGCGCCTCGGCCGCGGTGTCGGCGATCGAAGCGGCCCAGCGGCCGCGCGTGCAGGTACACTGTCTGCAGGACCTGCACGCGACGGTGGACTGAGCATGAGCGGCGCTGACGCACAGACCTGCGGCGACCACTCGCAGTGGGCGGAGACGTCCCACTGCCGGGTCGCCGCCGTGCGGCACTTCGGGGCCTTCGCGGCGATAGAACTCATCGCGCCCCGCGTCGCGCGCCGCGCGGCCCCCGGACAGTTCGTCATGGTCACCGTGCCCGGGGGCGGGTTCCTGCTCCGGCGCCCCATCTCCCTGTTCGCGGCTCACGGCGACCGCATCAGCCTGCTGGTCGAGGCGCGCGGCTCCGGCACTGAGCGCCTCGCCCGGTCGGAGGTGGGGGAGAGCGTCGACATCGCCGGGCCGTTGGGGAGCTCGTTCCCCACGGACAACGTCACCAACGCGCTCCTCGTCGGCGGCGGCATCGGCTGCGCCCCGCTCCAGTACGTCGCCGACGAACTGGCGGCGGCGGGCGCCCACGTCACCGCCGCCTTCGGCTTCCGCGACTTTCGCGGCGCCCGCGTCGCCGGAGCCTTCAGCATCGAGCGGCTCTGGGTCGCCACGGAGGACGGCAGCGTGGGCAAGGCGGGCACCGTGCTCCATCTGCTCGCCGCGCTCGACGTGGCGCCGGGCACGACCGTCTACGCCTGCGGCCCCACGCCCATGGTCGCCGCCGTCCAGCGCTGGACCTTCGCCGAGGGACTGCGTGGGCACGTCTCCCTGGAGGCGCACATGGCCTGCGGAACGGGCTCCTGTCATGGGTGTGTCGTCGATACGGCCAGAGGCAAGCTGCGCGTCTGCAGCGAGGGACCGGTGTTCAGACTCGATGAGGTGACGCCGTGAGCGGCGGTCCCGACCTCTCCGTCCGCCTCGGTCCGATCTCCCTTGAGCACCCTCTCGTCGACGCCTCCGGCACCCTCGACCTGCTCGAGTACGCGCGGCGCTACGACGGGGACTACATCGCCGACTTCCCGTACGCGGCCTACGTCCCCAAGACCGTCACCGCCGACGCCCGGATCGGGAACCCGGCTCCGCGCGTCACCGAGACCGCGTCCGGCATGATCAACGCGATCGGGCTCGAGAACCCCGGCATCGACGCATGGATCGGTCGGCTGCACGAGTGGGCCGCGCTGCGCCGGCCGGTCATCGTCAGCGTCGGAGGCAACGAGCCCGGCCAGTACGCGGCCGTCGTCACGGCGCTCGAGCAGCATCTCGGCGCCGCGCCCGCCGGCACGACCCCGCCGATCGGAGGGTACGAGCTCAACGTCTCGTGCCCCAACGTCGCCGGCGGCCGGCAGATCGGCGCCGACCCGGCGGCCACCGCCGACGTGGTGGCCGCCTGCCGCGAGGCAACCACGAGGTTCCTGCTCGTCAAGCTCACGCCCAATGTGCGCGACGTCACCGAGGCCGCCGACGCCGCCATGGGCGCCGGCGCCGACGGGCTCGCGCTCGTCAACACCTTCAAGGCGATGGTCCTCGACCCCCAGACGCTGCGCCCGTTTCTTGGCAACCGCACGGGGGGGCTCTGCGGACCGGCGATCAAGCCCATCGCCTTGCGCATGGTCGCCGAGGTCGCGCAGGCGTTTCCGGACGTGCCGCTCGTGGGCATGGGCGGCGTGATGACGGGGCTTGACGCACTCGAGTTCATCGCCTGCGGCGCCACGGCCGTGGCGGTGGGCGCCGCCAACTTCACCGCCTTCGAGGCGCCGCAGCGCATCCTGGCGGAACTGCGCGACGAGCTCGAGGCCCGCGGATTCGCCGGTGTGGCGGACGCGCGCGGGCTCGCGTTGCGCGCCTGACGCCCGTCGGCTGGCGACCGCCGCCGGAAAAAGACCAGCTAGTGGTCGCTTTTTCCGGTGCGATTCTGTTGAACTCGGCGCGTGTCATCGCATATACTCTCGCGCGATGTCCCCCTCTTCGAAGCAGTTCAACACGGCTCCCGAGCGGTCACTGGACCAGCGCATGGACGCCTTGGGCAGGGCCAACGAGGTCCGCAGCCGCCGCGCGGCGCTCAAGGCGGACCTCAAGCGCGGCTCGGCGAGCATCAACGACGTCCTCGCCGCTCCGCCCGACTTCCTGCTCACCGCCAAGGTCGCCGACCTGCTCATGGCGGCGCCCAAGTGCGGCCGGGTGAAATCCGCCCGCATCATGGAGCAGTGCCGCATCAGCCCGAGCAAGACCGTCGGCGGTCTTTCCGAGCGCCAGCGGGACGAGTTGCTCACCTACTTCGAGGGTTGAGTCATCCCCCATGTCTTCGTCATCTCCGGGCCGTCGGGCGCCGGGAAGGGGACGGTCATCGCCCTGGTGCGGGTGCGCCTCGATCACGTCGTCACGTCCGTCTCTGCGACGACGCGCGCTTCGCGGCCCGGCGAAGTGGACGGCCGCGAGTATCACTTCCTCAGCGAAGCGGCCTTCCGTGCGGCCGTGGCCAAGGGCGACTTTCTCGAGTGGGTGGAGTACAGTGGCAATCTGTACGGCACGCTGCGCAGTGAGGTCGAGGCCAAACTGGCGGACGGCGACGATGTGATCCTCGAGATCGAACTCACCGGCGCCAGGGCCGTGCGCACGGCGATGCCGGAGGCGACCGCGGTGTTCATCGCCCCACCGAGCATGGCCGAACTGGCGGTACGACTGCGCGGCCGCCGGACGGAGACCGCGGCGGCCATCGCCCGTCGTCTGGAGCGCGCCGAGACCGAGGTCGCGGCCGCGGAGGAGTTCGATCACGTCGTCGTGAACGACGATGCCGGACGCGCCGCCGACGAGGTGGCCGTCATCATCGAAGCACGGAGAAAGGGACACTAGTGGACAAGCCCCGCATCGACGAGCTGCTGCCTCACGCGGACGGCTCCCGGTATGAGCTGGTCATGATCGCCGCCAAGCGCGCCCGTCAGATCAACAACTACTACCACAGCCTTGGGGAGAACACCCTTGGTCTGGAGGAGCTCACGCCGCCGTTGATCTCGACGCGCAGCACCAATCTGCTCACCATCTCCTTCGAGGAGATCGTCGACAACAAGATCGAGCACGACTCCCCGAGCTGATCACCTCATGAGTGAGGCCGCCACCGTCCACGCCGCCCGCACCGTCCTCGTCGGTGTCACCGGCGGCATCGCGATCTACAAGGCGGTCGACCTGGTCCGCGGGCTCGTCAAGGACGGTTTTCGGCCGCTCGTGGTCACCACCGAGTCCGCACAACGCTTCGTGATGCCGCTTACCTTCGCTGCCGTCTCGCAGGCGCCCGTCCTCGACGACGCCGGCGCCTGGCAGGCGAGCGGTGGCTGGTTCCGGCACATCGAGGCGGCCAGGGCCGCGAGCGTCATGGTCGTCGCCCCGGCGACGGCCAACACCCTGGCCAAGATGGCCGCCGGCATGGCCGACAACCTCCTCACGGCGATCTATCTCGCCTTCCGCGGCCCCGTGATCGTCGCGCCCGCCATGAACTGGGCCATGGACCAGCATGCCGCCACGCGCGAGAACCTCCGCGTGCTCGGAGCGCGCGGCGTGGAAGTCATGCCCACCGAAGAGGGTGAGCTTGCCTGCGGTGAAGAGGGCTCGGGCCGGATGGCGTCGCCGGAGGCCATCCGGCTCGCCGTGCGCCGTGCGCTGGCCTCGTCGGCCGGCGGTCCGCTCGCCGGCAAGAAGGTCGTCGTCACTTCCGGCGGTACCCGCGAACGCATCGACGCCGTGCGCTTCATCGGCAACCGCTCCAGCGGCAAGATGGGCCGCGCCGTGGCCGACGAGGCGTACCTTCGCGGCGCCCGGGTGACGCTGGTGACGACGCAGCCCGCGACCGGCGCCGCCTACGACATCGTCCGCGTCGAGAGCGCGGCGGAGATGGCGGCGACGGTGGGCGAACACGTGTGCGACGCCGACGTACTCGTCATGGCCGCGGCCGTCGCCGACTTCCGCCCCAGGGACGAGGTGGACGGAAAGATGGAGCGCGCGGAGCACGAGTCGCTCACGCTCGAGCTCGTGCGCACGGTCGACGTGCTCGCCACGGCCGCGCGCCCCGGCCTGTTCCGCGTGGGATTCGCCGCCGAGGCCGGACCGCGCCTGGAGCGCGCCCGCGCCAAGAAGACAGGCAAGGGCGTGGACATGCTGGTCTACAACGACATCCTCGCCGAGGGCGTCGGCATCGGCTCGGACGAGAACGAGATCACCATCCTCACGGCCGACGGTGAGGTCTTCGTGCCGCGCACCACGAAGACGGCCTGCGCGCGAGCCATCGCCGACCAGATCGAGGCTGGGCTGGGGCGATGACCGTGACCCGCGAAGCCGTCGTCGCCGCACTCCAGGCCCAGGTCGCGAGCGAGAGCCTCCGCCGCCACATGCTGGCCACCGAGGCGATCATGCGCGCCCTTGCCGCACGCCTCGGCGAG
>CAZJGT010000069.1:0-7459 GCA_964545565.1 uncultured Thermoleophilia bacterium
GCCGGCCCGCGATCCGCGGTCTTCGCTCCGCCGTCGCGGCGCCGGCGCCGCGACGTCAGTCGGCCGGCGCCGCCTCGGGCACCGGCGCGGTGAAGTCGTCGTCCTGCGCGTAGGCGCCCGCCGGACGCACGCGGTCGAACGCCAGGTAGAGCACCGGCACGAGGATGAGCGTGAGGAAGGTGGACGTGAACAGGCCGCCGATCACGACCACCGCCAGCGGCGTCGAAAGGAAGCCCCCCTTGCCGCCCACGCCGAGCGCCATCGGGATGAGCGCGAGGATGGTGGCGATGGCGGTCATGAGGATCGGCCGCAGGCGCCGGCGCCCGCCCTCGATCACGGCGGTGCGGGCGTCCATGCCCTTGCGCCGGAACTGCTCCACCAGGTCGAGCAGGACGATGGCGTTCGTGACGACGATGCCGATGAGCATCAGCAGGCCGACGAGGCTCGGCATGCCCAGGCTGGTGCCGGTGATGACCAGCGCCAGCACCGCGCCGACGGCCGCGAAGGGGATGCTGACCAGCAGGATCAGCGGGTTCAGCAGGCTCCTGAACGTCGCCACCATGATGATGTAGACGAGCAGGATGGCCACCAGCATGGCGATGCCCAGCGAGCGGAACACGTCGCTGGTCATCTGGGTGGCGCCGCCGAGCTCCCACGTGGCGCCGTCGGGCAACCGCACGTCGGCGAGAGCGGCTCGTACGGCGCTGGACGCGGCGCCGATGTTGTTGTCCACGGACGTCGCCGTGACGCTGGCGGTGCGGGCGCCGTCGACGTGGGTCACCTGCACCGGCGCCTTCACCTCGACGACCTCGGCGATGTCGCCGAGCGGCACCATGCCGTCGGTGCCCGCGACCGGCAGTCTGGTCAGGACCTGGCTCACGGCGCCGGGAAGCGGCGGCACCGTGATCTTGCCGACCATGAGCTGCGCCGGCAGGGCGCCGGCGGTCGTGGGCACGGTGCCGAGCGGGTAGCCGTTGAGGACGAGTGTCGTGTACTGGCTCAGGGTGGAGGGCGTGACGCCGGCCGCCGCCGCCTTGGCCTGGTCGACGACGATCGTGGCCGACGGCCGGCCCTCGCTGAGGTTCGAGGTGACGTCGGCGAGGCCGTCCACGGCCTGCATCTCGGCGAGCACCAGGTCGTTGGCCTGCTTGAGGACGGCCGGGTCGGCGGCCGAGATGCGAACCTCGATCTGCGCCATCCCGCCCATGGAGGAGTCGTCGCCGGTGACCGTGATGGTGCCGGCGCCGGACAGCTCCGCCACCTGCGCGCGAACGTCGTCGATGATCGCGCCCTTGTCCGCTTCGGGATCGGTCGTGATGGCGAAGGTCGCCTCGCTGGACGATGCGTTGGTGCCGCCGCCTGCCCCGAACAGGCTGCCGGTGCTGCCGGCCGTGTACTGGTAGATCTCGACGCCCGGGGTGTCCTCGAGGACCGCCTCGACCTTGCCGGCTGCCGCCGCGGTGGCGTCGAGGCTGGTGCCCGGCGGCAGCGATTGCACGACGCTCATCGTGTTCTGCCCTGAGCTGTCGAACAGGTTCGTCTTGAGCAGAGGACTGAGCATCATCGTGGCGGCGAAGATGGCGACGGCCGCCACGACGGTCACGATCTTGTGATCGACGGCCCACTTGAGCGCCGGCAGATACGCGTTCTGCAGACGGGTCAGCTCCTTCTCGTCACGATGCCCGACCCGGCGCTTGGAGAGAAGCCAGGTGGAGGCCACAGGAACGACGACGAGGGCGACCAGGAGGCTGCACAGCAGCGCGAAGGTCACCGTATAGGCAAAGGGCCTGAAGAACTCCGAGGCGAGCCCGTGGACGAAACCCAGCGGCAGGAAGACCGCGACCGTCGTCAGGGTGCTCGCCGTGATGGCGCCCGCGACCTCGCGGGTGCCGGTGTACGCGGCGCGCCGGACGGCGTCACCCTCCTGCAGGTGCCGGTAGATGTTCTCGATGACCACGATCGAGTCGTCGATGACCCGCCCGATGGCGATGGTGAGGCCTCCGAGCGTGAGCATGTTGAGGGATTGGCCGCGGCTCCACAGGATGATCAGAGCGCCGATGACGCTCAGAGGGATGGAGAGGCCGGCGATGACGGTGGAGCGCCAGCTGCGCAGGAACACCCAGATGACGACGATCGCGAAGACGGCGCCGACGAGGCCTTCCTGCAGCAGGGAGTGGATGCTGTCTTTGACGAAGACGGATTGGTCGACCACCGTGGTGACCGTCGCCTTCCCGCCGAGGTCGCGCGTGATCGCGGGGAGTTCGTCGGCCACAGCATTGGCGATGTCGACGGTGTTGCCGCTGCTCGCCTTGCTCACGGAGATGCCGACCGAGGTCTCGCCGTTGGTGCGCGTGATCGCGGTGAGCGGCGCCGGCCCGATCGTGACCGCGGCGACGTCGCCGAGGGTGACCGGCGCCGTCGCCGGGGGAGCGGCCGCGGCGGCGGGCGCGCCGCCCGTCGTGCCTTCGGAGGCGGCTCCGGCGCCCGACGAGACACCACCGGAGGCCGCGGCCGCGGCGGCCGTCGCCGCGGCGGCCGTGGCCGCCGACGGAAGGACGAGGTCCTCGAGCGCCTTCTCCGTCTGCGCCTTCGCGCTCACGCTGACCGGGTAGACGAGGCTGCCCGAGGTGATGCTGCCGGCGCCCGTGGCCACGTTGGCCTGGGTGATCGCCGTCATGATCTGCACCGGTGTGACGCCGCGCGCGGCGACCTGCTTCGGCTTGAGCCGGACGTTGAGCTGCATCTGGCGCACGCCCGAGAGGGTGACCGCCTGGACGCCGGTGATGGCCTGGAGGCGCGGCACCACACGTGCGCCGAGCAACGTCGCCAGCTCCTCCGGAGGCAGCGTCGACGAGACCGCCAGCTGTACGACCGGCATACTGTTGAAGTTGAGCGCCGCGACCTCGGGAGCCAGGGCCGTGGCGGGCAGCATGCGTTGCACCCCCGACACGGCCTGCTGGACCTCAGCCTCCTTGGCTTTCATGTCGGTGCCGAACTCGTACTGCACGGTGATGATGCTCAGGCCGTCGTTCGAGAACGAGTCGAACTCCTTGACGCCGGCGGTGGTCTTGATGGCCTGCTCGATCGGTGTGGTGACGCTGCGTTCCACATCCTTGGGGGAGGCTCCCTGGTCCACGGTGAACACGGTGAGATAGGGGAACGTGAGGTCGGGGATCAACTCCTGTTTCAGCGAGGTGATGGCGTAGGCCCCGGCGAGCAGGACGGCGAGCGCCGCCAGGCCGACGATGGAGCGGTTGCGAAGCGAAGATCTGGTGAGCCAGCTCAAGGGGTGCCTCCGGCGGTGGGGTGCGGATGGTCGCCGGCGGCGGCCGGTGTCGACGACGTCGTCGCGCGGCGCGTGCGCCAGCGCGCGAGGAGGTTGGGCAGTTCCGCCTCGACGAACGCGGTGAACGCGAGGAGGTCGTGCATCAGCGCATAGTTGGGCTGCGACTGGTCGCGATGAGCGACCGTCCGCAGGCCGCGCTCGATGAGCCGGTGCAGGGTGCGCACCTGGTCGAGCGGCACCACGCCGTCCAGGTCGGTGGGCAGCGCGCGGTAGGAGTCACCGCGCTGCCCCGGCTCGCTCAGACGTTCGACGAGGTGGCTCTGCAACAGGAGCCGTGCCGCGCCGCTGACGGCCGCCTTGCTGACGCCGAGCCCCTCGGCGATCTCCGTCAGCGACTGCACCGGCGGGGTACAGAGCAGCAGCCAGGCCGAGACGCGTCCCGTCATCCGCGTCCCACCCATCTGCTCGTGCAGCAGCCCGAACTCCTCGATGAGTCCGCGCTGCTCTGCCGTCATCTCGGGGTGCACTGCCGCAGCATTCCTCTGGGTGGGCTCAATGGAGATCGGCGTAAACTACATAGTGAACGGACTGAACACAACCGGGCGGGCGGTCCTGCGACCGCCCCGCGTGGTTCAGGCGACGCCGGCGAGGTCCGCGAGCCGGTCCGCGACCAGTCGCGTGCGGTCGCGGACGGTGAGCAGGTCGAGCCAGCGGGTGGGGATGCCGGACTCGCCGTACACCGCTCCGGCGAGCGCGCCGGTCGCCGCGCCGACCGCGGTCGCATCGTTGCCCATGTTCACGGCCATGGTCACGGCGTGCTCGTAGTCTGCCGCGTGCAGCACGGTCCAGAGCGCCGTCTGCAGCGTGTCGAGCACGAACCAGGAGCTGACGATCTCCTCCACCTCGGCGTCGGGCGTGTCACGCAGGATCGCGCTCACGCGCTTGTCCTCTTCGTCGAACGTGTGGGCGATCGCGGGGAGCTCCGCGGCGAGGTCACCGTGCAGCGCCGCCGTGAGCAGGTCGTTGAAGGCGGCGCACGACCAGCCGGCGAGCCGGTCGAAATGGGTCAGGGTCGACTCACGAAGCGACAGCTCGTGCCGCGTCGCCGCATCGCCGCTGTACAGAAGCCCGACCGGCGCACAGCGGATCAGGCTGCCGTTGCTCGCCGTCGGCCCGCCGAGGATCTCGGACGCTCGCCTGGAGGCGACGTCCCAGTGCGTCCCCGCGCGGTAGCTGATGAGGGCGGTGCGTACGGTCAGGCTGACGTGGTGTGGTCGGCGCCCGAACCAGGCGCCGTAGCGCTCGATGACGTCCTCCGGCTGGAAGCCGCCGTGGTCGGCGAGGCTCTCGGCGAGGCAGAGCATCATCCCCGTCCCGTCGGCGGCCTCTCCGGGCGCCACATCGTAGATGCCGCCGCCGATCATCTCGGTGATGACGCCGTACTTCTCGACGACCTGGTCGGCGGTGAGGAACTCCGCCGGCGCTCCCAGCGCCTCGCCGGCGGCGAGACCGAGCAGCGCGCCGCGGAAGCGGTCGCGCAGCCGGCTCACGGGCGGCGCGGGCTTCACGAGAGGAGATCTCTCACGAGGCGTTCGAAGAAGAGCGCCTGGTACGTCACGTCCTCGACGAGGATGCGCTCGTCGGGCTCGTGGTCACGGCCGCCGTGCATGGCGTGGAAGCTCTCGGCCACGAAGGGGGCGAACCCGTAGGCGACGCAGTCGGGGAACGCCTCGCGCACCCAGCGCGAGTCGGTGAAGCTGCTGGAGCACATCGGCGCGAGCACGGCGTCGGGGACGTCGCGGCGGAGCACGCGTCCGATGCTCTCGCCGAGCGCCGTGGGTTCCGGCGACGCGTTGGGCGACGTCACGTCGATCCACTCGAACTCCCAGTCGATGCCGAGAGGGTCGAGCAGGCCGGCGACGTAGTCGCGCACGTCGGCCGGCTTCATCTCGGGGAGGATCCGGCAGTCGATGCACGCTTCCGCCCGCGTGGGGATGACGTTCACGGCCTTGCCGGCGGAGAGCACGGTTGGCGTGAGCGTCGCGCCGAGGAGCGGCTCGACCAGGCCGGCGACGACCGGGTCGAGCTCGCGCAGCTCGGCCCCGGCGGCGCGCGCGGTGCGGGGGTCCTTGAGGCGCGCGCGCAGCCCGGGGTCGGGCACGAGGACGTCGATGAACCGCGCCGTCGTGCCCGACACGATCGCCGGCGGATCGGCGAGGCCGAGCGCCGTGACGACGCGGGCGAGATCGATCACGGCGCTGCGCTCTTTCTCAGGCACCGATCCGTGGCCGCCCCGTCCCCGCGTGCGGATGAGGAACTGGGCGAAGGCCTTCTCACCGACGGCCAGCAGGAACACCTTGTGGCCGTCCGCCTGCAACCAGAGCCCGCCCATGCCCTCGTTGAGGCAGAAGTCGGCGCGCAGCGCGTCGGGGCGGTGCTCGCAGAGCCACTGCACGCCGCAGAACTCGCCGTCCTCCTCGTCGGCCGTGGCCGCGTACTTGACGGTGCCGGCGAAGCCGGCGCCCGAGCGCTTGAGCCGGGCGAGGGCGACCGCTTCGGCGGCGACCTGGTTCTTCATGTCGACGGCGCCGCAGCCCCAGACGTAGCCGTCCTTCACGACGCCGGCGAACGGTGGCACGCTCCACTCGCGGGCGTCGGCCGGCACGACGTCGAGGTGGCCCATCATCGTCAGGGTGGGGCCGGGGCGGTCGCCGTCGAGACGGGCGACCAGGCTCTGCCGGTCCGGCAGCTCGCCGGCGAGACCGCTCTCGATGCCGGCGCCGGCCAGGTACTCCTGCAGGATGAGGGCGGCGGCGGTCTCGTTGCCGTTGGTCGTGTCGACGCGCAGGAGCGCGGTGAACAGGCCGAGAACCTCCTCCTCGAGCGTCTGCCAGTCCTGCCGATCCAGGCCGTACCGGACCACGGTCACCGTCCTTGCAAAGGGAGTTGAAGCAATCGTCCGCGGGGTCATGATAGCCGTCTGTACTTCGGCCTGCGAACCTCGTAGGCTCGCGCTGATGCAGTCTTGCGAGCGTGCGGGAGGGGACATGAGGATCGCCGTCGTGGGCGCGGGCGCCATGGGCCGCTGGGCGGTCAAGGAGTTGGGGCTGAGTCCCGAGGTCGATGAGGTCGTGGTCGGCGACTACGACGAGAAGCGGGCGCAAGAGGTCGCCGCCGGCTTCGGCGGCGACAAGGCGAGCGCACGGTTCGTCGACGCGCGCGACCAGCGGAGCGTGCTGACGGCGATCGCCGGCTGTGACGCCATGGTGAACGCGACGCAGCACTTCTGGAACATCACGGTGATGCACGCGGCCGCCGCGGCCGGCGTCCATTACACCGACATGGGCGGCCTGTTCCACGTGACCAAGCAGCAGGTCGAGTTGCACGAGGAGTTCCGCCGCGCCGGCGTCGGCGCGGTCATCGGTATGGGCGGCGCCCCGGGCGTCACCAACGTCCTCGCCAGGTACGGCGCCGAGCGCCTCGACGTGGTCGAAGAAGCGCATGCGCTCTGCGGCAACGTCGACGCCACCGACTGGAGCGGCTACGGGGGCTGGGTGGTCCCGTACTCGCTCGAGACGCTGTGCGACGAGTTCAGCGTCGTCGCGCCCCAGTTCATCGACGGCCGTTGGGTGCTGGACATCATCGGCGGCGAGGGCGTCGAGGAGGTCGACTTCGGCGCTCCCGCCGGCATGCTCGCGGCCCACTACGCCATCCGTTCCGAGCCGTTCAGCTTCTGGCACACCTGGAAGGACCAGGGCCTGCGGACGGCGACCTTCAAGCTGGCGCTGCCGGCCGAGTTCACCGGCCAGATGCGCTTTCTGAGCGCCATCGGCATGACGCGCACCGACGAGGTCGACGTCGGGGGCGTGAGCGTGCGTCCCAGAGACGTGTTGCTCAAGGTCGTCGGTGAGATCCCGCCTCCCCGCGACGTGGTGCTGGACGATGTCGACTACCTCGTCGGCGTGGTACGCGGTCTCAAGGATGGGCGCCGCGTCGAGTGGCGCGTGCGCGCGACCGTGCCGGCGCACAAGGAGTACGGCGCCTGCGGCGGCGACATCGACACCGGGATCCCTCCGGCGATCGTCGCGCGTATGCTGGCCCGCGGCGACATCGCCGGGCCCGGCGTCTTCGTACCGGAGCAGGTGGTGCCGTGCGAGCCCTTCTTCGCGGAGT
>CAZJGT010000069.1:7559-11651 GCA_964545565.1 uncultured Thermoleophilia bacterium
CCCGGCGTCTTCGTACCGGAGCAGGTGGTGCCGTGCGAGCCCTTCTTCGCGGAGTTCTCGCGCTGGGGTGTCACGATCGACATCGAGATGCGGGAGATCGTCGCGTCTCCCGAGTGAAGCCGGGCGGACCGGCTGCGGCGACGGCGCTCTTCAGCCGAGATCGAGCTGGGCCTGCCGCGGCCTCATCTCGACGCCGAGCAGCTGGGCCATGCGGCGCGCGTTGCGCATACCCCAGTCTTCGTAGTTGTTGTTGAAGAGGACGTGCACGGCCCTGGTCTGACGGGCGAGCTCGTGCACCCGCGGGACCCACTCTTCGAGTTCGCCGTCCGTGTACAGGTACTTGAAGCGGTCGGAGGCGACGCGGGTCTTCGCGTCCCAGGTGTCGGCGTTACGGCCGTGCAGGCGGACCACGGCGAGGGGAGCCGTGGCGGCCACGGTCGCCGGGGTGCTGGAGGCGAAGCCCTGGGGCTCGTCGACGCTGACGTACGCGAGCCCCGCTTCCTCGAGCAAGCGCAGGGTGGCCGCAGCGGAGTCCTCGGCCATCCACCCGCCGCCACGGAACTCCACGGCGATGGGCAGATGGGGGAGCCGTCCGGGGAGATCGCGCAGGTACGCCGCGTGCTCGCGCGACCTGACGAACCAGGGCGGGAACTGGAAGAGGACCGCACCGAGCTTGCCGGCGGTCAGGAGCGGCTCGAGCGCCTCCCGGTGCAGCTCCCACAGCCGCTCCAGGCCGTCCGCGGCGACGTCGCGGGCGTAGACGTTCTCCTTGTGCCGGGCGTCATCGGGAAGCGACTTCAGCAGCCAGCCGGGGAGGCGGTCGACACGGGCCGGATGGTGCGTGAGGAGGGCGAACGCCTTGACGTCGAAGACGAAGTCCTGCGGGGTGCGCGCCGCCCAGAGCACGCTGTTGCGTGCCGACGGCGGCGCGTAGTACGTGGCGTCGACCTCGACGATGCCGAACCGGCTCGCGTAGTGACGCAGCCGCGCCTCGGGGCTCGTGATGCCCGGCGGGTAGAAGCGCCCGCAGGCGATGAGGCTGGGGTCGGTCCAGGAACAGCTGCCGACGAGGATCCGTGCGGGCATCGTCTTCTCCGGGTCGGGGTGGTCACGTGGTGCAGCAACGTTGTACCACTCCTGCGCCCGGCATATACTGTCGGCGACGGTCTAGTCGGCGCCACGGTCTCTGCAGACCACGGCCTCGGGCTTCTGGAGGCAGATGAAGGGGGCGCCGCCGATGGGCGGGCTACGCGGATCGACGGCCCGCCCATCGTCATGCGAGGCGCCCGCGGACCTTCCGGCGCTCACGTTGACCACGCGGGTCGGCAGCGCCTATACTCGCACTCCCTCAGTGTCGGAATGGCGGAATTGGTAGACGCGCTAGGTTGAGGGCCTAGTGAGGGTTTAACCTCATGGGGGTTCAAGTCCCCCTTCCGACACCATCCTCTCCCGCGTCTCGGCTCCGCTGCGGCTTCACCCGTCGCCGCCGGCCGGCGCAGCGTCGTTCAGAGGCCGCGCCACAGCGGCAAGCCGGTGATCTCGTCGAATTCACGCTCCAAGGCCTCGCCGACGAGTTCCTGTACGACCAGCTCGCAGGCGAAGAGCACGCACCCCGGCGCCACGTGGCCGCCGACACACACCCCGTCGTGACCGGCCAGCGTCGCGTGCGCGTGCACGGCGGTGGCCCCGTCGCGTCGCGAGATGTTGCCGAGCAGACCCACGAGCTCCACCGGTCCGTCCACGGCGAACTCGCCGTACTCGTGGGTGGCCTGATCGTAGAAGGCCAGGCGGGCCCGCTGCAGGGCGCCGATGGCGCGCAGCTCCGCCGCGGCCATACCGTGCGCGTCGGCGACCGCGGCGATCTCCTGCAGGAGGTCGCCCCCGTGCGCGAGGCGGGCGACGACCCGACGTCCCCGTTCGTAGACCCGTGCTCCCATCGGCGATGACCTCCTCGTCCGCGCCGGCCGGTCGCCGGCTGCTTCGCCTGAGTCTACAACCACAGGCGCGAGGGTATGAGCTTCTCGGGGCGTCGCAACGGCCCCGCGAGCGATCATGGAGGCACGATGAGCGAGACGCGCAATCCCCGTCACCCCGGGCGTGGTGACGTGCAACAGTGGCGGGCGGACTTCGACGAGCTCGAACTGCGCATGGACGCGCTTCGACAGGCGTTCACCGAGGGCGTCAGGTCGTTCACCATGACGGATGAGATCGTGGAGCGCATCCACGCGCGCTTCGACGACGTCGGCGAGCAACTGCACCGGATGCACTGCACCTACCCGTTCGGCGGCATGCCTGGTCAGGAGGCGTGCCGTTTCGAGCCTCCGGTCACCTACGAGAGCGACGCCGGGCCCGCCGCGGGCTCGTGATCAACACGTGACGCATCCGGCCCACCGAGTGCGCACCGAGCTGCGTGGCGAGCTGTGCGTCATCCACTGTGGCGGCGTCGACGGCGAACACCTCGCCGGCGAGCTTCCCGGCGAGGTCGAGCGCTGTCTGGGCACAGGCGCCTCCGCGGTGGTGGTCGACCTGGATCCCTGGGAGCCCGTGGACGCCCAGGGGCTCGCGGCGCTGCAGACCGCGGCCCAGGCGTTCCAGGAGGCCGGTGGAGAACTCGTCGTCGCGGTAGAAGAGCCTGAGGCCCGCGAGGTGCTGGCGGGCGCCGGCCTCATGCGTGCCGTGCCGCCGGCGCCCGGGCTGCCGGAGGGTGAGGGGGGCACGCCGGCTCGCCGCGCCGACCACCCGCGCTGGGAGCACGAGTTCAGCTTCCCCGCGACGCCGCGGCAGCTGCGCGCCGCGCGGCGCCGCGTCGTCGCCTTCGCCGAGGTGGCCGGCCTCGCCGGCGTGGAGCTCTTCGAGCTCAACGTCGCCGTCTCGGAGGCGCTGGCCAACGCCGTGGTGCACGGCTCGCCGAACGGGCCCGACGACGACGTGCACGTGCGCTTCTTCTGCTACGACGACGAGGTCGCGGTGGAGGTCGTCGACAACGGCGGCGGCATGGACGCCACGCCGATCTGCGCGCCGCCGCCCGACTCCACCACCGGCCGGGGCATCCACTTCATGCGCTCCCTCGCCGACGCGGTGCAGTACGCGTGCGGTCCGCTCGGCACGAGGGTGCTGCTGGTGAAGCAGCGTTCCTGACGGCGTGACGTAGAATCAACGCATGGCCGACCCTGACCTTCGCGACCGGCTCTTCCTGCTCGACGGCAGCAGCCTGGCCTTCCGCGCCTTCTTCGCGCTGCCCGAGTCCATCAGCACGCGGGAGGGACAACCCACCAACGCCCTCTTCGGCCTCAGCCAGATGCTCCTCAAGATCGTCTCGGAGTATCGTCCGGCCAGCATCGTCGTCGCTTGGGACGCGCGCGAGCGGACCTTTCGCGACGGGCTGTACGAACAGTACAAGGCGCAGCGCCCCCATATGCCCGACGCGCTCTCCGCCCAGTGGCCGCTGCTGCCCGAGCTCATGGACGGCTTCGGCATCGTCAACCTGGTCAGACCGGGCTACGAGGCCGACGACATCCTCGGCACGCTGGCCGAGGAGGCCAAGCGGCAGGGCGTCCGGTCGATCGTCGTCACCGGCGACCGCGACGCCATGCAGGTGGTCGACGAGGACATCTGGGTGATGAGCACGGGGCGGGGCGTCACCGACGTCAAGATCTACACGCCGGCGGCCGTGGTCGAGCGCTTCGGTGTGACGCCGGCGCAGATACCCGACTACATCGGTCTCAAGGGCGACTCCTCGGACAACATCCCCGGCGTGCCGGGCATCGGCGAGAAGACGGCCGCCCAGCTGCTGCAGCAGTTCGGCTCCATCGACGCGCTGTACGCGCGGCTCGACGAGGTCAAGTCGGAGAAGCGGCGCGCGGCCCTGCGGGAACACGAGGCAGCCGCGCGCCTCTCCTTGCAGCTGGCGACGATGGTGCTCGACGTGCCCCTGGAACACGACCTGGTGGAGCTGGTGACGCGGGGCGGGTACGAGCTGCCCGTCGAGAAGGTGGGCGCCGTCTTCGAGCGCTTCGAGTTCCGCAACCTCACGCGGCGTCTGCGCGAGATCGCCGGCGCGGAGGCGCCGGCGCCGGCGCTCGCGCCGGCCGA
>CAZJGT010000070.1:0-11627 GCA_964545565.1 uncultured Thermoleophilia bacterium
GGGAACATCTCGAACGTCGGGTTGGAGCAGAGGAACTCGTCGCCCGGCTGCAGGAAGATACGCATCATCGCGTCGATGGTCTCGGACGAGCCGTTGGCGAGCGCGATGTGCTCCGCCGTCACGCCGTGGAGCTTGCCGAGCTTCTCGCGCAGCCGGTAGGCGCGGTCAGGGTACCGGTTGCCCTGCTCCGCGATCTCGGTGATCGCCGTGACGACCGCGTCCGACGGCGGCATCGGGTTCTCGTTCAGCATCATGCGGCCCATCTCGGGCTGCGCCCACGCCTTGTCGAGGATGGCGGTGTTGTATTCCGGAGCCGTCCACACGTAGGGGTTGATAAGTTCCTTGATGTCCGTCATGCCCACTGTCCTTTCGTCAGTCAGTACGCCGCCCGGTGGCAGTCCGTCAGGCCTTGCAGTTGCCCTTGAGGCAGCCGTCGGCGAAGGCGACCATCTCGTTGGTGGCCTTGGAGAAGGCCTCGGCCGTCTTCACCAGGGCAGGATGCGTGTTGTACTCCTCGCGCGTGTAACCGTCTTCGTCGTAGGCGCGGGCGAAATACGGGATCTTGAGCAGCTTCTCCATGACCTCGGCCGGCGGGTCGACGTCGATGCGGTCCGCCTGGAAGTGGATGCTGTCGGCGCCGGGGAAGTTGATGACCTCGTCGATGAACGGCGGCGGGCACGTGACGACGATATCGGCGCCGGCCTTCTCCTCGAGGTGCCAGATACGCTGCTCGCCGTCCACGGTGGGGCCCATGCGCAGCGAGCAGGAGAGCATCTTGCTGTGGTAGCCGCGTTCCTTGACCGTGCGGTAGGCCTTCTTGAAGATCGCCAGCTCGGCGAGACGCACGTCACCCTCGGTGACCTCCACGCCGACCTCGGCGCCGGCCTCGCGAAGGCCGCCGAGGTCGCCGTAGCGGGCCTCCATGTGGGTGATGACGGAGCGCCACTTGCTGAGATCGACACCGTTGGCCTTGGCCTTCTCGAGGCCGCGCATGACCGACTTGGCGCAGTCGAGCAGCTGCGAGAGCACGAAGGTGAGCGTGTTGTTGGTGGCGATGCCGCGTGAGGTGAGCTCCTCGATGAGCTCATAGCCCGGCGCCGTGCCCGGCACCTTGACCATCACGTTGGGGTTGACCGCGTGGATCTCAAGCGCCTGGGCCAGCATGGCGTCGCCGTCGAACGCGCTGCGCGGGTCGACCTGGCCGGAGAGGAAACCCTCCTTGTAGCCGGAGGCCTCGAAGAGCGGGAGGAACATGTCGGAGCCCTGGCGGACGACTTCCTTGTAGAGCAGCCAGAACAGGCCCTCGGTGTCGACGCCCGTGTTCTCCGCGAGGACCTTCTCCGCGACCTTCTCCCAACGGGCCGGATCGTCCTTGAAGGCGGCGAGGGAGAGCGGGGGGTTGGTCGTGACGCCCCGGAAGAGCTGGCTCATCGGGTCGTCGGCGTTGTACATGCGGTCGAACTGGGCCTGCAGCGTGGCCTTGTCGGCCTCATCGGCCTTGGCCATCACCTTGGCGTACCAGTTCTCCAGGATGCACGGCGACGAGTCCCACCAGATCTCCATACCGGGACTGACCGCTACCAGGTCTTCAAAGAGATTGGGGTCTTTCATTGCTCCTCCTCGAGGATCGCTTCCACCGGCGAAAAAGTGAACAAGGACTCACTCAACTGCACAGATTCGCTCCTTCAGTGCGCATGGTAGTTGACTCACACGCGGCTGTCTAGCCGTGCGGACATCCCTGCGGACGTCCTTGCGGACGTGAACGAACGAGAGGCGGCGGACCGGCAGGTCCGCGGCCTCTTCAGGCGTTCGCCGGGCGCTTCGGCCCAGGCTCGGTCAGTAGTCGACTTCGCCCGCCTTGGTCTTGCCCCAGAAGACCCTGTAGATGAGGGCTGTGTAGACGAGCACGACGGGGACGAAGACGAGCGCCAGGATGAGCATGACCAGCAGGGTCAGGTGGCCCGAGGCGGCACGCTCGACCGTGAGGCTCGTGATCTCCGGCGTGCCGCGGGCCGGCACCATCTCGGGGAAGTTGCCCACTGCGGCGATGCCGGCGAGGCCGACGATGACGACGGCGGAGCCGAGGAACGACTTGAGCTCGCCGCCCGCCCTGGACATCTGCAGGGCGGTGTACAGGAGGCCGAACGCGAGGATGGCCAGGAACAGCCAGCCGGCGGGCCTGCCGAACACGTTGTCCGACGCGCGCGAGACCGTGAGGATGGTCGCCAGAGAGGTGGCGACGGCGAATGCCGCGCAGATCCAGAACGTCGCGCGGCGATACCGCAGGGCGCGCGCGTGGAGTCCGCCTTCGGACTTGACGGCAAGCCAGGCAGCCCCGTGCTGCGTGATCAGCAGCAGCCCGGTGACGCCGACGAGGAGCGAGTACGGATTGAGCAGTTCGAGGAAGGTGCCGGTGTAGTTGCCCTGGGCGTCCAGCGGCACGCCGCGGATGACGTTGCCGAGGGCCACGCCGACGAGCAGCGACGGCACGAGGCTGCCGAGGAAGAAGGCGCCGTCCCAGACCTTGCTCCAGCTGGAGTCGCCATGCCGGAACTCCAGCGAGACGGCGCGCAGGATGAGGCCGAAGAGCACCAGCATGATGGCCAGGTAGAAGCCGCTGAAGGTCATCGCGTAGACCATCGGGAAGGCGGCGAAGATGGCCCCGGCGCCGGTGATGAGCCAGACCTCGTTGCCGTCCCAGACCGGACCGATCGAGGCGCGGATGACGCTCTTGTCCGCCTCCGTCTTTCCGAGCAGGGGATAAAGCACGCCGGCGCCCAGGTCGAAGCCGTCGAGGATGACGTAGACGGTGAGCAGGAACGCGACGAGGACGAACCAGATGTTGGCCAGGGTCATCGCGTCACCTCCCCGCACCGGCGGGGGCCGGCGCGACGCCCTTCTCGGCCTGGAGCATCTCCACGGTGTCTTCGGGGCCCTTCTTGATGATGCCGAGGAAGATGCGGAGCCAGGCGATGAACAGGACCAGGTAGATGAGACCGAAGATGCCGAGCGTGGTCCAGATCTCGCCGGCCGAGACCAGGGGAGAGACGCCGTCCGTCGTGCGCATCAATCCCTGGACCACCCACGGCTGGCGCCCGACCTCGGCCGCCATCCAGCCCATGTTGATGGCGAACAGGGACAAGGGGATGCCGGCGATGAGGGCCCAGAGCATCCAGCGCGCCTTCTCGAGGCGCTTGAGGATGATCATCAGGAGCGCGACGAGGAACACGAGGATGAACAGGATGCCCAGAGCGATCATGAGGTGGTAGCTCTGGAAGGTGAGCTGCGCCGGCGGCCTGTCGGTCGCGGCGACGCTGTCGAGACCGGTGACCTCGTGATCCGGGCTGAGGCCGAGCATCAGGCTCAGCCCGCTGGGGATGCTGACTCCGATTGTGGACCCGTCGCTCCTGACCCAGCCGAACAGGTAGAGCGGCGCGTTCTTCTGCGTCTCGGTGATGTTCTCGAACGCGGCCATCTTGACGGGCTGGTGCTCGGCGACGATCAGCGCTCCCCAATGACCGATGAACGGCATGGCGATGGAGATGACGAGCCCCACGGAGACGGCCCACAGCATGGTCGTGCGCGCGAAGTGCAGGTGTCGCTTCTTCAGCATGTAGTAGGCACACACGCCCGCGACCACGAAGCAGCCCGCGACGAGGGTCGCGGCGACGGTGTGGAAGTACCTCGGCGCCGTCGACGGGTTGAAGGCCGCCGCCCAGAAGCTCGTGAGGACCGCCCGGCCGCCCTCGATCTTGTAGCCGGCCGGCGTCTGCATCCATGAGTTGGCGATCAGGATCCAGAGCGCCGAGAGGAGCGCGCCGATCCAGACCAGCCAGGCGGAGATGTAGTAGAAACGCCTGGAGACCCTGTTGCGACCGAAGAGCAGGATGCCGAGGAAGGCCGACTCGAGGAAGAAGGCGATGAGGCCCTCCGCCGCGAGCGGCGCCCCGAAGATGTTGCCGACGAAGCGCGAGTACTCGGCCCAGTTCGTGCCGAACGCGAACTCCATCGTTATCCCCGTGGCCACGCCGATCGCGAACGTCGCGGTGAACAGCTTGATCCAGAAGTTGGAGGCGGCCTTGTCGGCCGGGATGCCGCTCTTGTAATAGCGGTGTTCGGCGAACACGACCATCATCCCCACACCGATGCTGATGGGGACGAAGATGAAGTGGTAGCCGATGGTGAACGCGAACTGGATGCGGGCGAGCAGTACGGCGTCCATACGTGTCCGCCACCTCCCTGAGCATGCGGTGGGCCGCCGCGCCCGCGAACCCCATACGGCGATACGGCGCGACGACAGTACGTAGCCATTTTCACTACCACCATGATGCACTGTCAACGTCGACTTGTGTCGCCGGGCACAATCGCGACGGGGAAGGCGACAGCGTCCCTGTGCGCGAAGTATTAAGCGGAGGTTAAGGACCCTGTTCAGGCTGCGAAACCCGTGCTACCATGCGCGTGGGCCGGCACCAGAACGCCGGCCGTTGTGCTGTCTAGGAGGCTGATCCGCTTGGCTGAAGAACAGCTTGAATGTCAGGAGTGCTCGGCGCAGTGCGAGAAGGTCGTCTATCCGGCCGCCTGCCTCGCCGCCAACTGCCGCTTCCTGTACGCGTTCAAGGAAGACGGCGACACGTTCTTCGGGTGTATCGAGAAAGTGTTCCCGCACGAGATCGACCTGAAGATGTTCCAGGAGATCGAGCGTGGCAAGGGTGGTTTCGGCGTCGTCAAGGTCGCGCGCCAGCCTCTACCGCAATGCTCGATCGCGGTCCAGAGTTGCTACGCCACCGGCGAGGGCCCGCTCTGCCGCAACATGTACTTCCGTCGCCGCGACCGTCGTGAGGTGCAGACGGTAGAGGACTGACCGGCTCAGCCGGACACCGACCGGCGGCAGGCTTCACGGAAAGACCGCGGCGAGCGCCGCGGTCTTTCCGTTTCTGCACTCGGGTATACTGAGAGAGCGTGACCACTCGAGGTCACCCACGTTGGGGGCGAACAGGTCTCGACATGGGCTGTACCGAGGTGGGAGCAGCAGGCCGAGGTCCGGTGGCCTCGTTAAACTGCCGGAACACACTACTTGCCGAGAATAATTCTCTCGCACTCGCCGCCTAAGTAATTAGGTGACGCATCGCGCCCGGCTCGCCTACGGCCGGGGCCCGCGGTGTCATCAAGTGGGCTGGGGTGCGGTCGCACTGCTCCGAGCGAGCGCACCTGAGACTGACCGGGGCTGGCGACCGGCACCCGGCCGACGCGGGGGCCGCGAGCGAGACCAAATGCGCCGGCTAAGCCTGTAGAGACTCCGCCGAGGCGTCCGTGGACGCGGGTTCGATTCCCGCCGCCTCCACCAACTCAAACTCGCCTATACTGCGAGCGTGGAACGTCCAGCCGACATCCTCGCTTCGCCGGCCGGCGCCGCTGCGGGGTCGCCGCAGCGCCCGCGCCTGCTCGACCCGCTTGCGATCAGCATCCTCTTGGCGCTCATCTTCACCGCGGCCGGGCTGGTCGAGCTTCTCACGCGCGAGTCGGTGCCTGCAGGCTATCGCGAAGACGGGCGACTGCTGATCGTGCTCACCTTCGCCAGCGCCCTCTCGCTGGCGATCCTCTGGTGGTCGCCGCTCGCCAGTCTCTGCATCTCACTCGTTCTGCTATGCACGCAGACGGTCGCCGGCTACGAGTTCACCCAAGCTGCCGTATGGGCGGTCATCGTCGCCTCGTTCGCCACGGTCGCCTTCGATGCCTGGAAGCGGGCGCTCGCCGCCGGCTTCATCGTCACGGGCGGCATCGCGATCGTCTTTCTGACGACGCCCGATCTCACCTGGCAGGGCGCGATCAGCACCTGGGCTTCGCTCTCCATGGTCTGGGTCGTCGCCGTGGTGATCCGACTGTACCGGGGCAGCGTGGAGAGGGCCGAGCGCCGGGCCGCGCTCTATGCGGCCGACCGCGAGGCGCGCGCCAGAGAAGCCGTGGTGGAAGAGCGTAACCGCCTGGCGCGTGAGCTGCACGACAGCGTCGGCCACGCGCTCAACGTCGTCGTGCTGCACGCGGGGGCGGCCGAGCGCGTGCTCGACGCCAAGCCGGAGCTGGTGCGCGAAGCGCTCGGCAACATCGAGACGGCCGGGCGTCAGGCGCTCGGCGATATCGAGCGCATGCTGGGCATCCTTCGGGCGCCGGATGAGGCCGCCGGCCTCGACGCGGCGCCCGGCGTGGCCCAGCTCGAGACGCTGTGCGAGCAGGTCCGAGAGGCCGGCCTGCCGGTCGCGCTGGCCGTGGAGGGCGAGGCGCGGCCGCTACCCACCAGCATGGATCTGACCGCGTATCGCATCGTCCAGGAGGCGCTCACCAACACACTGAAACACGCCGGCAAGACCCGCGCCACGGTCACGCTCGTCTACGAGCCGGATGCTCTCGGCATCACCGTGCTCGATGACGGCCGGGGTACGGCGACCGCCGCGGGTGTGCCGATCGGCGGTCGCGGCCTGGTCGGGATGCGGGAGCGGGTCGCCACGTTTCGCGGCGACCTCGAGGCGGGCCCGCGCGCACAAGGCGGCTACGCCGTCCGTGTTCGGCTACCCCTACCAACGGAGGGAGCATGAGCATCACGGTCCTGCTGGCCGACGACGAGCAGCTCGTTCGCGCCGGCCTCAAGCTCATCCTGGCGGCCGAGCCCGACATCGAGGTCGTCGGGGAGGCGGGCGACGGCGGCGAAGCCGTCACGCTCACCCGTCGTCTCGACCCCGACGTCGTGCTCATGGACATCCAGATGCCGCAGATGAACGGCATCGAAGCGACGCGCGAGATCGTCGCGCTGGGGCGCGAAGACAGCTCGCGCGTCGTGATCCTCACGACCTTCGACCTCGACGAATACGTGTACGAGGCGCTCAAGGCGGGCGCCAGCGGCTTCTTGCTGAAGCGGACGCCGGCCGAAGACCTCGTCGCCGGCGTCCGCGTCGCCGCGGCCGGCGACGCGCTGCTTGCGCCTTCGGTGACCCAGCGGCTCATCGAGAGTTTTCGCGAGCGGCAGGCGAGCGCGACGCCGGCGCGCGACGCGAGCCAGCTCGAGGATCTCACGGAGCGCGAGCTCGAGGTGTTCGGCCTGGTGGCCCGCGGCATGACCAACGGCGACATCGCGGCGAAGCTGTTTCTCAGCGAGGGCACCGTGAAGACCCACGTCAAGCGTATTTTCGCCAAGCTCGGCCTGCACGACCGGACGCAGGCCGTGATCCTTGCCTATGAGGTCGGCCTTGTGCGCCCCGGCGAGGTCCCGGCCGACTGACGGCTCGCGCTCGTGAGGCCGCAGCCCACCGGATCCGCGCCGGGCGTACCTCCGCGGGGGTACGCTCACGGGCGTGACAATCCCTCCGCCAGCCGACGGCAGGTTCCCGCTCCGGGGTGACGACGCGATGGGCGCTCGTCGCTAGACTTCTCCTGCAAGCTGCGAGAACCAGCCGAGGAGGAACCATGAACGAGTCGTCGCTCAAGGCGTTCTTCGGCGTCGTCGCGCGCCCTCGCACGTGGCTCAACATACTGTTCCAATGGCTCGCCTTCCCGCTCGGTCTCTTCTACTTCATCTTCCTCGTGACCGGGCTTTCTCTCGGTATCGGTCTGGTGATCATCTGGGTGGGCATCCCCATACTTCTGATCGTGACGGGTTCCTGGTGGCTGTTCGGGGCGTTCGAGCGCGTGCAGGCAAGGCACTTGCTTGGCGCCGAGGTGGGTGCAGCGCCACGCGAATGGGAGAGCGTGAACGGGGTCTGGGCCAAGCTCAAGGCGCACTTCGGGAGCGCGGCCACCTGGAAGGACCTTGTCTACCTGCTGGCCAAGATGCCCTTCGGGGCCGTGTCCTTCAGCCTCCTGATGATGCTCCTCGCCGGGGCGGCCTGGCTCTTCGGCCTCCCGGTCGCGGCTCTCTGGGATCTCGAGATGGTCAGCTGGACGACCGACGGGGGAGCCGTGGCTGTGGGCTGGACGCCACCGTGGTGGCTGGGCCTCCTCGGTGTTCCTCTCGGGGTCCTGTGGGTCGTCGCCGGCCTGCACGTGACGAACGCGTGGGGCTGGGTCTGCGCCAGGTGGGCCGAGGTGCTTCTCGGAGATGGCCGTCCGCCCCTCCAGGCGACCGCCCCGGCCCCTCCTGCGCCGCTCGTGACGACCGCCCCGCCGATCGTCGCGACACCGGAGACGGCTGTTGACGACCCGCAACGCGACCGGCCGTGACGGCCGTGGAGGTGACGTGATGTCTACCCATCGTACCTGCCGGATCCCGAGGAGTCCGCTCGGGTTGCTCGCCCTGACAGCCCTGCTGGTGCTGCTCGGCCTCGCGATCGCCGGTCCTGCTGCGGTCGCCGGCGAGTCGCCGACGCCGGCCGCGTCGGCGGCCGTGGACCTCCGGACTCGAGACACGGTCGTGAAGGCCGGCGAGGACGTGACCATCGTCGCCGGCGAGAGCGTCGCCACCGCGGTGGCCTTCGGCGGTGACGTGATCGTGCACGGCACCGTGCGCAACACCGTCGTCGCCTTCGGCGGCGACATCAGGCTCGGGTCGACGGCCAGGGTCGGCACCGACATGTCTGCCGAGGATGCCACGGTCGTCGCGATCGGGGGCACCGTCACGCGCGCTTCCGGTGCCGAGGTGACCGGCCAGACGCAGACCTTCGACTCCGCCGGCTGGGGGGACGCGCTCGGATGGGCGGCGCAGCGGGTCGCCTTCACGCCGTGGTGGGGGCTCAGCCTCGTCGGCTGGGTCGTCCAGACGGCGTTCTTCCTCGTGCTCGCCCTGGTCGCCGCTGCGCTCATGCCCAACCAGATGCGCGCTGTGCGGCGGCATCTCGGTCGCCGGCCGTGGGCTTCCCTGGGCTGGGGCGCTCTGTCCTTCTTCCTCATCGTGCCCGCCGTGCTCGTCGTGCTCGTGATCAGCATCGTAGGGCTGCTCCTGGTGATCCCGTATGTGCTCTTCGTGACGCTCGCCTACTTCTTCGTCACCACCGCGGTCGGGGCGTTCATCGCCCAGCGGGTGCTGTCCGGTGGCGGACGCAAGGAGAACCTCATGCTTGCGGTGACGCTGGGCGTCGTGGGGACGACCATCGTCTCGCGGATCCCGGTCGCCGGCCCGCTCCTGATAGCCGTGATGATGGTCTTCGGCAGTGGCGCCGCGGTGCTGGCGGTGGCCGAGTGGCGGCGTGAGCGCAAGCAGGCCGCCGCCGCGCAGGCCGCGGCTCTTGCGGGCGCTACGGCGGATCCGGCGACCGCGCCGGCGACGCAGGTCGCCCAGGCATCGAGTGGACTTCAGGCGCGGGGTGAAGCTCAGGCGCCGGAGGAACCAGATCGGGCGGAGGAAGTGGACATGCCGGAGCGGCCGCAAGCACCCGAGGTTCCGGAAGCTCCGGAGGAGCCCGGCCCGCCGGCTCGGACGGAGGGCTGAGGCGGCGTCGGCGCTTCGCGAGGAAGCAGGCGCCGACTGCGTGTTGCACTCCGGCGGTCACGAGGCATACAGAAGAGAAGCGATGTGGCGGGCCGCATGGCCCGGCCCGCCACCGGCCGTCACGACCGGCGGTCCGACCAGAAGGGGAACCCTTGAACGAGAACACCCACACTGAGGTACCGGTGGCGATGCCGGGTCAGGCCACCGGCGCGACGGCGACGTGTGCGGACGGCACGATCGTCGGCCTCGAGGATGCCGTCGTCCAGAGTCGCGGTATCGGCAAGGACTACGGCCGGGGCGATGCTCTCGTGCGCGCTCTCGTGGACGTCAGTATGGACCTGGGGCGCGGGGCCTATACGGCGATCATGGGGCCGTCGGGCTCCGGCAAGTCGACCCTCATGCACATCCTCGCGGGTCTCGACCGCCCGACGAGCGGCAACGTGTGGATAGACGGGCAGGAGATCACGACGCTCAAGGAGCGCGCCCTCACGCAACTGCGGCGCGACCGCGTCGGCTTCATCTTCCAGACCTTCAACCTGCTTCCCACCCTGAATGCCGAAGAGAACATCATGCTGCCGCTGACGATCGCCGGCCGCAAGGGCGACGAAGACTGGGTGAGGGAGCTCGTCGCGACGGTAGGCCTGGGCGACCGCCTGTCGCACAGGCCGTCGGAACTCTCCGGGGGGCAGCAACAGCGCGTGGCGGTGGCGCGAGCGCTCGCCAGCCGGCCCGCAGTGCTCTTCGCCGACGAGCCGACCGGCAACCTGGATTCGCGCACGGGGGAGGAGGTCCTGCAACTGCTGCGACAGTCGCGCGATGAGCTCGGCCAGACCATCGTCATGGTCACACACGACGCCCACGCGGCCACCTTTGCCGACCGCATCGTCTTTCTCAAGGACGGGGCCATCGCCCACGACTGCGGCCGCCTCGGCCGCGACGACATCTACGACGTGATCAAGTCCCTGGAGGACGTGGGATGATCCGTATCGCGTGGCGCAGTCTCACCGCACACAAGCTGCGCACCTTCCTCACCACGCTTGCGATCCTGCTCGGCGTGGCCATGATCAGCGGCACGTTCGTGCTCACCGACCAGATCAACCGCGGCTTTGACGAGATCTTCAGCGAGGCCTTCAAGGGCACGGACGTGACGATCACGCGCAAGGCGGAGTTCACGAGCCAGTTCGGCGGCGCGAGCGAAGCGTTGTCCGAGAACCTGGTGGATGAGGTCCGCGCGGTGGACGGGGTCAAGGCCGCGTACGGCTACGTCTCGGGGGCGGGAGCGGTGGCCGTGGACGGCGAGGTCGCCCAGACCGGCGGCTCGCCCACGCTCTTCTTCAGCTACGTGCCGAGCGAGATCAGCCAGAGCACCTACGTGCAGGGCGATCCGCCGCAGGCGGACGGCGAGGTCGGCATCATCCAGAAGCTCGCCGAGGACAAGAAGCTCTCTCTCGGTTCGCCGCTGCAGGTGATCACCGAGACCGACGTCTACGAGGCGCGCGTCTCCGGCGTGTTCACCTTCGCCTCCGCCTCCTCTCTCGGCGGGTCCATCCTGATCAACCCGACGCTCGCCGACGCGCAACGCTGGTTCGACCTCGAGGGCAAGGTCAGCGAGATCGACGTGCAGGCCGAACCAGGTACGTCACCCGAGACGTTGGCGGATCGCGTCCGCGAGGCCGTGCCGGACTACGCCGAGGTCAAGACCGGCGAGCAGGCCGCCGCCGACCAGACCAAGCAGGTGAGCGAGGCCATCGGCCAGTTCCTCACCCCGGTCCTGCTCAGCTTCGGCGGCGTCGCCGTGCTGGTCGGCGCGTTCATCATCTTCAACGCCTTCTCCATGACGGTGGCGCAGCGGCGGCGCGAGTTCGCCATGCTGCGCGCCCTCGGCGCCTCCCGCCGCCAGGTGCTCTGGAGCATCACCGGCGAGGCGCTGGTGATGGGCGTGCTCGCCTCGGTGGCCGGCCTCCTCGCCGGCCTGGGCGTGGCGGCCGGTGTCAACGCTCTGTTCAAGGCCGGCGGCGTGGACATCCCCCGCAGCGGTCTCGTGATGGAGCCACGGACGATCATCGTCGGGCTGGCGGTGGGCATTCTGGTGACGCTGCTCTCGGCGATCATCCCGGCGCTGCGTGCGACGCGCGTGCCGCCGGTCGCCGCGCTGCAGGAGGGCGCCACGTTGCCGCCTTCCCGCTTCGCCCGGTTCATGCCCGTCGTCGCCGGC
>CAZJGT010000071.1:0-4489 GCA_964545565.1 uncultured Thermoleophilia bacterium
GCGCGTACGCGCTGGGGACGCCTGACCGGCCCCTCACGGGCGCCGTGATCGGCGACGCGGCCTGGCGCGTTTGGGCGGCCGGCGGGACTGCCGTCGCGCTCGCCGCCGGCCTCGCAGCGCTGCTGGCCGGAACGGTGTGGGGATGAGCGGCGGATCGCGTCGCGGAAGAGCGCGCGCCGCGCGGCGGCCGCTCCTCCGGTGCGTGACTGCCTCCGTCCACGGAGCGGTCGACCCGTCGGCGCTGCGCGCCGAAGGCGTCGATCCCGGCGCGATCATCGATTTCAGCTCCAACCAGTCGCCGCTCGGCGCCGCGCCGGGTGTGGCCGCGGCAGTGGCCGGCGCGGTGGTGGACGCCTACCCGGATCCGCGCGCCACTGGGCTTGCGGAGGCGCTGGCCGCCCGGCACGGTGTCGATCAGGCGCAGGTCGTCTGCGGCAACGGAAGCACGGAGCTCATCCGGCTGGTCGCCCAGTTGGCGCTCGCGCCCAGCGACGTGGCGCTCGCCCTCGCACCGGTGTTCGGAGAATGCGAGGTGGCGACCACGCTCGCCGGCGCGCGCCTCGAGCGCGCGCCGCTCATCCATGCCGGCCCCGGGGCGGGCTTCCGCTGCGACGAGCCCGCCCTCCATGCCGCGCTTGAGCGGCTCAGGCCGAGGCTTTGCTGGCTCTGCTCGCCCAACAATCCGACCGGGGCGGCGCTGCCTGCGGCGCTGATCGCCGCCCTCGCCGCTTCTCATCCGGCCACGCTCTTCGTCCTCGACGAGGCCTACTGCGACCTCCTGTCCGCGCCGCAGTGGGAGCGGCAGTCGCTCCTCGCCGGCAACCTCGTGGTGCTGCACTCGATGACCAAGTACTGGGGCCTCGCCGGCCTGCGCCTCGGGCACGCGGTGGCCGCTCCGGAAACGGCCGCGGCGCTGCGCGCCGCGGCCCCTCCCTGGAGCGTCAACGCATGCGCGCAGGCAGCCGGTGTCGCTGCGCTCGCCGACCTGGACCACCACCACCGCTCAGTGGCGCTGCTCACGCGCGAGCGCGACCGCCTCGCCGCGGGCCTTCGCGACCTCGGCTGGATCACGGAGCCGACCAACGCCGGCTTCTTCCTCGTGTACGCCGGCGACGCTCCGGTCCTTCGCCGCGACCTTCTCGCCCGAGGCTGCCTGGTCCGTGACTGCTCGTCCTTCGGGCTCGGGGAGCACGTGCGCGTGAGCCCCCGACATCCGGAGCAGAACGCCCTGCTGCTCGACGCCTTCGCGGCGCTTGTTCCGGCGGGCGCGTGACCCGGCGATGAGGATCCATCTGGTCGACGGCACCTACGAGCTGTTTCGCAGCCACTTCGGCGCGCCGCCCCGGAAGGACGCCGAAGGGCGCGAGGTCGGCGCGACCGTCGGCCTGCTGCGCAGCCTCTGGCTGCTCCTCTCGACGCCCGGCGTGAGCCACGTGGCCTGCGCCTTCGACCACGTCGTCGAGTCGTTCCGCAATGAACTGTACGCCGGCTACAAGACGAGCTCCGGCGTGGACCCGGCGCTGCTGGCGCAGTTCGGCCTCGCCGAGAGGGCCGCACGGGCGCTTGGCCTTGTGGTCTGGCCGATGGTGGAGTTCGAGGCCGACGACGCCCTCGCTACGGCCGCGGCCCGCTTCCGCGACCTGCCCGGCGTGGACCAGGTCGTGCTCTGCTCGCCGGACAAGGACCTCGCCCAGGCGGTGATGGGCGAGCGCGTCGTCACCTGGGACCGACGCCGGGACATCGTCCGCGACGAGGCCGGCGTGATGCGCAAGTACGGCGTCCCGCCGGCCTCCATCGCGGACTGGTTGGCGCTGGTCGGCGACTCGGCGGACGGCTTTCCCGGTATTCCCGGCTGGGGCGCCAAGTCGGCGGCCGCCGTGCTCGCCAGGTTCGGGCACCTTCGGGCGATCCCGGACGACCCTGCTGCGCTCGGCCTCCCGGCGGCGCGCGCGGCCCGCCTCACGCAGAGCCTGCGGGCGGGCCGCGACGAGGCGCTGCTCTACCTCGAACTTGCGACCTTGCGGCTCGACGTTCCGCTCGAGGAAGGGGTCGTCGACCTCGAGTGGCATGGCGTCACGCCTGACTTCGCCGCGCTCTGTGAGGAGCTCGGCGAACGCGACCTGCCCCGTCGCGTCGCGGCGGCCGGCAAGGCGCCCTGAGGGTTCGCCTTCGGCCTCGGGAGGGAACCATGCTCACGACACAGGAGGCGCGGCATGCAGTTCACGGCGACGACATCTCTCACGTTCGATCGCGCGCGGGTGCTGCGGCATGCTCGGGGAGTCGAGCGGTCATGAGCGGCGACGCCCGGTCTGCGGCGGCGCCGGTCCGCACCGGCGAGGACCGGCTCGGCGAGCGCCATGGGCTCGGCGTGAGCCGGATCGACTTCAAGACGATCACGCCGGAGCTCCTCGTGCTCGAGAACGTCTTCCACGCGCCCGGCGGTCCGCCGCGGCACGTGCACCCTCACCAGGACGAGTGGTTCTACGTCCTTGAGGGTGAGTTCTTGATCGAGGTCGGTGACGGGCGCGATGAGTTGCGGCCCGGTGACTCCGTGCTCGGGCCGCGCGGCTTGCCGCACGTGTGGGCCTCCAAGGGACCGGGCCGGCTCCTCGTGGCCTTCACACCGGCCGGCGACATGGAGGCCTTCTTCCGGGAGGTGACGAAGGCCGACGCCATGCCTTCCCAGGACCCGGCCGTCTGGCTGGCTCACGGGATGCAGGTCGTCGGACCGCCGTTGAGTCCGGGCTGAGCCGCCCGGATGCGGCGCTCGGGCCGACTCCCTCTTGCTTGGAGCGCTGCGCCAAGGTCCGGGATGACGCGGTCCGCAGCCCGACGCCACCGGTGCTGGTAGGCTTTCGCCGTGAAGTACCTGCCTCATCTCTTCGCGCGCAATCGGGCCTGGGCCGCGGAACGGGTGGCCGCCGACCCCGACTTCTTCGCGTCGCTGGTCCACATCCAGAAGCCGGACCTGCTCTGGATCGGCTGCTCCGACAGCCGGGTCCCGGCCAACGAGATCGTGGGCCTGGCGCCCGGCGAGCTCTTCGTCCACCGCAACGTCGCCAACGTGGTCCCGGTCACCGACCTCAACGCGATGGCGGTGATCGAGTACGCGGTCTCATCGCTCGGCGTGCGGCACATCATCGTCTGCGGTCACTACCGCTGCGGCGGGGTGCGCGCCGCGCTCGAGGGTCACCAGGGGGGCGCCGTCGCGCTGTGGTTGCAGCCGTTGCGGCTGGTCGTGGACGAGCATCGCGAGGAGATCGACGCGCTCGTGACGCTCGAGGCGTGCTGGGACCGGCTCTGCGAACTGAACGTGGCGGCGCAGGTGCGGGCGGTCGCGTCGTCACAGATCGTCGAGGCGGCGTGGGAACGCGGGGCGGAGCTTGCCGTGCACGGCTGGATCTACGACCTTCACGACGGGCTGCTTCGCGACCTGGACGTCACCACCGGGACCATCCGGGCGGATGGATGACGTGACCGGGCTATCGAGACGCGCAGGATGGGTAGGAGAGGGCCATGACGAAGTCTGACCGCAACGCGCTCATCGCCATCCCGATCGTGGTCGTGATCGGCGCCCTGGTTGCCCTGGCCGGCAGCCAGGGCGGTGCTAGCGTGGGCGGGCTTCCCGTGTACGCTCTGTGCGTAGCCCTCGCCTTCGTCATCCAGTGGGTGGTCTTCGTGCCCGCGTACCTCCTCCAGACCGATCAGTTCTACGACCTCACCGGCACGCTCACGTACACCACCGTGACCATCGTCGCGGTGCTCCTCACGCCGGACACCGATGCGCGTTCCGTCCTTCTCCTCGTCATGGTCGTCGTCTGGACCGTGCGGCTGGGATCGTACCTGTTCCGCCGCGTGCGCAAGGCCGGCAAGGACTCGCGTTTCGACGCGATCAAGCCGTCGTTCCCTCGCTTCTTGAACGCGTGGACGCTGCAAGGCTTGTGGGTGAGCCTCACGCTCGCCGCGGCCCTCGCCGCGATCACCACCACAGAGCACGTGGGTCTCGGCACGGTGACCGCGATCGGTCTCCTCGTCTGGGTGCTGGGTTTCGGCATCGAGGCGACCGCCGATGCCCAGAAGAGCCGCTTTCGCGCCGACCCGGCCAACAAGGGCC
Organism: uncultured Thermoleophilia bacterium; assembly: GCA_964545565.1. Classification (GTDB taxonomy): domain Bacteria; phylum Actinomycetota; class Thermoleophilia; order UBA2241; family UBA2241; genus CAIXSE01. Next base: position 4,115 of record CAZJGT010000071.1, read on the forward strand.
GCTTCATCCGTACCGGCCTGTGGTCGTGGTCGCGGCATCCCAACTACTTCGGCGAGATCGTGCTCTGGATCGGGGTGGCGATCGTCGCTCTGCCCGTGCTCCGCGGCTGGCAGTGGGTGACGCTGATCTCGCCGCTGTTCGTGATCCTGCTGCTGACGCGGGTCAGCGGCGTGCCGATGCTCGAGAAGAGCGCCGACGAGCGCTGGGGCGGCGAGCCGGAGTACGAGGCCTACAAAGCGCGCACCCCGGTGCTTGTGCCGCGACCTCCGCGCGGCTCCCCCGCAGAAGACGGCAGCCGGTCCTGAACGACCGGAAGGAAGGGACTCCCCGTGTTCCTGAGCGGCGGTGAAGACGGATACGTGGAGGTCCTGCCGG
>CAZJGT010000071.1:4589-11413 GCA_964545565.1 uncultured Thermoleophilia bacterium
CGAGGTCCTGTGCTACGGCGACTCGAACACGTGGGGCTACGACCCCGCCGACGCCGGGCGCCGCCTCGAGTGGCCCGTCCGCTGGCCGGGCGTGCTCCAGAGGGAGCTCGGCGCGTCTCACCACGTGGCCGAGGACGGGCTCTGCGGACGGACCGCGGCGATCGACGACCCGCTGCTCCCGCATCGAAGTGGGATCGAGCTGCTGGCGCCGGTCCTCGAGACGCACGCGCCGCTCGACCTGGTGATCGTCATGCTCGGCACCAACGACATCAGCTACGCCTGGGTATCGGCGGCGGACGCCGCCGACGGCGCCGCCGCCATCGCCCATCTCGTGCTGCGCAGCGAGATGGGTCGCGGCGGCGCCGCCCCGGCGGTGCTGCTCGTGTGCCCGCCCCCGGTCGGCCCGTTCATCGCCGGTGAGGATCCTGGGCTGTGGGACGGGGCGGAGGAGAAGTCGCGGGCGCTGCCGCACGAGTTCGCGCGCGTCGCCTCATCGCTGGGCTGCCCCTGGCTCGACGCCGGCGCGGTCGTCACGACGAGCGCCCGGGACGGCTGGCACCTCGAGGCGCCGCAGCACGGACTGCTCGGCGTCGCCGTCGCGTCACGGGCCCGCGCGCTGCTGCCGTAGACGGCGACTCAGCGGAGCGCCGGCAGCCGCGCCAGGGCCGACACCACGAGCTCGTGGACCGATTCGGGCAGACGCTCCAGCTGCCACTGCCGCTCGTCTTCGCCTGCCGCCTCTGCTTCGACCGTGGGCGCCACCGACCTCGCGGCTTTCGCGCCGTAGACCGCGGGTCCCAAGGCGTGGTCCGCCATGTGCGCGGCCGCCGCTGCGTGGCCGGCGGCGCGGGCGGCCGCGACCGCCGTCTGGTCGGCGGCGGCCCTTGCGGCCGCGTGCGCCTTCACGGCTGCGGCCCGCGCCTCACCGACCGTGATCTCGCCCCGGGACCACGCCCGCGCCGCCTCGATCGCGAGTCGCGGGCGTTCGTCGTCGGGATGCCGTCGAGCGAACAACGGCAGGACATGCTCCGCGCAGTCCGCGGCCCAGCACGCGAGCAGGCGATGACGCGTCGGATCGAGTGGGCCGCCACGATGGACGGCCACGAATCGTCGGTCTCTGGCCATGGCTGCTCCCCGTGGCGTGCTCGGTGTGCTCGTGCGCCTCGCCGCGCCGGTTCGCGCGGGTCAGTCGGCCGGGACGGCTCGCCCCTCGCCCCAGGCGCGCACCATCGCGATCTTCTCCCGGGCGGTGGAGACGATCGGCGGCGTCTGCTTCAGCTCGGCGAGCAGGAGGTCGTTCGTCAGAGGTCGACCGGCAGCGAACGCCGTGTAGAGCGCGGAGACCACGACCTGCTCCAGCTCCGCGCCGCTGTACCCCTCGCTCTCGCGCGCCAGCAGCGGCAGGTCGAAGCTCTCGGGAGCCTGCTTTCGCCGGCGCAGATGGATGCCGAAGATGAGCGCTCTCGCCGCTTCGTCCGGCAGGTCCACGAAGAAGGTCTCGTCGAAGCGGCCCTTGCGCAACAGCTCGGGCGGCAGGCGCTGCACGTCGTTGGCGGTCGCGACCACGAAGACGTCGCCGCGGCGGTCCTGCAGCCAGGACAGGAACGTCCCGAGCACGCGTTGCGAGGTCCCCCCGTCGCCTTCGCCTCCGGCGGCGAAGGCCTTCTCGATCTCGTCGATCCAGAGCACGAGCGGCGCGAAGCGGCTCACCGATTCGATCGCCTTGCGCAGGTTCTGTTCCGTCTCGCCGATGTACTTGGAGTAGAGCGCGCCGGGGTCGAACCGCACCAGCGGCAGCGTCCAGGCCGCGGCCACCGCCTTGGCGCAGAGGCTCTTGCCGCAGCCGGGCACGCCTACGAGCAGGATCCCGCGCGGGAACTCGAGGCCGAACTGCGTCGCCCGCTGCGGGTCGTCCATGAACAGACGCCGCTTCGCGAGCCACTCCTTGAGCCGCGCCAGGCCGGCGATGTCGTCCAGCGACTCGGCCACCGGCCAGTATTCGAGAAGACCATCGCGCTCGACCAGGTCGCGCTTGGCCTCGACGATCCGCTGGACGTCGTCGGCGCTGAGGCGGCCGTCCGCGACCATCGCGCGGGTCAGCAGTCTCTCGGCCTCGGCGAGCGTCAGCCCCTGGAGGTTGGCGAGCAGACGGTCCTTCTCGGTGGGCGTCAACGACACGTCGATCCGCGTTGTGGCCGAGACGTCGTCGACCACGCGGCCGAGAAGGGTCTCGTACTCCGAGCGCGTGGGCACGGGGATGTGGACCAGCCCGACCACCGTGCCCAGGGAGTCGGGCAGATCGCCGCCCGGACCGGTGAGGACCACGGCGCCCGACCGGTTGGCCAGGTGCTTGGCCGCCTCACGCAGGAAGTCGGCGACCTCCGGCTTCTGCAGCTCGGTGAGGAGACCGTGGAACAGGTACAACGCGGGCAGATCGGACCCGATGATGTGGTCGAGCGCCATACGCGGGTCCTGCGTGCCGTAGATCCCGGCCGGCTCGCCCGTCCTTCTGAGCCCCGTGGCGCGCCGCCAGACGAACAGCGCCACCTGCATCCGCTCCGCGGCGCGCCCTGCGACCGCCTCTGCGCGGTCCTCCTCCTCGGTGTCGAGCAGGAGGGCGCCGTAGCGGGAGCGGATCAGGAGCTCGAGATCGTGCAGGGGGTCGCCGTTCATCGTGCCGAAAGGTACACGCTGCCGTGTCCCGGCCGCAAGCGGATCGGCTTCATGACCGTGGACGTCTTCCTTGAGCCAGCACCGACGGGGAGCATGCGGGTCACCCGCCTCGAGGAAGGAGTGACGAGCCTAGCCGAGGGTTGACGGACGCGCCCACGGTTGATAGGTTTTCTCAACACGGTTGAGAACTCTTCTCACCAGGACTTGGAGAACGCTCACCTTGACCGACCCGCAGCCGACGTACGACATCGACGCCGTCTTCCACCAGAAGGGCATCCCCTTCACGCGGCAGCGCCGGCTCATCTGGGAGTACTTCGCCGGCGCCGATCGCGCGGCGACGATCGGTGAGGCCGCCGAGACCCTGCGTGACGACGGCGTCGGTCAAGCCACCGTCTACCGTACTGTCACCCTGCTCAACGATCTCGGTCTTCTCGCGCGCGTCCAGGATGGGCACGGGGACATCTGCTTCATCGCACCCCCCATCGGCCACAGTCATCCGCTGATCTGCGGCGTGTGCCGGCGCGTGGTGCGGTTCGATGGCGACGGTGACGTCACCGAGCTGGAGACGCGGCTCGCGGAGGCCACCGGCTTCACCATCTACGGCCATCACCTCGAGGTCTACGGGATCTGCCCTGTCTGCAGGGCAGCCAGGGAGGGCGACCATGGCGAGTGACGCGGCGCGAGCCGACGTACCGTCCGCCAACGGCCGACCCGACGGCGCGTCACTCGCCGCCCGACCTGGTCAAGGTCCGGACGCGCGCGCGGCGGGCGGCGCGAGCCTCGCCGGCCGCCGCTTCTTCTGTTCGTGGAGCGGCGGCAAGGACGCCTATCTCGCGCTGCAGCGGGCGACGCTGGGCCGCGGCCGTCCGTCCGCCCTCGTGTGCATGCTCCACGAGGGCGGCCGCGTGAGCCGCGGCCACGGCCTGCCGCTCGCGCTGCTCGAGGAGCAGGCCGCCGCCCTGGACATCCCGCTCGTGACCAGGGCGGCGACGTGGGACGGCTATGAGGCCGCCTACGTCTCCGTGCTTCACGAGCTCGCCGCGCAGGGCGTCGAGGCCGGCGTGTTCGGCGACATCGACCTGCAGGCTCATCGTGATTGGGTGGAGGGTGTGTGCGACATCGCCGGCCTCACCTGCCACCTGCCGCTCTGGCGGGAGCAGCGCCGCCGGCTCGTGGCCGAGTTCCTGGCCGGCGGCTCCCGCGCCACGATTGTCGCCGTCGACTCGTCCAAGTTGGGCGCCGAGTTCCTCGGCCTCGAGCTCGACGACGACGTCATCGCCCGCCTCGAGGCCGCCGGCGCCGACGTCTGCGGCGAGGAGGGTGAGTACCACACCATGGTCACCTCGGCCCCGCTCTTCTCCAGGCCGGTCCCGCTCGTCTGGGACGGCACCGAGGAGCGCGCCGGCCATCACGTCCTGCGCTACGTCCGGTAGCCACGTCTCGAAGGGAGTCACGACCACCATGACCACCGCAACCCGTTTCGGCCGCCTCGCAGCGGCCCTCCTCCTGACCGCGATCCTCGCCGTGGGCGCCGTCGCCCTGAGCGCCTGCGGCTCGGGCGACGACCCAGCCGCCGCGAGCTCGCCGGCGGCCGCTGCCGGCGGCCCCATCACCGTGACCGACGACGCCGGCGTCGAGGTCACGCTCGACGCGCCGGCGGCCCGCATCGTGAGCATGGCGCCGGCCAACACCGAGATCGCCTTCGCCGTCGGCGCCGGCGACCAGGTGGTCGCCGGCACCAGCTACGACGACTTCCCGGAGGAAGCCGAGAGCCTGCCCAAGATCGGCGACTTCGCCGACCCGAGCGTCGAGAAGATCGCCTCGTTCGAGCCTGATCTCGTGCTCGCCGCCGGCGGCATCCAGGACAAGCTGCGCAGCAAGCTCGAAGGGCTCGGTATGCAGGTCTACGTGGTCGATCCGACCACCTACGACGGGGTCATGACGACCATCGCCAACGTCGGCCGGCTCGCCGGCGTCTCCGACGAGGCCCAGCAGGTCGTGGACACCATGAAGCAGGCGCGGAGTGAGGTCCAGGCCAAGGTCGCCGAGCTGCCCGCCGCCACGACCTTCCTCGAGATCTACAGCAAGCCGCTCATGACCGCCGGTTCGGGCACCTTCATCGACGACATGATCGCGATCGCCGGCGGCACCAACATCGGCGCGCAGGCCGGCCCCGGCTTTCCCAACTTCAGCACCGAGGTGCTGGTGCAGGACGATCCGGCGGTCTATATCGCCGACTCCGGCTCGATGAGCGAGCCCGGTGAGATCGACAAGCGCGCCGGCTTCTCCGAACTGACGGCGGTCAAGGACGGCCACGTCTACGTGATCGACGACAACCTCATCGCCCGGCCCGGCCCGCGCCTGGCCGAAGGGCTTCAGGCGCTCGCCGCGATGATCCATCCCGAGGCGTTCCCGGCCGAGTGACCAGACTCGCGCGCACAGGTACGTGGCCGGGCATCGTCCTGGCCGCCGGCATCCTCGCCGCCTGTCTCGTGCTGGCGCTCGCCTTTGGACCGGTCTCGCTGTCGCTCGAGCGTCTCTGGCAGCTCGTGACGGCGGGACCGGTCCAGGGCGACCTTGAGAACGCCATCTTCTGGCAGATCCGCATGCCGCGGGTGCTGGTCGCCAGCCTCGTCGGAGCCGCGCTCGCGGTCGCCGGCGTGATCCTGCAGGATCTCTTCCTCAACCCGCTCACCGATCCGTACGTCACGGGTGTGTCGGCGGGCGCCGCTCTCGGGGCCACCATCGGCATCGTCCTGCACTGGTCCAATCTCCCCTGGATCACCGTGCTCGCCCTCGCCGGGGGTCTCGGGACGCTCGCCCTGGTCTGGGTGGCGGCCCGGAGGCGCGGCCGCATCGACATCTTCGTGCTCCTGCTGGCCGGGGTCACCATCTCGTATCTGGCCAGCGCCGTGGTCACCGTGCTCATGATCAAGGCCAACCAGGACATGCACGCCATCATCTACTGGCTCATGGGGAGCTTCTCGGGCAGGGGCTGGCCCGACGTCGAGATCGCGCTCGTCGTGATCCCCTTCATGGCGCTGCCGCTCTTCTTCACGCACGAGATGGATATCCTGCTGCAGGGCGAGAAGCGCGCGCTCGAGTTGGGAGTCGAGGTCGAGCGCACCAAGCGGCTGCTGCTCGTGACGGCGGGAGTGCTCACGGCGCTCGCCGTCTCGGTGAGCGGCATCATCGGCTTCGTGGGCCTGATCGTGCCCCACATCGTCCGTCTGCTGGTCGGCCCCGGTCATCGAGGTCTGCTGGCCGTGTCGCTGCTGGCCGGCGCTGCGATGATGGTGATCGCGGACCTGCTCTCGCGTACGGTGATCGCGCCCAACGAGATACCCGTCGGCGTGGTCACCACGTTCATCGGCGCGCCGCTGTTCGTGTACCTCCTGCGGCGCGGACGGCGCATCTGATGGCCTCCCCGGCCGGGCAGACCGGAACCGGCGTCCCGCTCGTCGCCCTTGAGGATGTGGACTTCGCCTACGACGAGCGGCCGGTGCTGCGCCGCATCTCGTTCGCGCTCGGGGCGGGCGAGTTCGTCGGTATCGTGGGCCCCAACGGCAGCGGCAAGTCGACGCTCATCGACCTCGTCGACGGCATCCACCAGCCGCTCTCTGGCGAGGTGCTCGTGAAGGGCCGGCCGACGCGGCGCTATCGCCGCCGCGACATGGCGCGGGAGGTCGCGCTCGTACCGCAGCACTTCGACCTCGACTTCGACCTCGAGGTGCGCGAGGTCGTGGCGATGGGCGCGTACTGCCGCGCCAAAGACCCGGCAGCGAGCGACGACCCCGAGCTGACGCTGGCGCGTCTCGGGGTCGCCGACCTCGTGAGCCGCCGCTTCTCGGAGCTCTCCGGCGGCGAGAAGCAGCTCGTGGTGCTGGCGCAGGCGCTCATGCAGCGGGCGCCGCTCCTGCTGCTCGACGAGCCGGCCTCGGCGCTCGACGTCTCGCACCAGCTGCGGCTCTTCGACCTTCTCAAGGAGCTGAACGCGGACGGACTCACGGTGCTGTGCATCCTCCACGACCTCAATCTGGCGCTGCACTACTTCGACAAGCTGCTGGTGCTGAGCGATGGGGAGGTGGCGGCGTTCGGGCCGCCCGCCGAGGTGCTGCGGCCCGAGATCCTCGACGCCGTGTACGGCGTGC
>CAZJGT010000072.1:0-3866 GCA_964545565.1 uncultured Thermoleophilia bacterium
GACCAGGGCCTGCTCGTGCGGCTCCAGCCCGTTCTCCGGACCTGCAGCCGTCGGGGGCTCATCGGTCGTCTCACGTGGCACAGGCTCCCCCCTCGGAGATGAGACGGCTCGCCGGCGCTGCCGGCTCAGCGTGACACTACCCTGCGGCGGGTATGACTAACGCGCGGCCGGCCCGGAAGCGGTGCTCCGGATGCAGACCGGACGGTGGGACCCGGCCACGCCGTGAGGACCGCAGGCGAGGCGAAGGGAGATCGTGATGGACGAGCGTCGGGCAGCAACCCGCCACACGCAGGCGGCCCAGGAGCGCGTGCGCAGCGACGCCGGGCTCGATTGGGCCGACGTGCAGGACTTCGAGGACGCCTCGCGCGGCTTCATCGCCAGGCTCGAGACGCCGACCGTGACCGCTGCCGACGGCACGCCCACCTGGGACCTCACCGCCTACGCGTTCCTCGATCGCGAGGAGGCGCCGGACACGGTCAATCCGAGCCTCTGGCGCCAGGCGCGCGTCAACATGCTGCACGGCCTGTTCAAGGTCGCCGACCGGATCTATCAGGTGCGCGGCATGGACCTCTCGGTGATCAGCTTCATCGAGGGCGACACGGGCTGGATCGTCATCGATCCGCTGATCTCGACAGAGGTGGCCGCCGCCTCGCTCGAGCTGCTCTTCGAGCACGTGGCGCGGCGGCCCGTCGTCGCCGTGATCCACACCCACAGCCATATCGACCACTGGGGCGGCGTCAAGGGGGTGACGAGCGCCGATGAGGTGGCCGCCGGACGCTGTCAGGTGATCGCGCCTGAGGGCTTCGTCGAGGCGGCCGTCAGCGAGAACGTGTACGCCGGCAACGCCATGACGCGTCGCGCCTCCTACATGTACGGCAACCTGCTCGTGAAGGACGAGAAGGGCCAGGTCGATGCCGGCCTCGGCAAGACGACCTCGACCGGCACCGTGACGCTGATCCAGCCGACCCACACCGTCACCGAGACCGGCGAGACGCTCACCGTCGACGGCGTCGAGATCGAGTTCCAGCTCACGCCCGACACCGAGGCCCCATCGGAGTTCAACTTCTACTTCCCGCAGCTCAGGGCGCTCTGCATGGCCGAGAACTGCACGCACACGCTGCACAACCTCTACACCCTCCGCGGCGCCCAGGTGCGCGATGCGCACGCCTGGTCGACCTACATGAACGAGACGATCGAGCGCTACGCCGACCGGACCGACGTCATCTTCGCCAGCCATCACTGGCCCTGCTGGGGGACGGAGCGCTGCCGGGAGCTGCTCGAGAGCCAGCGCGACATGTACCGCTACCTGCACGACCAGACGCTGCACCTCGCGAACCAGGGCTACACGAGCCTCGAGATCGCCGAGGTGCTGACGCTGCCGCCCAAGCTCGACCGCGCCTGGCACAACCGTGGGTACTACGGCACGGTGAGCCACGATGTGAAGGCGGTCTATCAGCGCTACCTGGGCTTCTTCGACGGCAACCCCGCCACGCTGCATGAGCTCCCGCCGGCGGCCGCGGGCAAGGGCTACGTCGCACTCGCCGGCGGAGCCGACGCTTTGCTCGCGAAGGCGCGAGAGGCCTACGAGCGCGGCGAGTATCGCTGGTCGGCGCAACTGCTGAACCATCTCGTCTTCGCCGACCCGGGCAATGCCGCCGCGCGCGAGCTGGAGGCCGACGCGCTCGAGCAGCTCGGCTATCAGGCGGAATCGGCTCCTTGGCGCAACGTCTATCTGAGCGGCGCCAAAGAGCTGCGCGACGGCGTCGTGAGGGTCGCGGCGCCGAGCGCCGCGAACCCCGACGTGGTCGCGGCCATGAGCGCCGACATGCTGCTCGACTTCCTGGCCATCCGGCTGAACGGCGAGCGCGCCGCCGACGCCGAGGTCGCCATCACGCTCGTCTTCAGCGACCTCGACGAACGCTACGCGATCGAGGTCGCGAACGGCGTCCTCAACCACACCGAGGGCCGGGACGCGGCAGGCGAGCAGCTTCGCATCACGACCACGCACGCCGCCTTCATCGGCCTGCTCGCCGGCGGCGCGCAGGCGCTGGCCAAGGCGGCGCAGTCGGGCGAGATCGACCTGGACGGCGAGGCGGGCAAGCTGGCCGAGCTCGCCGGGCTGCTCGACGAGTTCGAGTTCTGGTTCGACATCGTGACGCCATGAGACGCCGACCTCCACCGGGGTGCGCGCGGCGCGCGCACCCCACGTGAGAGCGGACGACGGGTGATGGACGCGAACCAACTGATCACTCTGCTCGCGGTCGTCTCCGGCGTGCTCTTCGTGATCAGCAGCATGCTCGCAATGGGCATGAGCCTCACGCTCGCGGCGATCCTGCAACCGCTCAGAAGCCCCGGCAGGGTCGCGCTCGCGCTGGTCGCGAACTTCGCGCTGGTCCCCCCCGTGGCCTGGCTGATCACGCTCGTCGTGCCGCGCGCCCTCGGCCTGCTCATCAGGGCGCACGCTCCGGAGACAGGCGAAAGGTGGGCGGCCACGATGAGCACGGTCTCGAGCATCTCGATGCTCGCCCTCATCGTGCTCGGCCTGGGACTCAACGTCTCCACCATCGTCGACCTCGTCGGCTCCTTCGGGTTCCTCGCGCTTCTCCTGTTCATCGCCGGGGCGTTGCTGGTCGGGACGCTTCTCGGCCGGCGCGAGCGCGGCGCCCGCCGCGTCATGATGCTGGGGACCGCGCAGCGCAACGTCTCCGCAGCCGTCGTGGTGGCGACGCAGAACTTCGCCGGGACGATGACGCTCCCGTACGTGCTGGTGGCCGCGGCGTGCTGCTCCTCGTCCTGCTGCCGATCGCGCACCGGATGGGAGCGGGCGAGGCTGCCCTGGCCCCCGGGGGGTTCGTCGTGACAGCGAGAGGGCGGTCTCGACGATCTCGGCGATCTCGGCGATCTCTGCGATCTCGGCGGCCTCTTGGGGACGCGGGCTTTGAGCCCGGGGAGTAGCCTTCGCTGCGTCGGTGAGGCGGGCCGTCAGAGCAGCCGGACGACCGCCGTGAGGCCGACGGCGACGATGACGACGCGCAGCGCCGTCGGACTCAGGCGGCGGCCGTAGCGGGCGCCGATCTGGCCGCCGACCACGGAGCCCAGCGCGATGGCCGCGACCACGCGCCAGTCGATGCTCGTCGTGAGGATGAAGACGATCGCGGCCACCGTGTTGGCCGTCCCGGCCAGGACGTTCTTGCAGGCATTGAGGCGCTGCAGATGGTCGTCGATGAGGATCCCGAGGGTCGAGATGAGGATGACGCCCTGGGCGGCGCCGAAGTAGCCGCCGTAGACTCCGGTGAGCGCGACCAGAGTCTGCACGCCCGGCGTCGCGTCGTGGCGGCTCATGGGATGCGCCGCGCGCCGCGCGGCGCGCCTGGCGCCGAGCCGCCGCGAGAGCGCCGGCTGCGCCGCCACGAGCACGAGCGCGCCGCCGATGAGGACGATCACGACCTTGTCGAACAGGCTGCTCGGCAGCACCAGCAGCAAGGTCGCCCCGACGAGCGCCCCCACGATCGACGCCGGCACGAGCCCCAGCAGACGCGCCCCCTGCCCCACGAGCTCCCGACGGTAGCCGTAGACTCCCGACATCGAGCCGGGGGCGAGACCCACGTTGTTGGACACGTTGGCCAGCAGCGGCGGGTAACCCAGCGCGATCAGCGTGGGAAAGGTGATCAGGGAGCCGGAGCCGACGACGGCGTTGATGGTCCCTGCGGCCACGCCGGCGAGCAGGATGATCAGGAAGTCGACGACGGACACGTGCCTGCCGGTCAGGCGAGCGACGCAGACCGGCGATGGGTGCGTCCGCTGATCCCAGCCCTGCCCGTCATGACCGCCCCGATCCTCTCCGGCTCCGTCGTCCCCGGCGTCTC
>CAZJGT010000072.1:3966-11318 GCA_964545565.1 uncultured Thermoleophilia bacterium
GGCGGCGGCGTGAGGCGGCGCCACGGCACGTGCACGCTGAGCGCGGCGCCGGCCTGATGCGGTGCACCGGCTCGGCGGCGCGGTGCCCCGGGAGCGCGCGACGATCGAGATTGTCCCGGGGAGGGCGGCGGAGCGAACGACGGAGCCCGCGCATCAATTCACGCCAAGCGGCCTCTTGAACGCACGCAAGTCATGATCGTGGTGCCCCCGGCTGGAATCGAACCAGCGACACCAGGTTTAGGAATCGCCTCGCATGCAGGGATTTTGTGCCAATCGAGGCTTACTGGATGAAACCCCGCGACATCGCCTCGAGCCTGAGCACGTCGCCGGCCAGCCGCTAGTGTGCCCTGAAGTGTGCTTCGCCCGAGGTGCTGTATTCTGGCCCTGGCCGGGCCGCCCGACGCTGACCTGACAAGCACGTCACTCCTGGCGGCCCGGCCGCCTCTCCTCCAAGGTGAGCACCATGTCAGGCCTCGCCCGGAGTCTCTATGATGGCAGCGGTGAGCGCCTGCGCTACATGCGCACAGCGCCAGGCGAGAGCCGGACGCGCGTCCACCCAAGGCGACTGAAGACGCCGGCGAGAGACTTCGCCTCCATGTGCTCGGCGGCAACTTGTCGGCGCCTCTTCGCGTCGCGGCCGAATGCGATCATCAACATCATCATCATGATGTCCGCCGGTCGTGCCAGGAAGCCGTGGAGTTCGCGCTAGGAGCAAGGCCACGAGCGCGCCGAACTGCATGAGGGCTTCGAAGCAATTGGACCGCGCCTGGAAGTCAACGCCTTGACGGGAATGTTTCCCAGGACTACCATGTTTCCTGTGTCAGGAAACATCACTGACTTAGGAAACATCATGCCTGCCGAATCTGATCTCATTACCCAGGCGGAGCGGCTCCTCGCAGACAGCCTCGGCCAGGGGTGGGCGGTGCGTCGCTTCGACGAACCCGTCCGCGGCCCCGGCATTCTTCAGCCCGACGCAATCCTCAGTGTGGCAGCTCCCGACGGGAGCAAAGCACTACAGATGGTCGAGGCCAAACGGCGCACCTTCCCGCGCGATGTCAGCAGTTGGCTGCGCGCCCTGAAACCGGTGCCGCCCGATTCCTCGTACCTGCTTGTCTCGCAGTTCCTGAGCCCGAGAGCACGCGCCCTCCTTGAAGAGGCCGGCGTGAACTACATCGACATGAGCGGGAACATGCTGATCCGCATCGCACGGCCCAGCGTCTTCGTACGTCGGCAAGGCTCTGACAAGGACCCGGCACCCCCGGATGAGTCCGCGCGGTCGCTCCGCGGGGCAAAGGCGGCGCGGGTGGTACGTGCGCTGTGTGACTACCGCGAGCCGGCGACATCTCGCTCCGTTGCGGCTCGCGCTGACGTGACCCCGGGCTACGTCTCAAAGATCATCGGGCTTCTGGAGCGAGACGCGCTCGTCGAGCGGCAGGGGCGGGGACCAGTCCAGCCCATAACGCGCGTGCTCTGGGCCGATCTCATTCGTCGCTGGAGCGCCGACTACCGCTTGCTCGAGTCGAACGCCGCGCGGTTGTTCCTGGCGCCACAGGGAGTCCCTGCGTTCCTCAGGGACGTTGCCGGCTGGGCGTCCCGAACGCCGGGCGGCCGCTATGCCGTGACCGGATCCTTCGCCGCAGCCGAACGCGCACCCATCGCGCCGCCGTCGCTCCTCATGTGCTACGTCGATGCCCCCATCGGCGTCGCCGAGAAGACCGGGCTCGTGAGGGCGACGAGCACGGGCAACGTCTACCTCTGCGAGCCTCTTGACCCAGTCGTGTTCGAGCGCACCTGGAGCCAGGGCGAGACGGTCTACGCCGCGCTGTCGCAAGTCGCCGCCGACTGCCTCACCGGCCCGGACCGCATGCCGGCCGAGGGCGATGGGCTGCTCGAATGGATGGCGGCGAACGAGGAGTCTTGGCGACTCGATGCCTGAGAGACCCGCTCCTGATCCGCTCTATGTCGCCGCGCGTCGCGTCCTGCTCGACGGTCTCGAAGCCCTTGGCCAGCAGCGCCAAGCGGCGATCCTGGTTGGGGCTCACGCGGTGTACCTGCGGGCGGGCGACGGCGATCTCGCGACCACTCCCCACACCACCGACGCGGACCTCGCCCTCGACCCAACGCTCCTGGGCGACGACCCGTTGCTGAACGAGGCTCTCCGCGCTGCGGGCTTCTGGCCGAAGACGGGAACGGGCGGACCCGTCGTGGGTTCGTGGGTGATCGAGCAACTGGTCGGTGAGAGAACCGTGAACATCGACCTCGATCTGCTGGTCCCTGAAGCAGTCAGTGGTGAGGGGACTCGAGCGGCGCGGCTAGGCGTCCAAGGCGATCGTCTCGCCCGCAGGGCGTTCGGCCTCGAACTGGCCTTGGTCGATAGCGACCTCATGCTCGTCGGCTCGCTGGACGCAGATCCCAGGCGCTTCGATGTCCCCGTCGCCGGCAGCGCGGCCCTGCTCATCTCAAAGGTGCATAAGGTGGCGGAGCGACTCGATGACCCGCGACGCAACGACCGCATCGCCAAGGATTCGCTCGACATGCTACGCCTCTTGCGCGGAGAAGACCTCGCCGCCACTGCGCGCGTCCTGCGGCGAGCCCGGTCGGCCGAGCTGGAGGCGCCTGATGCGACGATCTCAGGAGCAATCGCGACCACCGTCGAACAGGGCCTGATCATCCTGAACGCCGAGTTCTCGCGCGAGTCGGCACGCGGGTGCGCCCTCGCTGGTCGAGCCGCAGCCGGACGGGATGACCCAGCCGTCATCGCGGCATCGCTGGCGGTCCTTGTGCAGCGACTCCTCGGCCTCGTGCAGGTCCCGTGATGCGGCTCGTCAGCTGGAATGTGAATCAACTGGACGTCAGAGACTGGCTGGCTGGCACCGGCGCCGATCTCGCCCTTCTCCAAGAGGCGCCCCAACACCCCACGGCCATGGCAGACCGGACGTCGGGAGTGCCCATGCAGGTTCTCCCCGATGACGACGCCGCCTGGGAAACCTGTGGCTGGGAGCGGCGTCTCTGGCGAACGGCCATTGTCCAGTTGTCCGGCGGGCATTGAGCTCAGGCCGATTCCCGCAGGCGACATGACGGCCGACGCCGGCGAACTTCGAGTGAGCCGACCAGGGACGCTCACGGTTGTTCCCCGACTCCTCTGATGCTGCAGAGACAGCCGATCAGCTGCTGGAAGACCGGCTCCAATAAGGGCGCGAATCGCACGTTTGCTTGCGTGAGGTGGTTGCCGTGAGTCTCGGCGGCAGAATGTCGGCAGTCTCGCCGATTCGGAAGCGATGCTGCCGAACGCCCCCGCACGAAAGCGCACTGTGTAGCATCAAGGTGGTGCCCCCGGCTGGAATCGAACCAGCGACACCAGGTTTAGGAAACCTGTGCTCTATCCACTGAGCTACGAGGGCATTGTGCCGATTTGCAGGGGTTTTTCCTCTGCGGCGACTCGGCAAGAATACCAGAGTTGCGAAAAAGTTGCGAAATCTGCAGGAAACCTGCGCGGCGGTCCCGCCAAGGAACGACCTCGACCCGGCTCTTGGCGGCGCCCAGAGCGTGCTGCTGCCGTCCGCGATGATGGGGCAACCCGTCCCGGGCGCGAACAGGGAGGCCGCGATGGACTACGTGCAGGGCGTCGTCGAGGACTTCCTCACGGCCGGACAGAAGCTCTTCATCATCCCGAAGTGCGAACGCTCGCTGTTCTGCATCACGACGTTGTCCTCGAGAGGCTGGGCGTCCTGGATGGCGCGCCGCTCGGCGCGGTCGCGGTTCATGGCGCAACACATCGCGCCGGGCGGCGGGAATCTGCTGTCAGGCGTCACCCAGCAAAGAGAGCACGACAGCGATTCCCTCGGCTGCTTCTGTGCACCAGCCGTCCGCGCCTGCATACTCCGCTGCGTGCTGGTCGATGGCCGTTCCACCGATCACCACTGGGAGACGCCGCTCCCAGCCGGCCGTGCGCTCGCGCACGAGTTCAATCGTCTCGCGCAAGGTCTCGAATCCCGTGGTCAGGAGGCATGAGAGGCCGAGCGCATCGGGGCGCTCCGCAACGACCGCGTCCGCGATCCTCTCCGAATCGATGTCGACGCCCAGATCGACGACCGTGAAGCCACGGGCCTCGAGCAGGGTCACCACGATGTTCTTGCCGATGTCGTGGATGTCGCCCTTCACGGTCGCGATGACGACCTTGTGGGAGTCTTGCGGACGCTCGGCTGCGGTCATCAAAGGCAGAAGGACGTCCGCGGTCTGTCGGAAGATCTCCCCGGCCATGATGAGCGCGGCGACGAAGTACTCGCCGCGCTCGTACATCTTGCCGACCTGTTCCATCCCCGCGCGACATTCCTCCATCAGCCGGCCCGGGTCTTCGCCGCCGGCGAGCCGCCGGCGCACGGCGGCGAGGCTGCCGCGCTGGTCCATCCCGACGATCAGACCGATGAGATCGTCTGCGGGTGCCGTCATTCCCGTCCCCCTTCCAGGACGTCCGGGACACCGACGGTGGCCGAGAATCTGAGGCGGTCGGCTCGGCCGATGAACCGGCCCCAGCTCACCGGCCGGTTCTCGAAATCGTAGAAGAGGTGCTCGACCACCCACGCCGGCACGCCAGGCTCTTCGCTCAGGTAGGAGGCCTCGGTCTCCGAGAGCGTGGAGGCGTGCAGGTCGAGACGGCCGTACTTGAAGCCGGACTTGCCGCCCTTCGCGAGCAGGTCGTGGAGCGCCGTCACGCCGTACTCGGCCTCGACGAGCGGACGCCGGGGATCGAAGACGAGGTACTCGCTGTGATAGAAGACCGGCTCCCCGGCGCTGCTGACGAGGCGCTTGATTGCGACCACTGGGGAATCGGCGTTCACCGCGAGCTTGCCGCTCACCCGCGGCGAAGACGGTAGTATGCGCGCCTCTCGGATCTTGACCGTGGTGGCCTCGTCGTCGACGAGACGGCGCAGGCTACCGAGGTCGAACGTCGCGGTGCCCAGTTCAGGGGCTTTCACGAAGGTGCCGCGTCCGTTCTCCGTGATGACGACGTCGTCGCGTACCAGCAGTGCCACTGCTCGGCGCGCCGTCATGCGGCTGACCCCGTACAGCTCACACAGCTCGGCTTCGGAGGGCAGGCGGTCGCCGGCCCGGTACTCCCCACTGACGATGCGCTCCCGCACGCTTCGGGCGACTTGGGCGTAAGGGGGCTCGAACAATGAACGATCGACGGGCTTGAGCTTGCTCACGCACCCTCCGGCTTGGAACTCGACGCCATCCTCTTGAGCCCAGAGTGTAGCATAGCTCCATACCTGTCTAGACAGGTATCCGGGCATCTGCTACAGTGCTCCGACGCTGATCGGACGGAAGGGGACCGATGTCTCAAGACCTGAGGGACGCGATCGTGGGCCTCCGTATGGACGAGGCTCTGACGCTCGCCCGGCGCATGTCGGCCGACGGAACGGATCCGCTGACCATCATCGCGGAGGGGAGCGAGGCGATGCAGGTGATCGGCCGCCGCTTCGCCGAAGGCGAAGCGTTCATCCCCGAGCTCATCATGGGCGGCGAGATCATGAAGAGCATCTCGCAGGAAGTGATGCCGGAGGGAAGCGGTCCCGACACGCAGAGCTCAAAGGGCACGGTCGTCATCGGCACGGTCCACGGCGACATCCACGACATCGGAAAAGACATCGTGGCGCTCATGCTGGGCATGGAAGGCTACTCCGTGCACGATCTCGGCATCGACGTGCCGGTCGAGGACTTCGTCGCCGCCATCGAGGAGCACGACGCCGACATCGTGGGGCTGAGCGGGCTGCTCACGTTGGCCTTCGAGGCGATGAAGAGCACCGTCGACGGCATCGCGGCCGCCGGCCTCCGCGACAGGGTCAAGATCATGATCGGCGGCGCTCCGGTCGACGAGAACGTGTGCACGTACACGGGGGCCGACGGCTGGGGCAGCGACGTGGGTCACGCCCTCCGGCTCGCCGCCGAGTGGACCGACGGAGGCGCCTGATGCAGCACGCCGCAGAGGAGAAGCTCGGAGATCGCCTCATCGCCGGCTGGGTGACCGGCGCGCACCTGCACTTCGCGAACGACGAGGTCAGGAAGACCTACCAGGCCAGAGCCCAGCTCATCATCGACACCATCCGGC
Source organism: uncultured Thermoleophilia bacterium (assembly GCA_964545565.1). Classification (GTDB taxonomy): domain Bacteria; phylum Actinomycetota; class Thermoleophilia; order UBA2241; family UBA2241; genus CAIXSE01. The sequence goes on from CAZJGT010000072.1 coordinate 10,076, forward strand.
TCAAGGACACCGGCAAGATCCCCGTCATTCCCGCCGCCACCCAGAAGTTCGCCTTCGACTACGTACCGGTGACGTTCAGGGAGGCGATGACCGAGTTCGATAAGGCGTTCGATGCCTACGTGCGTCAGTACGAAGACACGGACTTCGACGCCTACACCGGCCCCGAGTTCATCTTCCCGGCGGGCATGTTCGAGGCCCTGGCCTGGAACCGGGTGCGCTTGCCCGGCGTCCACCTGCCCGACGACAAGTCGTTCCAGTTCGTGGAAGCCGAGTACATGAAGGCCGACGAGTACGACGAGTACCTGGACGACCCGTCGGACTGGATACTGCGCAAGTACCTGCCCCGGCTCTCTCCCAGGCTCGAGCCGCTGGCACAGCTGCCCCCGCTCCGCAACATGCTCGCGTTCTTCCAGGGCTTGCCCGACCTGGTCCTGGCCGCGGCCGAGAACCCCGGCGTGGTCGACGCCATGAGGGCGCTTCAAGCGTCCGGCGAGGCCGTGCGAGAGTGGTTCGACTACCTTGGGCGCATCGACCAGGAGCTGGGTGGCCGCCTGGCCCTCCCCCACCTCCTGGGTCCCATGGCCCACGCGCCGTTCGACATCATCAGCAACTACTACCGCGGCTGGCGCGGCTCGATCGTCGACATGTATTCGAGGCCGGAGAAGATGGCCGCTCTCATGGAGCGCCTGCTTCCCTGGCAACTGCAGTACGGCATCGACGGAGCCAAGGCCCTGGGACACCCGATCGTCACGCTGTACCTCTACAAGGGCGCCGACAGCCTCATGTCCGAGGCGCAGTACGAGGAGTTCTACTGGCCGACTCTCAAGAAGCTCATCCTCGGTCTGGTGGAAGAGGGTCTGCTCGTGTGGATCTTCACGCAGGGCAAGTACGACTCGCGCCTGCACCACTTCAAGGAGATCCCCGCGGGGACTTGCCTGATCCACCTCGAGAGCGGCACCGACGCCTTCCTCGCCAAGCACGTGCTGGCGGGCTCGCAGTGCATCGAGGGCAACGTGTCCAGCGCCCTGTTGGCCACAGCAGCCGTCGACGAGGTCGAAGCCTACTGCGTGAGGCTCGCCGAGGTCTGCGGCAAGGGCGGCGGCTTCATGATGGACTTCTCGGCCTTCCTCGACGAGGCCAAGCGGGAGAACGTCAAGAAGATGATCGAGGTCGCGAGGCGCTATGGGCGCTAGCCTCGATTCTTCACGAACGCCCCGAAGGGTACGCTGAGTCGCGCTGTTAA
>CAZJGT010000073.1:0-11207 GCA_964545565.1 uncultured Thermoleophilia bacterium
AGGCCGTGGCTCCCGCCCGCGCCTGGTACGTCACCGACCTGCAGCCGGCCGCCCCGTGATACACTACTTTGCCGCTTCGCGGCGGGCGGGCGGCCGCCGCGCGGCGCCCCGGTCGCCAGGCGCTGGGGCGTAGCCAAGTGGTAAGGCACCGGGTTTTGGTCCCGGCATCCGGAGGTTCGAATCCTCCCGCCCCAGCCAGTGACACGACACGCAGAGCCGGCGTGCCCTGAGAGCGCCGGCGCGACCTCCGCAAGGTGAACCACATGAGCACAACAGAGACGAAGCGCCCGCCGCTCGCCGTCGTCATCCTGGCGGCCGGACTCGGTACGCGCATGAAGTCGGACGTCCCCAAGGTGCTGCACGAGGTGTGCGGACGCCCCATGCTCGCCTACGTCATCGACGCCGCGCTCAGCGTCTCTCCCGAGCGCGTCGTGGTCGTCACGGGCCCGGAGCAGGAGGCCATCGCGGCGACCCTGCCCGTGGGCTGCGAGCGCGCCGTGCAGCAGGAGCGGCGCGGTACCGGAGACGCGGTCCGCGCCGGGCTGGAGCCGCTCCAGGGCTTCGACGGCGACGTGATGGTGCTGTACGGCGATGTGCCGCTGGTTGACGGCGACTTCGTCGCTGCGCTCCACCGGCGGCACCTCGACGCCGCTGCGGCCGCCACGCTCACGACCGTGGTCCTCGAGGATCCGGCCCACTACGGCCGCATCGTCCGCGACGACGCCGGGGCGGTCGTGCGCATCGTCGAGCATCGCGATGCCACCCGGGAAGAGGAGCGGATCGACGAGATCAATGTGGGGCTGTACGTGTTCCGTTCCGACGCGCTGCGCCCCGCCCTCGAGCGTCTTGGGAGCGACAACGCCCAGGGCGAGCTGTACCTCACGGACGTGGTGCACCTGCTGCTCGACGCCGAGCACACCGTCACCGGCTTCGCCAGCGACGACGAAGAGATGGGCCTCGGCGTCAATTCGCGCGTCGAGCTCGCCGCCGTCAACGCGGCCATGCGCCGGCGCCTTCTCGAGCGGCTGATGCTCGCGGGTGTGACCGTCGAGGATCCCGGCACCACCTTCGTCGACTGGGGTGTCGAGGTCGGACGCGACACGCTGATCCGCGCCAACACGCATCTGCTCGGCCGCACCACGGTCGGTGCGGCGAGCGAGGTGGGACCGGGCAGCTTCCTGCGTGACGCTTTCGTCGGTGACCGGGCAAGGGTCATCGGTTCGCACCTGTACGAGTGCGTCGTCGGCTCCGGCTGCAGCGTCGGACCGTTCGCCTACATCCGCCCCAACACGGTGCTCGCCGAGGGCGCCAAGGCCGGCACGTTCGTCGAGATCAAGAACAGTCGCATCGGCGAGGGCAGCAAGGTGCCTCACCTGAGCTATGTCGGCGACGCCGTCATCGGTCGCGACAGCAACATCGCCGCCGGCAACATCACCGCCAACTACGACGGATTCGACAAGCACGCGACGACGATCGGCGATCGCGTGCGCACCGGCAGCGACACGACCATGGTGGCGCCGGTGACGATCGGCGACGACGCCTTCACGGCCGCCGGATCGGTGATCACCCGCGACGTCCCGGCCGGCGCCCTGGGCGTGGCCCGCGAGCAGCAGAAGAACATCGAGGGCTACGCCGAGCGCCGCGCGGCGCGGCGGCTGCGCGAACAGGCGGACGGCGCCCGGTAGCGAACGCGACCGGGCCGGGCGCCCATCGCGGGTTTGGTACAATCGTTGCTCGGTCGGCGGGCGAGACGGAAGAGAGGCGGACGGTGGCGGACAGCTCCTGCTGCGTGACCTCGCCGCGCAAGCGGCTCATGATCTTCTCGGGGCGCAGCAACCCGGATCTCGGCATCAGGATCGCCGAGAAGCTGGGCATCAATCCGGGCGGCGTGCTGCTCAAGACGTTCGCCAACGGTGAGATCTACGCGCGCTACGACGAGAGCATCCGCGGCGCCGATGCCTTCATCGTCCAGTCGCCGTCGGACAACATCAACGACGAGCTCATGGAGCTCCTCATCATGATCCAGGCGGCGCAGCTCGCCTCGGCGAGGCGCATCACCGCCGTGATGCCCTACTATCCGTACTCGCGCCAGGACAAGAAGAGCGCGGCGCGCGAGCCCATCTCGGCGCGGCTGGTCGCCACTCTGCTCGAGGCGTCGCAGGTCGACCGCGTGCTCTCCATGGACCTGCACCAGGGGCAGATCCAGGGCTTCTTCGAGATCCCGGTCGACCACATGACCGCGGTGCCCATGCTCGCCGACTACTTCCGCTACAAGGACTTCGGCGGGACGCCCATCGTCGCCGTCTCGGCCGACGCCGGTGGGGTCAAGCTCGCCAAGCGCTTCATCAACCGCAGCCCCGCCGCCAGCTTGGCCGTGCTCACCAAGATGCGCCCCGAGCACAACCGCGCCGAGACCATGCACTTCATCGGCGACGTGCGCGACAAGATCGCCATCATCGTCGACGACATGATCGACACCGCGGGTTCCATCACGAGCGCCATCGAGACGCTCTACGAGAACGGCGCCAAAGAGGTCTACGTGACCGCCACGCACGGCATCTTCAGCGGTCCGGCGTTCGAGCGTATCCGGCAGTCGCCGGTCAAAGAGGTCGTCGTCACCGACACCGTGCATGTGGAGCTCGGTCCGGACGACACCAAGATCAAGGTGCTCACGGTGGCCGACATCCTGGCCCGCACCATCAAGAACGTGTTCGAGGACGAGTCGGTGAGCGAGTTGTTCGCCGGCGAGAACCAGCTCTTCTAGCAGGAGACGACCAATGGACAAAGTCAGCATCGTCGTGCAGCCGCGCGACGTCACCGGCAGCCGCGCCGCCCGGCGCCTGCGCAGATCGGGCCTCATCCCCGGCGTGCTCTACGGTCACGGCCACGAGGCCACCATGTTCTCCGTCGACCCGCACGCGTTGCGCGGCGCGCTCTCCACGGGCGCCGGCACCCACGCGGTCCTCGCGGTCACGGTGGAGGGCGGCAAGAAGGCCCACAACGCCATCATCAAGGAGATGGAGCTCGACCGCGTGAAGAGCGTCGTCACGCACATCGACCTCCAGGAGATACGGCTCGACGAGACCATCGAGACCACGATCGCCGTGAGCTTCGAAGGCGAGGCCAAGGGCGTCAAGGCCGGCGGCATGCTTGACGAGTCCACGCGTGAGGTCACCATCAAGGCCCTCGTCACCGCAATCCCTGAGCACCTCGTGCTCGACATCAGCGAGCTCGACATGAACGAGACCGCCAAGGTGGCAGACCTGGTGGTGCCGGAGGGCATCGAGATCCTCAACGAGTCGGACGAGGTCCTCTGCTCGGTGCTGCCGCCGCGTAAGGTCGAAGAGGTCGAAGAGGGTCTGGAGGGCGAAGAGGCCGTCGAGGGCGCTGCCGCCGTCGAGGGCGCCGAGCCGGAGATCGTGGGCAAGGGCGAGAAGGAAGAGGCCGAGGCCTGAGCGGTCGTCGGCGGCCCGCCTGACCGCGAGGCATCGTGTCGCCGTTTCGGCCTTCAGCGAGCGTCGAGCGTCTGGTCGTCGGCCTGGGGAACCCCGGGTCGGCCTACGAGGGCACGCCGCACAACGTCGGCTACCGCGTCGTCGAGGAGCTCTCCCGGCGGCACGGCTTCGCCCGCGCGAAGAGGGGGTTCGACGGCCGTTGCGCCGAGGGTGTCGTTCGCGGCCGTCCCGTCCTGCTGCTGCAGCCCACCACGTTCATGAACGACTCCGGCCGCAGCGTGGCCGCTGCCATCCGCGCGCTCAAGCTGCGGCTGGAGGACGTCCTGGTCGTGCACGATCACATCGACCTGCCCTTCGGCCGTCTGCGGGTGATGGAGGGCGGCGGCAGCGGCGGCCACAACGGGCTCAAGAGCATCTCGGGGCTCGTCGGCCCGGGCTACGCGCGTCTCCGCGTCGGCGTCGACAGGCCGCCGAGCACGGACCCGGACGTCGTCGCCGAGTACGTGCTGAGCCCGTTCCGCGAGAGCCGGGCGGACGTGGAGGCGCTGGTGGCGGCGGCCGCCGACGCCGTCGAACTATGGCTCGACGACGGGCCGGAGGCGGCCGCCAACGCCGTGAATCGGCTCAACGGCTGACACGCTGTGCTGGCGCAGCACGGGCGTCGCCGCCGACACGGGCGCGCCGGGAAGTGACGCCTTGGCGAGGGCCACGACGATCGCGTCCTGCGCCTGCGTGGCCCGCGTCCAGTCCATCGACGGGCCGTTCATGAGGATGGAGAAGGCGACCAGATGGTCGTTGGCGCTCTCGACGTACCCGGAGAGACACGAGGCGATGCTGAGCGTTCCCGTCTTGGCGCGGGCATTGCCGGCTGCGGTCGTACCGCGCATGCGCTCGTCGAGGGAGCCGTCGACGCCGGCGACCGCCAGCGACTCGTAGTAACTCTCGAAGTCGTCGCGCTGCCGCATCGCGCCCAACAGCTGCACGATGCCCCGCGCCGCCAGACGGTTGCCGTGGCTCAGGCCGGAGCCGTCCTTGACGACGTAGGTGCCGCTCTCGATGCCGCAGGCGCGCAGCGCCGCCTCGTTCGCCGCAGTACCGGCGGCCGTGCTGCCGTCCCCATGGAAGTCCTTGCCCAGCCCCTTGAGCAGCATCTCGGCGAAGAAGTTGTCGCTCTCCTTGTTCGTGCGCTTGACGATCTCGTCGAGGTCCGCCGAATACTGGCGCTTGACGAGCCGCATGGTGCCGGGGACCTTGCCGCTGCCGGGCGGGCCCTTGACCTTGACGCCGGCCTTTCTGAGCGCCTCGGTCATGAGCCGGGCTGCCCACGTGGCCGGCGCGCGTACGCGGTTGCCGTCGTCGAGCCCCTGGTTGCCCGAGAGCGCCGAGAGTGGTCCACAATCGAGCTGCAGCCCGGGCTCCCAGCCGGGCACGGTCGTCAGCTTGTCGAACCAGGAGGAGTCGCCGAGCACCTTGCCGCTGACCTTCTTCACGCCCGCGCGCTTCAGACTTCTGGCGAAGGCCTCGAACGACGCCGTGGCGAACTCGAGCTCGCCGCGCTGATACGCGAGCGTCGAGAGGCTGGGATCGCCGAGCCCGCGCAGGTAGAGGTCGCCGTAGACGACGCCGCCGCCGGCCACGGGGACGTCCGGTGCGTACAACTCGGTCGCGAACCGGTGTCCGGCGCCCCAGTCCATCATCGCCGCAGCGCTCGTGACCAGCTTCATGTTGGAGGCGGGCGCGAGTTCGGTGTCGGCGTCGAGGGCGTACACGGGCCGCGCGGCGTCGAGATCCCAGACGTACACCCCCGTGTCGGCGCCGGTCAAGCCGCCGGCTTGCAGCGCGCCGGTGATGCTGTCGTCGATGCCGGCCGGCGCGACCGCCGGCCACAGGAGAGCGCCCGTGACCAGCACGGCGAGGATAAGGACGAGCACGTGAGTGAGCGGCGCGGGCCGGTGGCGCGTGCTCCGGACGCCGGCCCGCGCCGGGAGTGCGTGTGCGGTGTCGAGGCCTTCCATCGTGGCCTCATCCTATGTTGCGCGGAGTCGGCGGGGAAAACGGCGCTTGACTTGGCGCGCCGAGACGACGATAAGAGGTGCAGTGACCTTGTCCACCGCCCGAGCGAGGAGTCGCATGGCCCGAGCAAGGAGTCGCATGAGGGATTGCGCGCGCGTGTGGCTCCTCGTGGCCATCGCGCCGCTGTCGTTCGTCGCGCTCTCCGGCGGGCTGCCGCCGGCGGGCGCCGCCACGGCCTCCGCCGCGCCGCCGTGGGAAGTGGCCGGCCCGTTCCCCTCGGCGTTCGACCTGCGCACCCAGGGGAGGGTCACTCCGGTGCGCTCCCAGGACAGCTTCAGCACCTGCTGGATCATGGCGGCGATGGGGTCACTTGAGTCCAACGTCGTGCGCCTCGAGGGCGAGCCTCGCGACTTCTCCGAGAACAACCTCGCCAACCACATGGCGACGCGCCTCGACTTCGAGGGCAGGGCGCCCAGTGAGCTGGCGGCCGCCTACTTCGCTCGCTGGGAGGGACCCGTGTTCGAGCGTTCGGACCCCTACCCGCGCCCCGGAGGATCGCCCGCCTTCCTGCGCGCCGTGCGGCACGTGCAGCAGATGCTCTTTCTGCCGCAGCGCGCTGATCCCCTCGACAACGACGCCGTCAAGTGGGCGGTGACCACCTACGGCGGCGTGGACGCGGCACTCGACTTCCGCGTGCGCGACGACACCCTGTGGAGCGCCGGTACGAACTCGTACTACAGCCCACATGCCGACGTCCTCAACCATCACGTCGTGTGCGTCGGCTGGGACGACGCCTACCCGAAGTCCAGGTTCGCGAGCACGCCGCCCGGCGACGGCGCCTTCCTCATCAAGAACAGCTGGGGGACCGACTGGGGCGGTGAGATGAAGGGCTACTTCTGGCTCTCGTACTACGACGCTACGTTCGGCGACGCGCTCGTCGTGTTCGACGGCGTCGAGGCCGCAGGCAACTACGACGCCGTCTACCAGTACGACGCGTTGGGGCGCAGCGCCTGGATCGGCACCGGCGGCGAGACGTCGTGGTTCGCGAGCCGCTTCCGCTGCGTGGGGTCTGGGGACGTCGCCGCCGTGTCGTTCTACGCGCCGGTGCCCGGCACGACGTACGAGATCCGGGTGGCCGGGTCGGTGCGCGGCGTCGCCGCGGCTCCGGTCGCCGCCAGCGGCACGGTGGCGGTGGGCGGCTATCACACGATCAGGCTCGAGCATCCGGCTCCCGTCATCGCCGGTCGCGTCTTCGTCGCCGCTGTGCGCGCGACGACGCCCGGCTGGGCGCGCCCCGTGCCGGTCGAAGCACCCTCGTCCTTCATCAGCCCGCGGGCGCGAGCCGGGCAGTCGTACCTGAGCGCCGACGGGGCGACGTGGGTCGACCTGACGTCGCGAAAAGGGTTGGCGCGGGCCAACGTGTGTCTCAAGGCGTTCGTGGACGCAGCCGGCGCCGGCGACACCGCTCCGCCCCGCGTCACGGTCACCGGCGGCGCCGCGCGCCGTGGCGCGACGTTCGGGATCCGCTGGAAGCTGACCGACCGGACGTTCTCGAGCGCGAGCGCCATCGTCGTGCTGTCGGTCCGCAACGCCGGCGGACGCCTCATGGCGAGCCGCCGGATCCCCGCGGTCGCCGTAGGGGAGCGCGGGGAGTGGCGCGTGAAGGCGAGCTGGGCACGCGGCACCTACACGGTGCGGGCCCGCGCCTTCGACGTGGCGGGCCACCGCCAGGCTTCTGCTGCGCGCGCCTTCATCGTGGTACGGGGATCCGCGCGGGCCGCAGGCCCGGCCCGGCTCGGCCGGCGCTGAGCCCGCCGCACGCCCGCCGCCTGCCTGCCGCCGGCCGCATGCGCTAGAATCCGCGGGAGCCCCGCCGCCTTGCGCGCGCGGGGCGTTCGGTGTGCCCGGCGCCGCTGCGGCGCCGGGCGGGTGGAGCGTCCGCGCCGCCCAGAGGAGGCCCACCGTGTTCCTCGACTACCTGCGCAACGACGAGGCGTTCACGTCCGCCGCTCCGCGGCTGCGGCGCGGCGCGGGCGCGTACGCGCCGAGCTTCTACGCGCCGTACGTGCTGGCGGCGGCACTCGCCGAGGGCGGGGGCCGGGTCGGGGTCGCGCCCGACGGGGAGGCGGCGACGCGGCTGGCTGCCGACCTGTCCGTGTACCTCGACCGCGTCGTCCCGGTGCTGCCGGCGCGCGGTGTGCTGTACGGCGCGGACGTGGCGCCGGCGCCGCACGTCGTCGGCGAGCGCCAGCAGGCGCTGGCGGCGCTCGCCGACGGCGGCGTGGTCGTCGCCGAGGCCGTGGCGCTGCTCGAGCGGTTCTTGCCCCTCACGCTGCAGCCACGGCCTCTCTCGCTCGCGCCGCGCGAGGAGATCGACTTCGACGCCGCCGTCGCCCGCCTGGCCGAGCTCGGCTACGAGCGGGTGGAGCAGGTCCGTGGCCGCGGCGAGTTCGCCGTCCGCGGCGGCCTGATCGACGTCTATCCCGCTCTCGGCGATCCGCTGCGCATCGAGTTCTGGGGCGACGAGGTCGAGAGCCTGCGCACGTTCTCCATCTACTCGCAGCGCACCACCGGTGCGCCGGATGCGGCGACGGTGTTCGCGGCGTTCGAGGCCGACACGGCGCAGCCGGAGTACGCGAGCGGCTTGCGCCAGGCGGTGGCGGAGTGGGAGCGCGAGGGCCGTGAGGAGACCCCGGAGGAGCTCGAGCGCCGCGCCGCCGTGCGTACGCTCGCGGTGCTCGCCGCCCGCTTCACCACGGTCGCGGAGGTCGCCGCCGCGGCCGGCCTCGGCTGGGCCGTCTTCAACCCCGATGAGACCTACCGCGCGCTCGCCGATTTCGCCGCCGGGGTGGCGACGGCGGTGCCGGAGGCGGGCGTCCGCGAGCGGCTCTACGTGTCGCTCGCGGACGCCCGCGCTTCGCTCTCCGGGGGGCTGCACCTCGACGTCGTGCAGCGCGATCAGCCACTTCAGTTCGCCGCTTCGCGGCCGCAGTTCGCGGCGCGGGACCTCGGAAGCGCCGAGCGCGACCTCGTGCGTCTCGTCGATGACGAGTACCGCGTGTTCGTCGTCTTCCGTCACGCGGGTGAGGCGGAGCGGGCCACCTACCGCCTGCGCAACATCTCGGCGGAGGTGGTGACGCCGGAGCAGCTGGCGCGGGGCGGAGAGGCGGGGCCCGGACTCTACTTCGTGGCCGCGCCCCTGCGCGAGGGCTTCGTCGCCGAGAGCCTCAAGCTCGCCGTGGTCAACGAAAGGGCGCTCATCCGCGTGGCGCCGCGCGAGCGCCGCTTCGCCGCGGGAACGCGCCTCACCACCTTCTTCGACGTGCGCCCCGGCGACCACGTGGTGCACGAGGATCACGGCGTCGCTCGGTTCGCCGGCATCGAGACGCGCACCGTGGCCGGCGTCACGCGCGACTACCTGCTGCTGGAGTTCCGCGGCGACGATCGCGTCTTCGTCCCGCACGACCAGATCGGCAAGGTCAGCCGGTACGTGGGCGCCTCCGGCGCCACGCCGTCGCTCGACAAGCTCGGCGGCACGCACTGGCAGACGGTCAAGACGCGGGCGCGGACGGCGGTCGTCGAGATGGCGGGCGAGCTCCTGCAGCTCTACGCCGCGCGTCAGGCGATCCCCGGCTTCGCCTTCCCCGCCGACGGCGAGCTCATGCGTCGCCTTGAGGACGCGTTTCCCTACGAGGAGACCGACGATCAGGCCGAGGCCATCGACGAGGTCAAGAACGACATGGAGGCGCCGCACCCCATGGACCGCCTGATCTGCGGCGACGTGGGCTACGGCAAGACCGAGGTGGCGTTGCGCGCCGCCTTCAAGGCCGCCGAAGCCGGTAAGCAGACGCTGGTGCTCGTGCCGACGACGATCCTCGCCGAACAGCACTGGATGACCTTCGAGGAGCGCTTCGCCGACCTGCCGGTCAAGGTCGGGATGGTCTCGCGCTTTCGCACCGGCGCCGAGCAGCGCAAGACGCTGGCGGCCTTCGGCGCCGGTACCATCGACGTGCTCGTCGGCACACACCGGCTCCTGAGCACCGACGTCCGTCCCAAGGAGCTGGGCCTCGTGGTCGTCGACGAGGAGCAGCGCTTCGGCGTGCGCCAGAAAGAGCTGCTGCGCAACTTGCGGCTCCAGGTGGACGTGATGAGCCTCTCAGCCACGCCCATCCCGCGCACCCTGCAGATGAGCTTGAGCGGCATCCGCGACATCTCGGTGATCGAGACCGCCCCGCGCGGTCGCCACGAGATCCGCACCTACATCGGCGAGTACAGGGACGACCTGGTGCGCATCGCCATCGAGAAGGAGCTCGCCCGGGGAGGTCAGGCTTTCTACCTGCACAACCGCGTGGAGACCATCGACCAGGCGGCGGAGCACGTGCGCGCCCTCGCTCCCAAAGCGCGCATCCTGGTGGCGCACGGGCAGATGCCGGAGCGCGCGCTCGAGAAGGTGATGCTGGCGTTCCTCGCCGGCGAGGCCGACGTCCTGGTGACGACCTCGATCATCGAGAGCGGCATCGACATCCCCACGGCCAACACCCTGATCGTGGAACGCGCGGACATGCTGGGTCTGGCGCAGCTCTACCAGATCCGCGGGCGCATCGGCCGTAGCGATGCCCACGCCTACGCCTACCTGCTCTACCCGAGTGAGGACCTGCTGACCGGCGACGCCGCGGCGCGCCTCACCACGCTGAGCGACCACACCGACCTCGGCGCCGGCTTCAAGATCGCCATGGCCGATCTTGAGATCCGCGGCGCCGGCAACCTGCTCGGTGACGAGCAGAGCGGCCACGTCGCCGCCGTGGGCTTCGAGATGTACGCGCAGATGCTCGAGGACGCGGTGCGCGAGCTCGCCGGCGAGCAGGCCGTGATCGCGGCGCCGGTGCGCGTGGACATGCCGGTCACGGCCTACGTGCCGCCCGAGTACATCGCCTACGAGGCCACCAAGATCGACGCGCACCGGCGGATCGCGCGGGCGCGCACCGTCGGCGAGGTGGGCGACGTACGCGCCGAGCTCGCCGATCGCTTCGGCCCGCCGCCGGAGCCGGTCGAGAACCTGCTGACGCTGCAGGCCATCCGCATCAAGGCGGCGGAGCTCGGAGCCGGCGCCGCCGCCTACCGCGGCAGCCGCCTGCAGGTCGACGGGCTCGACCTCGACGACGATTCGGCGGCGCGCGTACGAACCTCCAACGAGCGTGCGACGTACTTCAAGAAGGACCGCGTTCTGGCGGTGCATCGAGAGGGCCAGGAGCCACCTCTGCTCCGGTGGGTCGAGGCTACGCTCGATGCTATACTCGCCTCTCGCGTGTCTCGCGACCAGTCGTCGATCCTTGGGAGAGAGAGTCTATGAAGAAGCTCATCGTGGGTGTGGTCCTGCTCGCCCTCGTCGTGCCGGTGATCATGCTGGCCGGCTGCGGCGAGACAAAGGTCCCCGCCGGCGCCATCGCCGCGGTCGGCGACGGTGTGGTCACGCAGGAGCAGTTCGACCAGATCTGGCAGCAGGCCGAGGCGCAGTACAAGTCGCAGGAGGGCGCGCCGCCGTTCCCCGAAGAGGGCTCGGCGGAGTACAAGCAGCTCAAGGCCAGCATCGTCAACTATCTCGTCCAGAACGAGATCATCAAGACCCGGGCCGCCGAGATGGATGTGAAGGTGACGGACAAGCAGCTCCAGGAGCGCATGACGCAGATCGTCCAGCAGGTGGGCGGTCAGAAGAAGCTCGACAAGCTGCTCAAGGAGCAG
>CAZJGT010000074.1:0-10726 GCA_964545565.1 uncultured Thermoleophilia bacterium
GATTCGAATTCCGTTGGGGGCACCACTTCTTCCCTGCTGAACAGCGCCTTCTTCCCGTCGATCGCGCCGACGACGAGACCGCCTTGGTGCCTCTTCTCAGTCTCGGCGGTGCGTACGCCGCCAAACCGAGGACCGGCCATTGTGGCCTTTGCCGGTGGTCAGTCACGGCGCGGCACCCGGCGCGTCGGCGGCGCCGTGCGTGTGTCCCCGGGGGGGCTGGCGAGCTGACGCTCAAGGGCCGTGAAGGTCCGGATCACCTCGGGCGCCTCGAAGGCGCGGTTGCGCCTGCCCACGGTGGTCTGGGAGAGCACCTTGGCCTCCGCGAGACGCGCGATAGCCTGGTTGGTCGCTTGGGCGCTGCGCCCGATCAGCTCGGCAGCGCTGCGGACCGTCAGGATCGGAGCGCCGGGCAGGCGGCGAAGGAGCAGGTCGGCGGTCGAGTCGGCGCGCACGCGGCCGAGGCGCTTGCGCCAGGTGAGCTCGAGCAGCTGGATCCGTTCCTCAATAGCGGATTGCCCGGCCCCACTGGCGGTGCCGGCCTGATGCGGCTCCGAGCTTCGCCGGCTCACGGTCGGAGCGGCCAGTTGCACCAAGCGCGCTTGGACGGTGGTGCCGACGCTGGGCGCGTAACGCGTGGCCTCAGACGCGAAGCAGGTCCTTGAAAGCGCCGAGCGCATCAGCGGCGGCCTCGCCGTCGATCGCGTAGAAGGTCCATTTACCGCGGACCTCCTCGCGCACGAGGCCGGCCTCGCGGAGCACGCGGAGGTGATACGACGCTTTCGACTGACCGAGGTTGAAGTGCTCCTGGAAGTCACAGACGCAGATACCTTCGGGGTCGCCCGCGCCGGGTACTCCTCGTTGCGAGGCCTCGGGTAGGCCGCAGCAGGCCCTGCCCTGAGCCATCACGTCCAGCATGCCGAGCCGGATGGGGTCGCCGAGCGCCTTGGCCACCCGTGCGAGCCGGTCCGCCTCTGCCGCAGTGGGCGGCGCGCAGCAACGACGTGAATCGGCGTCTGAAGACCCGCAGCAACCAGTCGCGGCGGCCTGCCCCTCGCTCTCGCTCTCGATCATCTCGTCCACCGCCTCGACATCAGCCCAAGTCTTCTTGATATGGGGTTGACAGCGCCCCTTCGACGCACCTACCCTCACACTCAGCATACTTGATTTGGACGACCGAGAGGAACCCATGAGCGAGACGACGCAAGACGCGGATCTCAAGGCCCACATCCGCGACCACTACGCGGAGCGAGCCCTCGCAGCGAGCCGGTCCCAGCCCTGCGGCTGCGGCTGCAGCTGCGGGCCGGCCACTCAGGTCGAGCCGATGGACGACGTGGCCCGCGGCCTCTACAGCGTCGACGAGACCGGCGCCCTGCCCGCCGAGGCGGTCCTCGCCAGTCTCGGCTGCGGCAACCCGACGGCGCTCGCGGAGCTGAAGCCGGGTGAGGTCGTGCTCGACCTGGGCAGCGGCGGCGGGATCGACGTGCTGCTCTCGGCGCGCCGCGTCGGTCCCGCCGGCAAGGCCTACGGGCTCGACATGACCGACGAGATGCTTGCCCTGGCACGCGAGAGCCAGCGCCAGGCCGCCGTCGAGAACGTCGAGTTCCTCAAGGGCGAGCTCGAGGACATCCCGCTGCCCGACGCCTCGGTGGACGTGATCATCAGCAACTGCGTGGTCAACCTCTCCACCGACAAGGACCGCGCGCTCGCCGAGGCCTTCCGGGTGCTCAAGCCGGGCGGCCGCTTCGCGATCAGCGACGTCCTCTTCCAGGGGGACATGAGTCGCGTGCCGAAGGACCTGCTGGACGACCCCGGCGCCTGGTCGGCGTGCATCTCCGGCGCGCTTGAAGAGCGCGATTTCGTCGAGCGCCTCGGCCGCGCCGGCTTCGTCGACGCAGACGTCGAGGTGACCAACGTCTACGACGGCTCCGCCGCGAACAACATGTGCGGTGCGCCGCCGATGCCCGACGGCGTCCGGCTCGTCAGCGGCTTCGTGCGCGCGACCAAGCCGGCCGGCTGCTGCTCCGGATCGAGTTGCTGCTGCTGACGTGAGTCGCCCCTGCCGTGGTGCTTCTCGGCGCATTCGCCCTGGGACACTGCGGCGTCATCGTAGTCGCCGGCACGACGGCCGGCGGGTCCAGACGCTCGTGTCGTGGGGCAGCCACTCCCGGATCGCGCGCTGGGTGCGCCGCGGTTGCGGCGCGCTCGTGGCGCTCGCCGGCGTTTCTCATGCCGGCGACCCGGATTCGCAGTTCGTTTGATCGACAACGGCTGAAGGGAGCCCTGAAGTGAAGTACCTGTTCATCCTCAACGATCCCGCCTACGGCACCGAGCGCAGCTACAATGGTCTGCGCCTCGCGATGTCGCTGCTCACCCAGGAGCCCGAGGCCGAGGTCACCGTCTTTCTCATGGGCGACGCGGTCGGCTGCGCCAGATCCGGTCAGAAGACCCCGGACGGCTACTACAACCTCGAGCGCATGCTCAAGCCGGTCGTGCGGAAGGGCGAGGTGCTGCTCTGCGGCACGTGCATGGACGCACGTGGGATGACCGAGGACGAGATGACCGCAGGTGCCCGGCGCAGTTCGATGAGCGAGCTCGCGGCGCGCACCGCGCAGGCCGAGAAGGTACTGGTCTTCTGACTAGCTCTCTTTCACGCGTTCACGAAGTGCAGCAACTCGTAGACGAAGTAGGCCGGCCAGACGAGCGACTGGAAGACGCCGTAGAGCCCATCCCAGAACGACGTCGCGCTGCCGATGTAGTAGATGAGCGCTCCGATGAACCCGAGTCCATAGACGGCCCCGGCGCCGGCGCCCGCGGCGTTCCCCTTGCTGTCCGACATCGCTCCTCCTTGTCCCACTGACAGGTCACCCGTGATTGATACCACCGCGGCGTCTGCACGGAACAGGATGGACGCGGCGAGCTCGACTCACCCGACTGATGGGAGAGCGGGGAGGACTCTGCTACCCTCACGCGGGACGACCCTGGGAGGCGACATGCTCGTGGCGACGTTCGGCCCGACCACCGGGTGGGCCGGCCGGGAGATCATCTGGGACGTGGACCGGTTCATCCTCGTCGGCCACGGCGCCGTGCCGGCCGCCGGCGTCCTCGACTACGACCGGCTCGGGCAGATCGTCTGGGCCGCGCCCGAGCTCCGCCCCTGGGTCGCAGCGGTCGCGCGATGGGAGGCCGGGGGCCGGCCCGCGTCATCCGGCCGCACCGTGCCGTACGCGGGGAGCGCGGCGGGCGGTGGCGCGGCGGCAGGCCACCGAGGGCTTCCGGCGTGGGCGATCGTCCTTCTCGTCCTGGGCGTGTGCTTCGTGCTCCTCGGCATCGTCATCGCCGCCGTCGTGCCCGCCTTCGTCCTGCGAACCACCGAGACGCTGGCCCATGATGCGGCGGTGCGCTCCGGCGCGCACACCATCCAGGCCGGCATCGAGGCGTTCGCGGCCGACCACAACGGCACGTACCCTTCCGCCGACCACGTGGACGGCGTCGGCCTGAGCCGCTACATCTCGCCCTGGCCCCTCAACCCATACACGGACCTGCCCATGACGAACGGCGCAGGCGCCGGCAACTTCCGCTATGAGCGAGGAGTCACCGGCGATTCGTACCGCATCGTCGCGTTCGGGCGAGACGGCGCCCGGATCATCGACCTGTGGGGTGGCGAGAGCCCGCAGACGTACTGAGGCAACGGCGGGCCTGGCGGCTCAGACGGGGCCGGCGCACGAACGGCGCGCCGCGGGCGCGCCGCGGCGCCGGCGGCCTCAGGCGCGCCGGCGGACCAGAAGCGCGGCGGCGGCGAGCGCCACGCCCACGGCTCCGACGGCGATGCCCACGTAGCCCAGCGTCTTGGCGCTCGACACCTCGCCGGTCACTTCGTCGGCCACGGCGAGGCGCGGCAGCTGCGCGTCGAGCCGCTGCGCGACCTGCTCCGTCCCCGGCACCTTGACGGGGAACTGCGCGGCAGAGGATTCCTCGACCGGCGAGAAGGTCTTGGGCGAGCTGGTCACCTCGAGGTCGACCTTGACACCTTCGACCTTGCCCTTGACGTGGAACGTATAGTCCCCGGGCGCCGTCGGGATGATCAGGGCGGCGTACTCGCCCGGCTTTCCCCCGCCGAGTCCGGCGCCGTAGGTGGGCGTGAGGGGAAAGGCCTGCTTCTGGTCGCCGTAGAGTACGGTCGCCGTGAGGCGGGCGCCGGGGTCGTTGATGGGGTCGCCGTCGGCGGCGTGCGTCACGATCAGCTGCACGCTGTTGAGCTGACCCACGTAGGCCGGCTCCGTACCCCATCCGAGCTCGAGCGCGAGGTCACCCGCAGATGCCGTCTCGTGCGACTCGGCCGGCACGGCAAGGACGGCGAGCGATACGAAAGCCAGCGCGGCCGTCAGGACCGCTGCCAGTGGACGTCTCATGATCCCTCCATGGTGAATGCCCCGCGACTGGCACGGGTTGTGCTCTGGATGCCCGGGTCGCCGGACGGCGAAACGAGACCGGCTGAGATCGAGGGCGCGGCGGAGGTCGAGGCCGGAATGGACGCCGGCGGAGCATCGGCCGGCGGCCGCGCGACGGAGCTACAGCGCGGCCGGCCTGATGGGCAGGGAGAGCGGCACGGTCACGCCGCCGGAGGATCGCTCCACGAGCACCGTGACCTCCCAGACGCCGGCGATGGCGAAATCGAAGCCGCGGCCCACCCAGTCCCCCTCCGCGGCCCGCCTCAGCGGCACGACGATCGCGCTCACGGCCGGGTCCGCCGGCAGCGAGCACTCGAGGCGCACGCCGGTGACGCCGGTGGCTGGCTCCCCGGTATCGACATCGTCGATGCGGGCACGGTACTCGTTCTCTCCCGCACGGCCGGGCGTCACCGTGAGCCGGGCCTCCACCGTGGTCGCGTAGTCCTGCCCGCTCGCGCTCATCGCCTCCGGCGCGATCGGCGGCGCCGCGGCACGCGCGGTGACCGCCGGCGCCAGCCCGGTGAGGACGGCCGTGGCCGCGAGCACCCCGAGCGCCACCGCCAGTTCTCCGCGGGAGTTGCGGGCGAAGCGTCGCGGCCCGGCCGCGTCGCCGCGGCGCACCTGCGGCGCCCAGAAGAAGTGATTGAGCGCGCCGAGCGCCACGAGAGCGGTGACGAGGGCGAGTTTGACCAGCAGTGCGATGCCGTAGTCGGTGTCTACGAGGTTCGCCACGGACCCCACCTCGGAGAGTGCTCTGCCGACCCCGGTCGCCAGCACCACGGCGAGCGTGATGGTGGCCACCCTGACGAAGGCGGCGACCGCGGCGGCGCGCGCATCGCCGTCGCGGCCGCGCAGGCCCAGCACCAGCCAGAGGAGGCCGCCGACCCAGACGCCCAGAGCGGTGAGGTGCACCCATTGCAGCGCGACGTTGAGCGGCGCCGCCGACACGGGCGACATGGCGTGCCCGGCGAGCACGTGCGCGAGCATCGCCGCGCTGCCCGCGGCGCCGAGCAGCCAGAGGCTCCACCGGGCCGGCCACAAGTCCACAGCCGCGAGAGCGAGCACGCAGAAGAGCAGGGCCACGCCGAGCGCGAGGAGCAGGTGACCCTCCCTGGTGAGGAAGAGCGGGAGCAGGCTCAGGGCTCCCACCAGCATCTTCTCCGCCCAGACCATGAGGCAGAGACCGACCACGGCGACGAGCACGGCGACGCGCAGCACGACGACGCCGCCGCGCGGCACCGTGGCGGCGTACACCAGAAGGCTCGTCGATGCTGCGCCCACGATCAGAATGAGGCCGGCGTAGAGGAGCCAGCGGCCGGCCGCGGAGAGGCCGCTGGCCCACGGTGAGGTGTGCAGCAGCTCGACGACCACCTCGCTGCCCGGCGCCGGCTTCTGGCCGACGCCGAAGGCGAAGGCGCCGCTCTGCACGTGGCCGTCGACGGCCGAGACGACGCGCCAGTTGACCGTGTAGACCCCGTCCGCGAGCGGCTGCGACGGGGTCACCTCGAGCTTCGCAGGGTCGCCGCCGACGGCTTGCGCCGCGGTGACGCCGGCGACCTCCGCACCGCTCGAGTCGAGGAGCTTGACGATGGAGAGGTCCACCTCCGGCGCCTCGGAGAAGGCGAGCACGATGCGCTTCGGAGACTCGGGGACGGAGGCGCCGGCCTCCGGCGTCGAGCCCTCGAACACGGTGTGGGCGAGGGCGGTCGCCGGAAACGCGGCCGCGCAGGCGGCGGCCACGAGCAGCGGCAGCAGCGCCGCGATCGAGCCCGTGCCGTACCGCCGCGCGCGCATTCGTCTACAGCAGATAGACGACGACGAAGACGACGACCCAGACCGCGTCGACGAAGTGCCAGTAGTACGTCCCGGAGTCGACCAGACCACCCGTACCGGGACTTGGCTCGAGCGGCCGGCGCTCGCCGGGCGCCAGCCGCAGCTCATGCCGCGCCCGGAAGAACAGGTAGACGAGCACGCCGAGGCCGCACAGCACGTGCATCCCGTGGAACCCGGTCAGGGTGTAGAAGATCGAGGCGCTCAGGTCGGTCGCCAGTCCGAACGGCAGCCTCGAGTACTCCCAGATCTGGCCGCCGAGGAACGCCGCGCCGAGCACGACGGTGAGGATGAGCAGGGCGAAGAAACCGCCGCGACGGCTCTTGCGGTACGCCACCTGCGCGTAGTGCGCCGTGACGCCGCTGGTGAAGAGGACGAGGGTGTTCACCAGCGGAAGAACGATCTCCGGCCTCTCCCGCTCCAGCAGGTCCGCGTGGATCTGCAGATGGATGGCGGCGGCGATGAGCGAGGCGAAGAAGACCGACTCGGAGCCGATGAAGATGAGCGTGCCGAGCCCGATGAACGAGAAGCGCCGGCCCTCCACCGGCACGATCTCGGGCTCGATCCAGCGTCCGTTCATCCACACCGCCAGGGTGATCAGCAGGATGAGCACACCGATCACGATCACGACCCATGTGCTGAGCAGGCCCACGGCGATGACGAGGATGCCGAAGCCCATCCAGAAAGGCGTGATCGTGTGCTGCCCGGGTTCGGGCGGCAGCGCGTAAACCGCGGCCTCCGCGCCCATCCTCCCCGCCTGTTCGAGGTCCCAGAGCGGCCGCTCGCTGCGCACCAGCGGCAGGCGCGCGAAGTTGCCGCTCGGGGGCGGCGAGCTCGTCGCCCATTCCAGGGTCCAGGCGCGCCAGGGATTGTCGCCGGCCACCTCCCCGGTGCGGGCGCTCTTGAGGAGGTTGTAGACCAGGAGCAGGAACGAGAAGGCGAGTACGTAGCCGCCCAGCGATGCGGCCAGGTTGAGCTCGTTCCAGCCCAGGTCCCCCGCGTAGGTGTACACACGCCGCGGCATGCCGAGGATGCCGAGCGCGTACATGGGGAAGAAGGTGGCGCTGAAGCCGATCGCCGTGAGCCAGAACTGCACCCGGCCGAGACGATCGTCCATGTACCGGCCGGTCACCTTGGGGAACCAGTAGTAGAGGCCGGCGAAGACGGCGAAGACGGTTCCGGCGAGCAGGACGTTGTGGAAATGCGCGACGACGTAGTAGGTATCGGTCACCTGCCAGTTCCAGGGCACCACGGCCAGCGTCACGCCGGTGATGCCTCCCACGGTGAAGAGGGCGATCAGCCCGCAGGCGAAGAGGAGCGGCGTCTTGAAGCGCAGGGCGCCGCCCCACATGGTGGCGAGCCAGTTGAAGATCTTCACGCCCGTGGGGATCGCGATCAGCATGCTGGTCGCCGCCATGACCGTGTTGAACAGCGTGGGCAGGCCGGTGGCGAACATATGGTGCGCCCACACGAGAAAGCCGAGAAAGCCGATCAGGCCGAGCATCACGATCATGGATTCGCGCCCGAAGAGCGGCTTGCGGGAGAAGACGGGGACGACCTCGCTCATGATGCCGAAGGCCGGCAGGACGAGGATGTACACCTCCGGGTGACCGAAGAACCAGAAGAGATGCTGCCAGATGATCGGGTCACCGCCGCCGGCCGGATCGAAGAAGCTCGTGCCGTACTGGCGATCGAGGTACAGGAGAGCGACGGCGGCGGTCAGGCTGGGAAAGGCGAACAGGATCAGGAAGGAGTTGAAGAACCACGAGATCGAGAAGAGCGGCATCTGCCAGAGCCCCATCCCCTTGGCGCGGAAGCGCAGGCAGGTGACGATGAAGTTGATCGAGCCGAGGATCGAGGAGCCGCCGAGGAGGACCAGCGAGATGGTCCAGAAGGTGACCCCATCGTGCGGCGAGTATGCCTTGGAGGTGAGCGGCGCGTAGCTGAACCAGCCGGTGTCCATGGCGCCGCCGAAGGCGAAGCTGCTGAACAGCAGCAGGCCGCCGAAGAGCGTGAGCCAGTAGCCCAGGGCGTTGGCGCGCGGGAAGGCCATGTCGCGCGCGCCGATCTGCAGCGGCAGGAAGTAGTTGGCGAGGCCGATCAGCATGGGCATGGCGAAGAGGAACACCATGGTCGTGCCGTGCATGGAGAAGATCTCGTTGTACTGCTGCGGCGAGAGGAAGCCCATGTCCGGACGCATGAGCTGCGTGCGCATCAGCACGGCGAAGGTCACCGCGATGACGAAGAAGACCAGCGACGTGCCGATGTAGAGCAGGCCGATGCGCTTGTGGTCCGTGGTCGTGAGCCAGGCGCCGATACCGCCGCGCCGGACGGCAGCCGTGGCGGCGACGGGCGGTACCGCGACGTCACTCACTTGAGCTCCTCGAGATAGGCCGCGATCTCCTTCTGCTGCTGCAGCGGAAGCGGCACGTTGGGCATGGCGCAGTCGGGCTTCACGGCCTGCGGGTCCCGGATCCAGCGGAGCAGGTTGTCCGGCGTGTTGCGCAGCGTGTAGGCGGCGATGCCGCCGCGGCTGCCGAAGTGCGTGAGGTCGGGACCGAAGGTGCCCCGCAGGGTCGTCCCGCGGATGGCGTGGCAGCTGCCGCAACCTACGGACGCGATGACCTTCCCGCCGGCGACGGCGTCCGCGCCTCGTGGCCGAGCCGCCGGCCGCTGCTGGCGCTCGACCCAGGCGGCGTACTCCTCCGCCGGCACGACGACGAACAGGAAGCGCATGCGGCCGTGTTGCACGCCGCAGAACTCGGAGCACTCGCCGAGATACTCGCCGGCGGTGAGCGGGATGAAGCGGATGTGGTTGATATGCCCGGGGATCATGTCGACCTTGCCGCCCATCTGCGGCACCCAGAACGAATGGATGACGTCGGCCGACCGGACGTCGATGGAGGTCGGCCGATCCTTCACCACGTAGACCTCGTTGGGCGACTTGAAGCCCAGCTTCTCGAACTGGAAGTCCCACCACCACTGGCGCCCGACGGCGGTGAACTGAGCACCGGGGTCGGGCATCGCGATCTGCTCGGTGGTCTGGACGGTGAGGATGAAGAGGATGGTCACGATGACGGCCGGGATGGCCGTCCACACGATCTCGATCTTGAGGTTGCCCCTCGTCTGTGACGCCTCCGACTCGGGCCGTTTGCGGCCGCGGATGACGACGAAGACGAGGAGCGCCCACACCGTGAGCAGGACGACGGCGAGGATGGCGAAGATCCAGAAGGCCAGCGTGACGATCTCGTCGCCGGCCGAGCCCTCGGAGCGGAGGATGCTGGGCGACTCGCAGCCGGAGAGCAGCAGCGCGGCGGCGACCAGTGCGGCCGTGGCGAACGCCGCGGCCGTCGTCCGCGGGCGCGGCCGGCGAGAACGTTCGTGCGACGCTCCAGCCACTCCTCCTCCTTGTCGAGCGCCGGCAGCGATGCGCACCGGCGAGCGTATCATGGCACGGATCGAGCCCGATGCGGCAGAATGGCGTTGATGGACTACGTCATGGCCGCCCAGCCGCGCATCGTCGCCTTGTTCCTCGTCACCGTGCTCGCCGCCATGCTGCTCTGCGGCGCACCGGCGGCGTGGCGTGTGCTCGTCGTCCTCGCCGCGACCGCGTTCACCGTCGGCGGCGCGGCGGTCCTCAACAACGTCATCGAGCGCGACGCGGACCGGCTCATGGCGCGCACGCGCCGGCGCCCTACGGCCTCCGGCCGCATCGCACCGGCGCGGGCGGCGCTCACCGGCGTGCTCGCCGTGGCCGCCGGGGCGGCGGCCCTGTGGGCCGTCGCCGGCGGCCTGGCCGCGCTCTTCGCGCTGCTCGGCGCCGCCTACTACGTGCTCGTCTACACGCTGTTGCTCAAGCCGCGCACCGCACTCAGCGCCGTGCCGGGTGGATTCGCCGGCGTGTTCCCCGCACTCATCGGCTGGGCCGCGACCGGAGCGCCGTGGTCTGGCGCCATCCTGTTCCTCTGCGTGCTGATCACCGTGTGGTCGCCGCCCCACTCCTGGGCGCTCACACTCGCCCTCGGCGACGACTACCGCGCCTCGGGTGTCCCCACGCCGCCGGCCGCGTACGGGGATGTGGCGACGCGACGCCTCATCGCCGGCTTCGTCCTCGGCCTCACGGTCGTGCTGGCGGCGCCGCTCGGCGCCGGCCTCTTCGGCCTCGTCTACGCAACCGGCATGAGCCTCGCGGCCGTACTCCTCTGGGCGTTCACCGCACGGCTGCTGCTGCGCCCCTCCACAGCCGCGGCGTGGGCGCTCTTCAAGGTCACGGGGCCATGCCTTGCGCTCGTGGTGGCGGCAGCCGTCGCGGACGCGCTCATCTGACCGGCGGCTGCCGGTCTCCCGCCCAGACTCGGCCGCCCCGCCTGCTACCGCACCGTGGAAGCCCACCGGCGGGCCCTCCAGCGAACGAATACGAACGTCGCCAGCGCGACCACCGGCGGCAA
>CAZJGT010000075.1:0-10718 GCA_964545565.1 uncultured Thermoleophilia bacterium
GCGAACTCCAGGAGCCGCGCGCTGCTCTTGGTGGCGCCCCGGTACATGCCGCCCAGGGCGCCGCAGCAGCCGCTGTGCAGCGTCGGATAGTCGGTGACCATCACGGCGCCGGCCTGCTCCGCCGCCTGGCCGAGCGCAGCCAGTGCGGCGTCGCGATCGGCGAGGCAGCCGACGTAGGGGACGAAGCGCTCGTCCGTCGCCCTCAGGGAGATCGACGGGCTGCGGCCGGCGTGTTCGGTGAGCGCATCCCAGAGCGGGACCGTCTCGATGCCGCTCTCGGCGAGGCTCGCATCGCAGGCGGGGCAGGCGGTGTAGACGCGCTCGTCGGTCTGGTAGAGGCTGGCCACGGCGCCGCGACTGGGGTGGCCGCAGCAGCCGGCGCCCGCCGCTTCGCCCAAGCGGACGCCGAAGTCTGCGGCCACGGCATGGATCGTAACGTGAAGCTCGTGATCCTGCGGGATCGTGCAGCCGGCGTAGAAGGGCAGGGTGACGGCGCCGGCCCGCAGGGCTTCGTCCGCCGGCACGGTCTCGTCGGTCGCCTTCTTCCCGCCGGGCACCAACTGCTTCGTGAGCCGTAGTCCGGTCTCCGCGGCGCCTACCTTGTCCTTGGGGATGAAGCCCTTGGTGACCATGGCCGCGCCGAAGCGCATGTTGTCGATGCGGGGGCGCCTCTTGAGGTGCGCTGTCGCCACGTCCGCAGCGGTGCGTTCGGCGCAGCGGATGGCGCCGTGCGCGCGCTCCAGCAGGCGCAGCCGGTGCAGGACGCCGGCCACGTCGATGCCCATCCGGCAGACCTCGCTGCAGGTGCCGCATTCGGTGCAGCGCCACAGGTCGTCGCTCTTCAGGACCGCCTCGATCTCGCCGGCGAGGATGAGCCGGACGATGCGCCGTGGACCGCGGTACAGCTCGCGGCCGCTGGGGCAGCTGGAGGTGCAGGTGCCGCACTGGTAGCAGATCGCACACTCCGCCTTGAGGGCCTCGAACTCCTCCGTCACCTCCCGTGGGTAGCCTCGTGTGTCAGCGGCCGCAGTCACAGGACCCACCTCCCGAGCAGCCGGCGCCGGCCGCAGCCGGGGCGCCGATCAACTCCATCTCCCGCGCGACGAGCGCTTCGGAGAGCTCGTCGCCGACGGCCCGAGCGTGAAAGAGGCGGATGCGCCGGCCCACGCTGAGACGGTCGACGGCGCAGAGATGCCACAGCTCGAGCGGCAACGGCCTACCGCCGTCCGCCAGTACCTCCTCGGCGATGGTCATCTGTTCGAGCGCGCTCGCGTCGCCTTCGCGGTACTGGCAGCGACCCTCCGCGCAGCCGGCGAGGAACACGCCGGCCGCGCCCAGACGCGCCGCCTCCACGATGTGCAGGGCGCCGAGACGTCCGAGGCACGGCAACTCGATGAGGCGCACACCCTCCGGGTACTTGTCGCGCCGCTGGCCGGCCAGGCCGATGGCGGCGCCGGCGCACTCCCTGCAGTAGAAGCCGACGACCGGCTTCTCGACGCCCTGCGTCATGGTCGCGATGCGACCGAACAGGGCGTCGTCGCTCAGGTTGTGCGTGATCGCCACCTCAGGACAGGTGGCGGCGCAGATGCCGCAGGCGCGGCAGCTCTCTGCGTCGATGACGGCCAGCTTGCCGTCGTCCTTCACCGCGTCCGGCCGCGCCTCCCAGAGTGGGCGGTCGACGAGCGATATGGCGTCGAACGGACACATCGTGGAGCAGGTGTCGCAGCCGACGCACTGGGAGGCGTCGACCCGCGACGCCGGGGCTCCGCGACGCCCGGCCGACGTGAGGAAGTTGTGGATCTCGCTGGCCACCGCCCACGCTTCGGTGTTGACCTCGATGAGGGCCTTGGGGCCGGCGGCGGACCCGCAGACGAAGACGCCCTCTCCGCTCGTCTCGGTGGCGCGGTTCTTGCGATCGAGGATCTCGACGAAGCCGTCCTTGTCGCGCGCGATGGCCAGCGTCTGCGTGAGTTCCTCGGTCCCCTCCGGCGGCACCACGCCGGTGCTGAGGACGACGAGGTCCGGCCGCAGCACGCGCTTGCGCGCGGCGGTGACGTCCTCGACCTCGATCACCGGCCGCCCGACCGCGTCGAACTGGACCTCAGGTGGTGTGCCGCGCAGGAACTCGACACCCGCGCGGCGCGCGTCCAGGAACCAGTTCTCATAGCCGACGCCGGCGGTCCGCATCTCCAGGTAGCAGATGGTCACCTTCATCGCCGGGAAGAGCTTCTTGAGCCGGAGCGCGTGCTTGAGCGCGATCATGCAGCAGAGCCGCGAACAGTGTGGCAGGTGGCGCTGGTCGCGTGAGCCGGCGCATTGGATCATCACCAGCTCCTCGACCGGCATCCGGCCGAGAGAGGCTTGCGCCGACCAGTCGTCGAGCATCTCCGCGAGCTCCACCTGCGTGACGACGTGTTCGCCGTCGTAGCCGAGGTAGTCGAAGCACTCGCGCGGCGCGGGCTCGCAGCCGGTGGCCGCGAGGATCGCGCCGGCCCGCACGGTGACGCGCGTCGGCGACTGCGCGAAGTCGATCGCCTCCACCGGGCATTCGCCGACGCACGCGCCGCAGAAGGCGCAGGTCTCGAGGTCGACGGTGCGCACCACGCGCCCATCGTAGAACTCGGTGAAGATCGCCTTCTTGCCCAGCTCGGACGACTCCACCTCGCAGACCGTCTCACAGGTGCCGCAGTTGATGCAGGCGTCGGTGACGATGTTGGGGAGCGTGCGGATGCTCACCTGGAAGTCGCCGGGATGGCCGCTGACGGACTCCACGGTGGAGCGGCGATGGATACTGAGGTCAGGGTGGTCGATGGCGACGTTGCGGTGGAAGCACTTGCGCGTGCCGGCCTGTGCGTCGGTGGTGGGCAGGCACTGGCCGCAATCGTTGGTGGGAAACACGGTTCCGATGCGGGCGGCGTGACCGCCGAGGAACGGCCGCCGCTCGACCAGGTCGACGTGATGACCCATCTGGGCGAGCTCGGCGGCGGCCTGCGTGCCGGCCACACCGCCGCCGATGACCACGACGCTGTCGCAGCGCTCGGCGTAGCTCATCGTGTCGGAGGGAGCGTCCGGGTAGGCGACGGACGAGTCGATGATGCGGCTCGCCTTGTCGGTCACCGCCTCCACGTCGCCGCCGTGGACCCAGCTGCAGCCCTCGCGGATGTCGGCGATCCCGAAGTGGAGGCCACGTGCCGTGAGCTTCTGGAAGCGGCGCGCGGCGAAATCGGCCGAGCAGCCGGCGAAGACGAGTTGACGTCCGTCGCCGGCCTCGCCTCCGGTTCCAGCGCCCATGAGCTCGAACATACGCGCTTGGCCGACGCGGCTGCACCAGTGGGTGTCGCGGACCACGTCGGCGCAGAGGCGCGTGTGCTTCTCGAGCCGGTCGAAGTCGATGTTGGCGAGCGTACCGGCGCACTCGCAGAGGAGCACCAGTGGGCGAGAGGCGCCTCCGGCCACGCCGGGTGGGGGGGTCATGTGGGCGCCGCCTCTGCCGCGGCCGGCTGGGAGGGGCCGGCGTCGGCTCTCGGCGGCCGCGCCTCGATCGCGTCGACCGGGCAGCCGCGCACGCAGGTGCCGCAGCCGAGGCACTTCTCGTCGTCGTAGACGATGGTCCGGTAGACGGTGACGCGCCCCGGCACCTCGACGGGGCCGTCCGGCTCGTGGCGCATGAGGCGCCGGAGCGCGCCGCCGAGCTCACCACGACGGCTGCCCGCCGGCGCGTCCAGGAGTTGGCGGACGTCGAAGGACTCGCCGCGCTCGCAGGCGCCGCTGGGGCAGTTGCTCGCGCACGTGCCGCAGCCGACGCAGAGCTCCTCGTGGCGCACGATCTCGCAGCCGACGCCGGTGGTGCTTCGCAGGGAGCCGCCGGGCACGCGGCTCAGGATCGCGCGTCCGCGGTGGGAGAGGGGCATCAGGCCACCCCGGCCGCGGAGACCGGCCGCGCTTCGTCCGGCGAGCGCTCTGCGGCCGGCGAGGCGCCGGGCGCCGTGGTGATCCCGGTCCGCCCCCCTCCGTGATCTGCGGCGTCGCCCTCGGACCGCGGCAGCGGCGGCAGGGCGCAGATGGTGCGGTCCATCTCGCGCACGGCCGCCACGAACCGCGGCGGCTCGCCGGCGCTCATGGTGAACATGCGGCAGCGCTCCGGCTCCACGCCGACGCTCTTGAGCAGACGCTGCACGAAGGCCACTCTGTCGACGGCCTTGAAATTGCCCTCGCGGTAGTGGCACTGGCCGAGCAGGCAGCCGGCGACCATGACGCCGTCGGCGCCTTCGGCCAGCGCCTTGAGCAGGTGCAGCGGGCTGACGCGGCCGGTGCACGGCATGAGCACGAGGCGCACCGTCGGCGGCAGCGGCGTGCGCGCGTTGGCGCTCGCGTCGGCCGCCGCGTAGGCGCATTCGCGGCAACAGAAGGCGACGATCTTGCGGCCGCCGCCGTCCGGTTGTGTGGAGGCGGTCATCAGACCGTCGCCTCCGCCAGCACTTCGGCGTCGCTGTAGCCGCCGAGCTGGATCGCTCCCGTCGGGCACTCCGCGGCGCAGATGCCACAGCCGCGGCAGACGTTCGGGTCGACGACCGAGTGGGCGCCGGCGCCGGGCGTCAGCGTGATCGCGCCCTGCGGGCAGGCCGTCTCGCAGACGCCGCAGCCGATGCAGACGACGGGGTCGCCGGCCGCGACCTGGGCGGGCGTCATCGCGAAGCCCGTGCTCAGCATGCTGACGGCACGGGCCGCCGCGGCCTTTGCCTGGGCGATCGACTCGGGGATGGTCTTCGGGCCTTGGGCGGTGCCGGCCACGAACATGCCGGCGCGCTGCGTGTCCACGGGCCGGAGCTTGGGGTGATACTCGCGCACGAAGCCGGCCGCCGCCGTCTGGAGGCCGGCCACGCGGGCGATGTCGCGCGTGCCCTGCGACGCCTCGAGGCCGGCGCTCAGCACGACCATGTCGAAACGCTCCTCCTGCTTGCGACCCGTCATGGTGTTCTCGAGGCGCACGGTGAGATCGCCGTTCCGCTCCTCGAGGATCTCGCCGACGCGGCCGCGCACGTAGCGCACGCCGCGCTCCTGGACCAGGCGGTAGTACTCCTCATGCGCCTTGCCGGGCGTGCGCATGTCGGTGTAGCCGATGGTGACCTCCACGGTCGGGTCGTGCTGCTTGATCAGCGAGCTGTGCAGGGTGGCGAACAGGCAGCAGATCGCCGAGCAGTGCTCGTTGCCGCTGCTCGTGCAGTCTCGCGAGCCGACGCATTGCAGCATGAGGATCTTCTTCGGCGGCGCGCCGTCTGAAGGCCGCACGAGCTCGCCCTCGGTCGGCCCCGCCGCCGACAGCAGGCGAGCCAGCTGGCTCTGCGTGAGCACGTTGCGGTAGCGGCCGAACCCGAGCGGCAGCTTCCTGACGGCGTCGAACTCCTGATGGCCCGTGGCGATGATCACGGTGCCGACGGTGATCTCCTCCTCGGTCGCCGTCTGGTCCCAGTCCACGGCGCCGCTCGGGCAGGCACGCAGGCAGGAGTCGCACTCGCTGCAGACGGCGCAGTTGAGGCAGCGGGACGCCTCGGCGCGGGCCTCCTCCTCCGTGTAGCCCGCGCCCACCTCGTTCCAGTCCTCCCGGCGCAGCAGGCCGTCGACCAGCGTCATAGGCACGCGTCGGCCCATCTCGACGGCGGCCAGCTCGTCATCGTCGGGCCGCGCGACCTCGTGCTCGTCGTCCCAGACGGGGAGCAGCCGTTCAGCGCGCAGGTAGTTGTGGATGGCGGCCGCCCCGCGCCGGCCGGCCGCCACCGCCTCGATGGCGGTGAAGAGACCCGTCGCGGCGGCATCGCCGCCGGCGAACACGCCCTCGCGCGTCGTCGACAGCGTCGCGCGGTCGATGCGGATCTGGCCGTTCTCCAACTCGAGACCGTCGCAGCCCCGCGCGAAGTCGTCCACCAGCGCCTGGCCGACCGCGAAGACCACGGTGTCGGCGTCCAGCATGAACTCGGAGCCTTCCAGGGGCACCGGCTGACGCCTGCCGGACGCGTCCGGATCGCCCAGCTCGCAGCGCTGCAGGTCGATGCCCGTGACCAGACCGCCCTCGCCGCGGATGGCGAGCGGCTGCACCAGGAACTCGACCGAGAGGCCTTCCTCGCGGGCTTCCCTGACCTCGGACGCGTTGGCCGGCATCTCGACGTCCGTGCGCCGGTAGACGAGGGTCACGTGGGGCTCGAGGCCGGCCTGCCTCTGCAGTCGGATGGCGCTGCGGGCGGCGTCGAGCGCCACGTCCCCGCCGCCGATGACCACGGTCTTCGCGCCGACGGCGGGCGTGCCGCCGAGGTTGAGCACGCGCAGCAGCTCGACGGCCTGCGCGACGCCCTGAAGGTCGCCGCCCGGGAGCTCCACCGGGGCGCTCTTCTGGAGCCCTGTGGCGAGGTACACGGCGCCGAAGCCCTGCGCCAGGAGGCCGTCGACGGTGAAGTCCACGCCGGCGCGCTGCCCCAGACGCAGCTCGATGCCTTTGGCGAGCACCTGGTCGACCTCACGCTGGATGACGTCGTGCGGCAGGCGGTAGTCGGGGATGCCGAGGCGCAGCATGCCGCCGGCGACGGGCTGCGCCTCGAACACGGTGACCCTGTAACCC
The DNA here is from genome assembly GCA_964545565.1 of uncultured Thermoleophilia bacterium. GTDB lineage: Bacteria > Actinomycetota > Thermoleophilia > UBA2241 > UBA2241 > CAIXSE01. The sequence continues at coordinate 6,611 of CAZJGT010000075.1, forward strand.
AGGTCGGCGAGGTCGCGCGCGCACGTGAGGCCGGCCGGGCCGGCGCCGATCACGGCGACCGGCTCCGCGTGGATGACCGGCGCCGGTTCCACCGGCAGCGTCGGCCCCACGGCGTCGGCGACGAAGCGCTTGATGGCGGCGATGGCGACGGGCTCATCGACGGAGCCGCGGGCGCAGGCGGTCTCGCAGAGGCGCGTGCAGATGCGGCCGCAGACGCTGGGGAACGGGTTGGGCTCGCTCGCCACTCGATAGGCGTCTTCGAGTCGGCCGGCGCCGACCAGCGCCACGTAGCCCTGGGCGGAGGTGTGCACGGCGCAGGCGCCCTTGCACGGACTCCAGCCCTTTTTCTCGACGGCGAACGTGGCCGGCACGGCTCCGGAGAAGGGTCGTGAGATAGCAGTGCGTTCGGCGACGCCGAACTCGAACTCGCTCGGGTAGTGTACGGGGCACACGGCGACGCACTCGCCGCAGCCGACGCAGGACTCGCTGACGTAGCGTGGGCGGTGGCGGAGCTTGACGCGGAACTCGCCCGGAGGCCCGCCGATCTCGTCCACGTCGGTGAGCGTGTGGATGTGGATGCGGCCCTCGAGGGCGGTGCTGGTGAGCCTCGGAGCCAGCGAGCACATCGCGCAGTCCTCGGTGGGGAATGTCTTGGCGAGGCGCGCCATGGAGCCACCGAGCGATTGCTGGCGCTCGACGAGGTGCACGTCCATGCCGCACGCCGCCAGTTCCTCGGCGGCGGTCATGCCCGCGATGCCGCCGCCCACGACCATCACGCTGCGGTGCAGGAAGGTGCGGCGACGCGGAAGGTCGCTCTGCTGGTGCACGCGCGCCACGGCGCCGGCGACGATGCTCTTGGCTTTCTCCTGGGCGAGCTCGGGCTGGTCGCGGTGCACGAAGGAACAGCCCTCGCGCACGTTGGCGAAGGCGACTGCGTTCTCGCCGAGGCCGAGGTCGCGCGCGATCCGCTCGAAGGTCGGCCCCTGGAAGCGCGGTGAGCAACTCGCGATCACGAGGTGGTCGAGGCCGCGTTCCTCGACCGCCTCGGAGATGAGCTCATGCCCGTCGGTACCGCACATGAACTGGTCGATCGCCACCATGGTGACGCCGTCGAGCGTACGCACGTGATCGGCCAGGCGCTCGAGGTCGAGCACGCCGCTGATGTTGCCGCCGCACTCGCAGAGAAAGACGCCGGCCCTCATCGCGCGACTCCCGCGCCCGCCATGTGTGGTTGCCGCGCGCCGATGCGCTCGAGAAAAGGCTCGACGTCCTGGGAGTGGGACTGGACGCCGACGACCTTCTCGGGGTCGGCGCCCAGCGCCAGCGCGAGGAGCTGCTGCACGTGCAGGTGCACGAACGGGTAGTCCTCGCCCGCCGTCGCCGAGATGACGTCGTGGTAGCGGTCGAACTGGACGTGGCAGTTGGGACACATGTGCACGAGGACGTCGATCTGTTCCTCGGCCAGCCGCTGGAGCTTCTTCTGCGTCACCCCGAGCGAGATCGAGGGGTTGACGAAGCGTTGGCGGAACCCGGCGCCGCAGTGCGTCTGTTTCTCGTTGTACGCGCCGGTACAGACGACGCCGGCGGGGACGAGCAGCTCCTCCGGCACCATGAAGTTCTCGTTGTCGCCGAGAGCCTCGTCGGGAAAGACCTTGCAGTAGTGACAGGCCGGGTGCGTCGCTACCTTGATGCCGTCGAGGCGATGCCGGACGAGTCGCGGGATGTCGTCGCGTGCGCCCCAGAGGACGTCGAGCACATGCTTGTGCTGCACGGCGCCGGCCACGCGGTCGTCGTACTCACGGCCGACCTGAGCGAGCACCTCGTTGGTCGCGGCGCGGTACTCGGGCACGTCCAGGATGTTGCGCGCCTTCTTGTTCACCGCGTAGCAGGTGGAACACAGATAGCCCATCACGGGGTGCTCGTCGTCGACCACGACGCAGGCGTTGCGCGCCGCGATCCCGACGGTGGTCTGGATGGGCATGAGGTCCGAATAGTAGCCGAGGCCGGTACAGCAGGTCTGATCCGGGTTGACCGTGTACTCGATACCCAGGCGCTCGAGGAGCCACTTGGTCGACGCCTCGACGCCCGGGTACTCGGCCGAGACGAGGCAGCTGCGGAAGATCGTGACACCATGGTCGATGCGTGGCACGTCGGCAGTGGGGGTGAACCGTCTGGTCATGGACGTCCTCGCAGGTAGCCGGTGACACAGCTATTGTCCATAAGCAAACGTGTTCCTGCAAATCAGTAGTGCTTATAGATAATGCTCCGAGGATAAGACACGGAGGGCCGGGGCTGCTTCCACAGGCCCGGCCCTCCGCCGCGTTCGCGCCTCCGGCGCGCGTGCTTGTCCGTCTCGTCTACCTGACGGTCACCCTGGCCAGCGAGGTCCACGCGCCCCAGTACCAGGAATCGCCCGGGTACCACGCCGCGTACCAGGTGGTCCGCGTCGGGCGGATCGAGGCCTTGCGGTACTTGCCGAGGCCGTCGGTGCGGACCTTGGCGACCTTGGTCCAGCCGGCGACGCGGGAGGCTCCGCCGGACTTCGCCGGCTGGCCCTTCTTCGCCAGCTTCGACGAGGTCGTCTTGTAGATCGTCACGTACTTGCGCGTGCCCTTCGTGCTTCCTTCGTGTCCCTTGATCGGGACCACGCCGCTCAGGGTGATGGCCGCGCCCTTGCGCACGGAGGCCTTGCTGGGCTTGAGCGTGCAGGTCTGGAACGAGGTCACCAGCGAGAGCGTGCCGTCCTGGTGGTCGGCCCAGACCCAGTAGGCGTAGCCGGGGGCCGCCCCGCTCGGGATGGTGATGCGCTTGACGGTGTTCTTGGCGCCGGTGCTGGTCGCGGAGCCGAACGACCTGGACGCCGCGGTCTGCGGCCAGCCGGCGACGCCGGTGATGGCGTTGGTCCACCCAGCGGGGAAGTTGTTCATGATGAGCCAGGTGCTGGTGCCGGGCTTGCCCGAGCCCCAGTAGTCCATCCACACGCGCTGGGCGTCCGCTTGGCGCACGCTGAGCCCAGGGCCTGCGGTGGTCCCCGGCGAGACGGCGGTGCCGTTCACCGACGACAGCTCCATGCCTTCGTCGTCCCAGAAGTAGATGGTGCCGGCGCTGAGCTGCTCTGGGCCAGTGGTGATGGTGGCGGCGTATCCGCTGGTCGTCTCCGCCGCGCGCGCGATGTCGGAGCGCGCGAGGTGGGTCTCGGCGCCTTGCTGGGACCAGAGGCGCGCCCTCGCGTAGTCCCAGTTGTTCCAGTTCTTGTCCGTGCTGCGCACGAGGGTGACCGGCAGCCGCCCGGGCTGCAGGCCGCCGGTCCAACCGGATGCACCCCACGAGAGGCCCCAGAGGTCGTACATCGTGCTCGCGTCGTCGTCGGCGAACACGGCGATCTCGCCGTTGTCGGCGGTGGCTGCGGGGACCCCGTACATGTCCACGTGCCCGGCGTCGTCGGTCGCGCCCGTCCCGAAGCCGTAGTCCGTGTCTCCGAACACCCACCAGCCCACGTTGGCGCCCACTTCCGGGGTGCCGTCGTACGTGTACACATTCAGGCTGATCGTGCCGCTGCCGGTCAGGCTGCGTGCGAGCGGCTCGAAGCGGTACGGCGCGCGGTCGACGCGTGCCTTGGCCAGCGGTGCGCGGGCCGGCTCGCGGGTGTTCCCCGCCGGGTGCAGCAGCCCCGGCGCCGCCGCGGCTACGCCGGTCAGCAACAGGAACGCGGCGCACAGAATGGCCGCTGCGAACAGTCGTCTCATGCAGACTCCCTCCCATTGGGCGGGCCCGGTGGGCCCGCCGGCCCAAGACGATGCTACTCGGTCGGCGGCTTGCCTGCTACGGGAGCGGCGACAAAGCGTTGCGCCGCGTGGCGACAGTGAGCCGTCCGTCGGCGTTACGGGCCGGGGTGTTCGGGGCAAGACTCAACCAGACAACCGGTGTCGTGGCCCCCGCTCCGGAGGCCGCAGTCGCCTCGAGGGGAGGGCTCCATGGGCCAGGTCCATCCGCTGCCGCCCCAGTCCGGCAGTGTCGACGCGCCTCTGATCGGGACCTCTGCGACGGTCCGCTCCATCGCCAGCGCCCACTGCGCGTTGTGCGGCGCCAAGCTCAGCGCCCGGGCGCT
>CAZJGT010000076.1:0-10573 GCA_964545565.1 uncultured Thermoleophilia bacterium
ACGCAGATGATCGCCAAGGGGCACCACTTCCCGGATGTGACCCTGGTCGGCGTGGTGAACGCCGATCTCACGCTGCACTTCCCCGACTTTCGCGCCGAGGAGCGCACCTTCGCGCTCCTCATCCAGGTCGGCGGCCGCAGCGGCCGCGGCGACCGGCCCGGGCGCGTGCTGGTGCAGACCCTCGACCCCGAGGCGCGGCCGATCGCGCTCGCCGCGGCGGGCAAGGAAGAGGAGTTCTACGCGGAAGAACTGGAACGCCGGCGGGAGCTGGGGTACCCGCCCGCCGGCTTCCTCGTCGGGCTCGACCTCTCGGGCGCGTCCCGCGAGAAGGTCGACGTGGCGGGGCGGTTCACAGCGGAGCGGCTCAGCGCCCGGCTGGGAGACACGGCCCAGGTGCTCGGCCCCGGCCCGCTGTGGCGCGAGCGCGATCGGCACGCCAGCCGTCTGGTCATAAAGACGACGCAAACGGGGAACACCCTCGATGTGCTGCGCGTCTGGCTGGCGGAGAACCGAGACCGTTACGCCGCCCGCGGGGTCCGTGTCGTCCCGGACGTCGAGCCGCAGTGGCTGTGACGGCGACTTGAGGTAGCATTGAGGCGATGAACGAGACCACACAGACGACACGGATCCCCGACGACGTCGAGGTCTCCCGCAGGCACCGTGAGGCCCGCAAGGAGATCCGCGTGATCGGCGACCCGGTCCTGCGAGAGCACGCGCGCGAGGTCACCGAGTTCGACCGCGGCCTGCGCAAGCTCGCCCGGCGGATGATCCGTACGATGCATGACGCCCCCGGGGTAGGGCTGGCCGCACCCCAGGTGGGCGTGCTGCGCCGCCTGCTCGTCTACGACGTCGACGACGACCCGAAGGTGCTCGTCAACCCGATACTGGACGAGTACTCTGACGACACCGAGGAAGCCGACGAGGGGTGCCTCAGCGTCCCCGGCGTCACCATGCCTGTGGCGCGTGCGCTGACCGTACGGGTCCGGGGCTTCGACGTGGACGGCGAGCCGCTCGACTTCCGCGCGGAGGGTTTCGAGGCCCGCGTCATCCAGCACGAGCACGATCATCTGGAAGGCGTCCTCATCGTCGACCGCACCTCCCGGAGCGCGCGGGCCGCGGCGCTTCGCACCTTGCGCGACAACGAGGCGAGCGGTGCCCCGGGGGCGATCGAGGGAGGGCTCTGACCCGCATGCGGTTCGCCTTCGCAGGCACCGCGCGCTTCGCCGAGCTCGTGCTTGAGAGGCTCGCGGCGAGTGGCCACACTCCGGTCGCGTTGGTCACCAACCCGGACCGTCCGCGGGGCCGTCACGGCACGCCACGGCCGCCGCGCATCAAGGCGCTCGCCGGCGGGCTCGACGTGCCGGTGCTGCAGCCGGAGCGTTTGTCCGACGCTTCGTCTCTCGCGCAACTGCTCGAGTGGCGCCCGCATGTGCTCGTCGTGTGCGCCTACGGGCAGATCCTGACCGAGACCGTCTTGCGCGCCGTGGAGACGATCGTCGTCCACCCTTCGCTGGTGCCCCGCTGGCGCGGCGCCGCTCCGGTGGAGCGCGCGCTCATGGCGGGGGAGACCGACCTGGGCGTGTGTACGCTCCGGATGACGGAAGGGATCGATGATGGGCCGGTGGGCGCCGTCCGCGCGGTCCACGTGCCGCGCGACGCCGACGCCGGCCGCGCCTACGGACTCCTGGCACCCGCGGCGGCTGAAGGCGTCGTGGCCACGCTCCAGGCGATCGCGGCGGGTACGGTGGAGTGGCGGCCGCAGGCTGGTGAGCCGACGTATGCCGCCAAGATCGGGCCCGGCGACAAGGAGATCGACTGGACACGCCCGGCGGCGGCCATCGCCGACCAGGTGCGAGCGCTCTCGCCGCACATCGGCGCGGTCACGGCAGTGGCCGGGCGGCGCACGCTGATCTGGCGCGCGCGTCCTGGCGTGGGGCCCGCGCCGGCGACCGCCTCCGGGCGACTGGCGGTCCCCGCCGGTGAGGGCTGGGTGGAGGTGCTCGAGCTCCAGCAGGAGGGTCGCACGCGGATGCCGGCCGCCGAGTTCCTCCGAGGCGCAGGGCGGACCCTGTTGCAGCCGTGAGCCCGAGCGCCGCCGGCAAGGCGTCCCGTGGTCCCGGCGTCGTCGCTCCCGCGAGAGTGGCGGCCTTCGCCGCCCTGCGGAGGCTGCGCAGGAGCGGCGCCCATCTGGACGACTCGGCGACGGCGCTTCCGGAGCTGGAGTCGCTGACCGGCGCCGACCGCGGCCTCGCGAACGAGCTCGTGAACGGCACCGTCAAGCGACGGGCGTCCATCGACGCGGTGCTCGGGGCCTACACGAAGGCGCCTCTGCGCAGCGCCCACCCCGACGTGCGCGACGCGTTGCGCCTCGCGACGTTCCAGCTCCTGTTCCTCGATCGCGTCCCCGCCTACGCGGCCGTGGACGACGCGGTCACGCTCGCGGCGCGCACCGACAAGCGCGCGGGCGGCTTCGCCAACGCGGTGCTGCGGCGAGTGGCGGCGGACGGGCGGGCGACGCTGGCGAGGCTCGGCGAGGGCGACGACGCCCGCGCCTGGTCGGTGCGCCTCTCCTATCCGCCGTGGTTGGTGAGACGCGTCCGCGCCGACCTCGGAGACGAAGCGGCGCTGCGCCTGCTCACGGCGGGGAACGCGGCGCCGGAGCGCTGTCTGCGCACCAACCGTCTGCGCGGCGGGCTTGCGGTCGCGGAAGCGGCGCTGAAGGCGGAGGGGATCGGCGTGCGCGGCGTCGACGGCCTCCCCGACGCGTTGCTCTACGACGGGCCGCCGCTGGAGCCGTCCGCGTCGTTCCGGGACGGCCTCGTCACGCCTCAATCCCGAGGCTCGCAGATCGCCGGCATCGTGGCCGCCGGGGGGGTGAAGGAGCCGGGCGCCGCCTTCCTCGACCTGTGCGCCGCCCCGGGGGCCAAGACGAGCCAGCTCGCCGCCTTGTCGGCCGGGTCGGCGATCACGGCCGTGGAGGTCGACGGGACGCGCGCTGCGGCTCTCGTCGCGAACCTCGCTCGTCTTGGGGCCGAACGGGTCACTGTGGTGCGCGCCGACGTGCTCGAAGCGCGGACGGAGTGGGAGGGTGCCTTCGACGCCGTGCTTCTCGACGCCCCGTGCAGCGGCCTGGGGACACTCGCGTCGCGCCCCGATCTGCGCTGGCGACGACGTGCGCCCGACGTGCCGCGCCTCGCGGAGCTGCAGAAGCGGCTGCTCGCGCGGGCCGCCGCCGCCGTAAGGCCCGGCGGCGTGCTCACCTACGCGGTGTGCACCGTGACCAAGGCGGAGACGCTCGCCGTCGTGCAGCCGCTTCTCGCCGAGGGAGGGTGGGCGGCCGACGACCTCGGCGCCGCCTGGCCTGGCCTTGCACACCCGGCGGCCGGCGGCTTTCTGCTCACCTTGCCGCCCGACGACGGCTCATCCGGGTTCTTCATCGCACGCCTGCGCCGCGCCGAGACCGCCGCGGGGTAGAATGGTCACGGGACCGCGACCGTCGACCGATCGGAGGAACGGTGGAAGACATCATCCGGGGCATCAACGTGGCGCCTTCGATCCTCTCCGCAGACTTCAGTCGCCTCGGCGACGATGTCGAGCGCGTGCTCAACGCCGGCGCGCGCGTCATCCACATCGACGTGATGGACGGCCATTTCGTGCCCAACATCACGATCGGCCCCCTGGTGCTGAAGGCGTTGCAGAACCTGGTGCACGGGGCCGGCGCGCTCCTCGACGTGCACCTCATGATCGAGCGGCCGGAGCAGTTCATCGCCCAGTTCGTCGCCGCAGGGGCTGACGTCGTCACCGTCCACCAGGAGGCGTGCGTGCACCTGCATCGCGTGCTCACCCAGATCCGCGACGCCGGCGCCGCCGCGGGGGTGTCGCTCAACCCCGCGACACCGGTGGAGACGCTGGGCGAGGCGCGGAATCACTGCGATCTCGTGCTGATCATGTCCGTGGACCCGGGCTTCGGCGGTCAGAGCTACATCGAGACGTCGACCGACAAGATCGCCCGCGCTCGCGCCTATCTGCCCGAGAACGTGGCGCTCGAGGTCGACGGTGGCGTCACCGACCTCAACGCCGGCGTCCTCGCGCGCGCCGGCGCCAACTGGCTCGTGGCCGGCTCGAGCGTCTTCGGCGGCTCAGACATCGAGGAGCGGTTCTCCGCAGTGGCGCAGGCCGCCGCGGGCAGCGTATAATCGCCGCGGTACACCAACTGCTTCAGGGCGGGGTGAGAGTCCCCACCGGCGGTGAGAGCCCGCGAGCCCCGAGAGGGGTCGACCAGGTGAGATCCCTGGGCCGACGGTCATAGTCCGGATGAGAGAAGCAGGTTCGGCGCCTCGGCGTCGTCCGCCCTGGAGCGCACGCTTCGGGGCGTTTCGTTCAATGGACGACGACAGGTACATGGAGGAAGCGTTCGCCCTGGCCGAGCGAGGCAGGGGCGGGACGCACCCCAACCCACTGGTCGGCGCGGTGCTTGTCCGCGAGGGCGAGGTGGTGGGACGCGGGTGGCACCTCGCCCCCGGGGAAGCTCACGCCGAGGCCATGGCGCTCGCCGAGGCCGGCGACCGGGCTCGCGGGGCGACCCTGTTCTGCACGCTGGAGCCGTGCAGTCACCACGGTCGGACGCCGCCGTGCGCCGACGCGATAGTCGCGGCCGGCGTCGCGCGGGCGCTCGTCGCGCTGCTGGACCCCGACCCACGGGTCGACGGCCGCGGGCTCAAGCAGTTGCGCGACGGCGGCGTGACGGTGGATCTGGCCGAGGAGCAGTGGGCGGCGCGGGCTCGAGCCCAGAACGCGCCGTTCCTCAAGTTCCACCGTACCGGGTTGCCGCTTCTGACCTACAAGGCGGCCATGACGCTCGACGGCAAGGTCGCGGCAGCGGGCGGCGACGCCCGCTGGATCAGCTGCTTGGACAGCCGCCGGACCGTGCACGAGCTTCGCGGCCGGGTGGACGCGGTCATGGTCGGCGCCGGGACCGTGCGTCGCGACGACCCGGAGCTCACCGTCCGGCTCGCCGACGGCCGCGACCCGGTGCGCGTCGTGATCACCCACGACGGCGGCCTGCCCGCCGGCGCGAAGCTGCTGGCGACCGCGCGGCACACGCCGACACTCGTGGTCGCGGAGAAGGCGTCGGCCGCCACGAGGAGACTGCTCGCGGCGCGCGGCGCCGATCTCGTGGAGGTCGGGACCGCCGGGCTCCGCGGCGCCCTCGAGGCCCTGGCCGGCCGCGGGCTCCTGGACGTCCTGTGCGAGGGCGGCCCCACGCTCGCCGGAGGCCTGCTCGCCGAGGGGCTGATCGACCGCGTGCTGCTGTTCGTCGCGCCGCTCTTCGTCGGGCGCGGCGCGCCCGACCTGTTCGGCGCGCCCGCCGTGGACGCGGTCGACCGTGCGTGGCGCCTGCGCGACGTGGAGTGGCGCCGCGTCTGCGACGACCTGCTGGTGAGCGGCGAGCTGCGCAACGAGGAGGAGTAGGTGTTCACGGGCATCGTCGAAGAAGTCGGCACGCTGCGCGCGGCCAGGCCGGGCGCCGACAGCGTCGTCCTGGAGTTGGGCGCGAGGGTGATCAGGGACGGCACGGCCATTGGCGACAGCATCCTCACGGACGGCGTGTGCCTCACGGTCACATCGCTGCTCGCGGACGGCTTCACCGCCGACGCCATGCCCGAGACGGTGCGCCGCACCACGCTGTCCGGGCGCCGGCCCGGAGACCGGGTGAACCTCGAGCGCGCGATGACGTTGCGCTCGCGCCTCGGCGGTCACCTCGTGAGCGGTCATGTCGACGGCGTGGGAGTGGTCAGTGCGGTGACGCCGGAGGACAACGCGCTGGTCGTCGAGATCGAGGCGCCGGAGGCGGTCGCCCGCATGAGCGTCGATCAAGGATCGATCGCCGTCGACGGTGTGAGCCTGACGGTGGTCGCCGTCGACGACCACCGTGTGCGCGTGTCGCTGATCCCCCACACGGCGGCGGTCACGACCCTCGGACGGCTGAAGCGGGGCGTGCGCGTGAACCTGGAGGTCGACCTCATCGCCAAATACGTCTACGCGTTCGTCGCCGGGCGCAAGCCCACCGGCGGACTCACCTGGGAGAAGCTAGCGGAAGCGGGGTTCTGATGACCACGGACCGATATGACGGAGGACCCGACGACGAGACCGACGGGCGGCAGCAGCCGTTCGCGACCATCGAAGCCGCCATCGACGATCTGCGCGAGGGCAAGATGGTCATCGTCTGCGACGACGAGGATCGCGAGAACGAGGGGGACCTCACGCTCGCGGCCCAGTTCGCCACGGCCGAGAAGATCAACTTCATGGCGAAGGAGGGCCGCGGCCTCGTGTGTCTGACGCTCACCCCGCAGCGCTGCGCCGAGCTCGACCTCCCGCCGATGACGAGCCACAACGAGGCTCGTCTGCAGACCGCGTTCACGGTGTCGGTGGAGGCGCGCGAAGGCGTCACCACCGGCATCTCGGCCGCCGACAGGGCGCATACCATCCAGGTCGCCATCGACCCGGAGTCGGCGCCGGACGCCCTCGTGCAGCCCGGTCACGTGTTTCCCCTCATGGCCAGGCCCGGCGGGGTGCTCGAGCGCTCCGGCCAGACGGAGGCCGCCGTGGACCTCGCCCGGCTCGCCGGCCTCAACCCGGCCGGCGTCATCTGCGAGATCATGAACGACGACGGCACGATGGCCCGCGTGCCCGATCTCGTGCCGTACGCCGCCAGGCACGGGCTCAAGATCATCACCGTCGCCGATCTCATCAAGTACCGGCGCCGCAACGAACGCCTTGTGCGCCGCGCCGCCACGGTCGCGATGCCGACCAAGTACGGCGATTTCAAAGCCATCGGCTACGAGTCGGTACTCGACGGCAGCCACCACGTCGCCATCGTCAAGGGCGACGTGGCTGGCAAGAAGGATGTACTCGTGCGCGTCCACTCCGAGTGTCTGACCGGCGACACCTTCGGCTCGCTGCGCTGCGACTGCGGGCAGCAGCTCAGCGAGGCCATGTGCCGCATCGAGGCCGAGGGGCTCGGCGTCGTGCTCTACATGCGTCAGGAGGGCAGGGGCATCGGCCTCATCAACAAACTCAAGGCCTACGCTCTTCAGGAGCAGGGCTACGATACCGTCGAGGCCAACGTGGAGCTCGGGTTCGCACCGGATCTGCGCGACTACGGGATCGGCGCCCAGATCCTCGCCGACCTCGGCCTTTCGACGATCCGCATCATGACCAACAACCCCAAGAAGATCGTCGCGCTGGAGGGCTACGGCTTGCGGATCGTGGGGCGCGAGCAGATCGAGTTCGCGCCTCAGGAAGAGAACGTGTGCTATCTGCGCACCAAGCGCGACAAGATGGGTCATGTTCTCAAGCACGAGGACCTCTTCGGTCAGGAAGAGGGCCCGGAGGGATGAAGAGCAAAGGAGCCGAACGATGACGACCTACGAAGGCAAGCTGAACGGCAAGGGCATGAAGTTCGGCCTCGTGGTGGGCCGCTTCAACGAGCTCATCTCCGGCCGGCTGTACGAAGGCGCCCTGGACTGCCTGCGCCGTCACGACGTCGACGACGCCGACGTGGACGCCGCCTGGGTCCCGGGCGCGTTCGAGATGCCGCTCGTCGCCAGGCGGCTGGCCGCGAGCGGCAAGTACGACGCCGTGATCTGCCTCGGGGCCGTGATCCGCGGCGGCACGCCGCACTTCGACTACGTCGCCGGCGAGGCCGCCAAGGGGATCGCCAAGATCAGCCTCGACACCGATGTGCCGGTGGTCTTCGGCGTGCTCACCACCGACACGATCGAGCAGGCGATCGAGCGCGCCGGCACCAAGGGAGGCAACAAGGGCTGGGCGGCCGCGGCGACGGCGCTCGAGATGGCGAACCTCGGTCGCGAGCTGCCCTGAGGGATGACGAGGCGTTGGTCTCGCCCCGCATGGGACGAGCGCCGACCTCCAAAACGCGAAAGGGCCGCGCCGTGGAGCGGCGCGGCCCGGCGGTACGCTCGGTCAGACCGCTTTGGACACGCGCCCGGACTTGAGGCAGCGGGCGCAGACGTAAGCATTCTGCGGATGGCCGTCGACGAGGATGCGGACGCGCTGCAGGTTGGGGTCGAAGCGCCGCTTGGTGGCGCGGTTGGAGTGGCTGCGGTTGTTGCCGATCGCCGGGGCCTTGCCGCAGCTCACACAGATCTTGGACATGGGTGTTCCTCGGCTTGATTGCTGAACAGTCCGGCTAGTATCCTTCACGCGGTCAGGCAACGCAAACGGGCCGGTCGTGCCTCGGCCCGCCGCGATCTTGCGAGGCGCTCGATGCGATTCACGAGGGACATGTCGATCTTCGAGGCGTTGGCTGCGGATCCCGCCGCTCGCGAGGTGCTCGAGAGCCACGGCATGGCCTGCTCTCTCTGTCTGGGCGCCCACACCGGGACCATCGAAGCGGGCGCCATCCTCCACCAGGTCGATCCCCAGACCGTGGTCGCGGAGCTGAACCGGTTGCCCGCGACCGGCGCCGAGGGAGAGGCGCGTGTCGCAGGCTGACCTGAGGATACCGTTCGCGGACGCGGGTCTCACCGGCGGCGTCACCGTCTCCCTGCAGGTGATCGCCAAGCTGGCCGGCAGGGCGGCGAGGGCCACGTACGGCGTCGTCGCCATGCGGGAGCCGCCCATCTGGAAGCTCGCCCGGGTCTTTCGCGGGTCGCTCAGCGAGGGAGTGGAGTTGGAGGTCGGTGAAGACAAGGTCGACATCGGCCTCCACGTCATCATGGAGCGTGGCGTGAACATCGCCCAGGTCACCGCGAACCTTCAGGAACAGGTGCGCTACCAGGTCCAGAAGGTCGGCGGCGTCCCCGTCGGCGAGATCAGTGTCCGCGTCGAGGATCTCCAGGATTGATAGCCCGCATCGCCGCCATCGGTGTCATCCAATCCGCACTCGCCGCCATCGAGGCCGAGCGGCAGTTCATCAACGACCTCAACGTCTACCCGGTCCCCGATGGGGACACGGGCACCAACCTCGTCCTCACCGTGCGCGCCGTGGTCGAGGAGCTCACGCAGAGCCACGTCACCGACATCCCGTCGGTAGCCGCCGCGGTGACCAAGGGATCGCTCATGGGCGCCCGCGGCAACTCCGGCGTGATCCTCTCCCAGATCGTGCGCGGCATCTGCGACGCGTGGGGGCGAGCCAATTCGCTCGACACGGCGGTCTTCAAGCAGGCCATGTCCGAGGGTCAGAGCGCTGCCTACAGGGCCGTCAAGACCCCGGTCGAGGGCACCATGCTCACCGTCATCCGCGAGATGGCCGCGGCGGCCCAGGGCGTGCCCGACAGCCTCGGCCTCGAGCATCTGCTGGCGGCGGTCGAGGTGGCCGGCAGGATCGCGGTCGAGAACACGACCGCGCAGCTGCCGGCCCTCCAGAAGGCCGGTGTCGTCGACGCCGGCGGCTACGGGCTGCTGGTGCTCTTCCGGGGACTCTCCGCCGGCATCGAGGACCTCATGCATGGCGGCGGGGTCGTCGCCGGCGGCCGCCTCGCCGCACGCGCGGCCGGGGAAGCCGTCGCCGGTTCTCCCCGGCGCCCGGACAAGACCCGGGCGGTCTCCGTCGAGGAACCCAGCGAGCTCTCGGAGTTCCGCTACTGCACGAGCTTCCTGATCTCGGGCGAGGCCGTCGACCGGGAGGCCTTCGAACGCTTCCTGCTCCCGCTCGGCGACAGTGCCCTCGTGGTGGGTGACGAGAGCGCCGTCAAGGTGCACGTCCACGTGAACGACCCGGGCGCCGTGCTCAGCGAAGCCGTCAAGTACGGCGCCATCGGCGACGTGGAGATCAACGACATGCACGCGCAGACGCGCGCCCGCGACGAGCGCCTGTCGGCCGCCGCGGGCATCGCCGCTTCCGGAGCCGTGGTCATCGCCGTGGTGGCCGGGGCCGGCAACCAGCAGCTCTTCCGCGACCTGGGGTGCCACGTCGTCGTCGACGGCGGTCAGTCGATGAACCCGAGCGCGGCCCAGTTGCTCTCGGCGGCGGAGAGTCTCGGTGTGCAGGAGGTCGTGATCCTACCCAACAACGGCAACGTCGTCCTCACCGCCGAGCAGGCCGCCGGGATGAGCTCACTGAACATCGCTGTGGTGCCGTCGCGTTCCATCCCCAGCGGGCTCGCGGCGATGATCGCCTTCGACCCTGAGGAGGATGCCGTCGGCAACGCCCGTACCATGGAAGAAGCCATCGCCGACGTGCGCTATGCGGAGGTCACGCGCGCCGTACGCGATTCCGAGCTCGATGGGCTGGAGGTCAAGCAGGGTCAAGCCATGGCGATCGTCGACGGACGGCTGGTGGCCGCCGCCGACGCGCTGGAGGAGGCGTTCGCCGGTATGCTCGAGGAATTCGCCCGTGGTGGCGCGGACTACGTGACCGTGCTCACCGCGCTCAACGGGTCCGGGACGACGCGCGAGCAGCTCCAGGAGCTCGCCGCGCGCGTCGCCCCGAACGCCGAGATCAGCTTCCACGAGGGCGGGCAGCCGCTCTACCCGGTCCTGGCGAGCGCCGAATGACCGCCGCAGGCCCGTCATCGTCGGATGCGCCGGAAGCGCGCCCGACAGTGAC
>CAZJGT010000077.1:0-10451 GCA_964545565.1 uncultured Thermoleophilia bacterium
CAAGACCAGCACGACCCTCACCCTGACCGACCCCGGAGAGGCTCTGCGCCGCGACGGCGTCGTCTACGCCGACTACCAGAGCGCCAAGCCGGTGGACCCGCGCGTGGTCGCGGCGATGCTGCCGTACCTCACGGAGAAGTTCGGCAACGCCGCCTCGCTGCACGGCGTCGGCGACGTGGCCACGGCGGCTCTCGAGGGTGCGCGCGGCCGCGTCGCCGCGTTCTTCGGCGCCGAGCCGCGCGAGATCGTCTTCACCGGAGGCGCGACCGAGGCCACCAACCTCGCCCTCATAGGCTATGCCCTGCGCAACAGGCGCAAGGGCGACCACGTGGTCATCAGCGAGGCCGAGCACATCAGCGTGCTCAACATCGCCAAGTACCTGGAGAAGAACGGTTTTCGCGTCACACGCGTGCCGATCGACCTGCACGGGCGCGTCTCGCCGAAGAAGCTGCGCGCCCGCATCACCGACGAGACCATCCTCGTCTCGGTCCAATGGGCGAGCAGCGAGATCGGCACCGCGCAACCCATCGCCGAACTCGCCGAGATGCTGGACGGCACCGGCATCGCCCTGCACAGCGACGCCGTGGCCGCTGAGGGACTCCTTCCGATCGACACGAGAGCCGTGCCGGTGAGCCTGCTCAGCCTCTCGAGCAACGACCTCTACGGGCCGCGCGGACTCGGCGCGCTCTACGTACGCAAGGGCGTCCAGGTCGCGCCCGTCCTGCTCGGCGGCGGCCAGGAGCGTGGGCTGCGCTCCGGCAGCGAGGACCTCGCGAGCATCGCCGGGATGGCCGCGGCCGCCGACATCATGGTGGCGGAGATGGACGCCGAGGTCCCGCGCATCCAGGCGATCCGCGACAAGCTCGTCGAGCGCGTGCTCGCCGAGGTCCCCGACGCGCACCTCAACGGCCACCCCGAGCAGCGCGTACCCAACAACGCGCACTTCCGTTTCGAGGCGGTCGAAGGAGAGGCGATGGTGCTTTCCCTGCGCGACGAAGGCATCGCCGCCTCCACCGGCTCCGCCTGCAGCTCCAAGACGCTGGAGCCGTCGCACACGCTCATCTCGTGCGGGTTGCTGCACGAGGAGGCTCACGGCTCGCTCGAGTTCACCTTCGGGCGCTGGAGCACGATGGACGACGTGGACCGCATCATGGCCGTGCTCCCCGGCGTGATCGGCCGTCTGCGTGCGCTCTCGCCCTTGTACAAGACCCACGCACCGGCGACGCCCTGACGGCCGTCGCCGCCCGATCCGAAAGGCACCGACCGATGAAATCGACCCAGTACAGTGAGAAGACCCTCGAGCACTTCCGCGAGCCGCGCAACGTGGGCACGCTGGAGGGCCCGAACGTCGCCGTCGGCCGAGTGGGCAACCCCGTTTGCGGCGACATGATGGACATCTACATCGAGGTCGAGGACGACCGCATCAAGGACATCAAGTTCCAGACCTTCGGCTGCGGCTCCGCCGTGGCGACGTCGAGCATGATCACCGAGCTGGTGATGGGCATGCAGCTCGACGATGCACTCAAGGTGAGCCGCGGCGACGTCGCCGACGCACTCGACGGCCTGCCGCCGATCAAGATGCACTGCAGCAACCTGGCGGCCGACGCGCTCCACGAGGCGATCAAGAACTGGCGCGAGGGCGTCGGCCCCGAGGACGCCAAGAAGACGCCGGGAGGCGCCGCCTGCCACCCCGTCCCGGCGAAAGTCGCGGAAGTCGAGATCGAGAGGCTCGACGAGTACGACGGCAAGGGCCTCTACCGTAAGCTCGACGACCTCGGGCAGGTCGCCGACGAGCGCGTCGTCGTACTCGACACGGGCGATGACGCGGCCCGGCTCGCGATGGACCTGACGGAGCACACCGGCCGCGTCGTCCTCATGACGAGCAGCAAGGAGCCGAGCCTGAGCCCCGCCGTGCGCTCGGCCCTTCGCCTGAGCGACGTCAAGGTCCTGGCCGAGGCACAGCCGCTCGAGCTGCTGGGTGAGGGCGAGCTCGAGCGCATCCGCGTGCACGACCTCAACGAGGACGAGGAGTACGAGCTCACGGCCGACGCGTTCGTGGTGCTCGAGTAGTCTGACCCGGAGCCGCCGCGCGCCGGCTTCCGGCGGCGCGGCGCCCGTACGCTGCGACGGGGCGGGCGGCCCTTACGGCCTCCCGCCCCGTCGCCGTTCCCCCCGCATGCTAGGAGTATCGCCGACCCCGGCGAACGAACAGGAGCGGCGCGGACTTCAGACCACGCTCGGGCGCGCCCGCAGGCCGCGGACCCAGCTACGAAAGGCTCTCGAAGGTGACGCTCCTGTTCGGCATCGTGATGGTGCTGCTCGGCTGGGCCGTCGCGCTGGCTCTCGTCGCCGTTCTGCAACGGGCGCTGGGCCGCCGCCGGCAGCGCCGCAGGAGACGCCTCGAGGCCGAGTGGCGCGTGCGCGTGGACGGGCTCGTTCTCGACGCCACGCCACTGCCGCGCGCCCCTCGTCGCGAACGCTCCGTCGTCCTCGACCTGCTGTTGCGCTACCAGGCGATCCTGCGAGGACCGGAGGCGGTCCGCATCACCGAGTACCTCGAGGAACAGGGCTACGTCCGTCAGGCGGTCGACGGTCTGCACTCCCGCAGCCGCTGGCGCCGAGCAACCTCCGCGGACCTCCTCGGGCGCATGAAGTCGGATGCCGCGGTGGCTGCTCTGGTCGAGCTGATGGACGACGGGAGCGAGGACGTGCGCGTCGTGGCGGCCCGGAGCCTCGCGGCCATCGGCGACCCCCGGGCCGTCGAGGCCCTCACCGCCGCGCTCTCCGACTCCTCCCGCTGGACCGCCACGACCGTCGCCACGAATCTCATCGAGATGGGCCCGGCGGCCGTTCCCACGCTGATCGACATCGCCTCGGCGGCCGACTCGGGCGGGCGGGGACAGTACGACGCGGCCGTGACCGCCATCCGTGTGCTCGGCGAGATCCGTGACCCCCGTGCCGAGACCGTCCTCATTCGGCTGCTGAGCGAAGGTGCCGAGCTGAACGCCCGCGCACGCGCGGCGGCCGCCCTCGGGGCGGTCGGCGGGCCGCTGGCACCCCCTGCCCTCCGCGCCGCCCTGCTCGACGGCAGCTGGCAGGTGCGCGCCCAGGCGGCCTCGAGCTTGGGCGCGCTGGGCGACCGTGACAGCGTCCAGGCGTTGATGCTCGCGATCGAGGACGACAGCTGGTGGGTCCGACGCAACTGCGCCGAGGCCCTCGGCGCGCTCGGCCAGCCGGGCCGGGAGGCGCTCCGGACACTCACCGGCTCGAGCGACCGCTACGTGCGGGACTGCTCCCGCGGCGTCCTTCAGCAACTCCAGCTCGAAGGTGACGACGGCGACGTCTCGCCCGCGCTTCCGGGAGCGGACGCGTGAACAGCTGGCTCGCCGTCGTCAGCACCCTGTTCCTGTGCTACTTCATCCTCCTGGACGCCGTCTACGCCCTCCTGTTCGCGATCTCCTTCTACCAGTCGGGCGTGCATATGCGCCGGCTGGCACTCGGCGGCGGCGACATCGTGCTTCAGTCCCCGCTCACGCCCCCGGTCTCGATCGTCCTGCCTGCATTCAACGAAGAAGCGTGCATCGTCAACTCCGTTGACGCACTGCGGCTGCTCGAGTACGGCGTGCTCGAGATCGTCGTCGTGGACGACGGTTCGACGGACTCGATGCTCGCTCGACTCGACGAGGCCTACGACCTCGTCCCGTCGCGGACCCCGGCCCGCCTGCAACTGCCCACCGAACCCGTGACGGCCGTGTACGTCTCACGGCGCCTGCCGAACCTGGTGGTCGTCCGCAAGGTGAACGGCGGCTGTAAGGCGGACGCCATCAACGCAGGCGTCAACGTGGCGCGCTATCCGCTCGTTCTCGTGACCGACGCCGACGCGATCCTCGAGAAAGACGCGCTGCTGCGCGCCGTGCGCCCCTTCATCGAGCTGCCGCGCGAGACCGTCGCCGTCGGCGGCACGGTGCGCATCGTCAACGGGTGCACCGTCGCGGTCGGCCGCGTCACCCGCGTCGGGGCCCCTCGCAATCTCCTCGCCGCCCTGCAGGTCGTCGAGTACATGCGTGCCTTCATCGCCAGCAGGACCGCGTGGAGCAAGCTCGGTGGCCTGTTCCTCATCTCGGGCGCCTTCGGGCTCTTCCGCAAGGACGCGCTGGTCGAGGTCGGCGGGTTCAGCGCCAACGCGATAGGCGAGGACATGGAGCTCATTCTGCGTATGCACCGCGTGTTCCGGGCGCAGAAGCGGCGCTTTCGCATCGTCTTCGTGCCCGACCCCGTGGTGTGGACCGAGGCTCCGGAGAGCCTCAAAGACCTCCGCAGCCAGCGTAAGCGCTGGCACCGGGGTCTCCTGCAGAGTCTCTGGTGGAACCGGGGCATGGTGTTGCGGCCGTCCCAGGGGACAGTGGGGATGCTCGGCCTGCCGTACCTCTGGCTCTTCGAGGCGGGTGGCACGGTGATCGAGGTCGTCGGCTATGTGGTGATCATCGTCAGCGCCGCTCTCGGCAAGCTGGACGCCGGGTACTTCCTCCTCTTCGTGCTCGTGGCCATGGCCTACGGCGTCGCCCTGTCCGTCTCCGCGCTGGTGATGGACGATGCCCGCTCCCTGCGCTCCCAGAGCGTCGGTGACGTCGCGTGGCTGCTGCTCTGCACCGTGGTCGAGAACTTCGGCTACCGCCAGCTGCTCGCGCTATGGCGCTTCGCGGCCATGATCGAGTTGCTTGCGGGCCGCCGATCGCGCTGGGATCCACTCAAGCGCAAAGGGTTTCAGGAGGAGTAGGCGGTTCGGACGAGGTCCCGCCCGACGGACGTCAGACGCGCGCGAGCAGAGAGCGTACCCGTGCGCGCAACTCGCCGATCATGAACGGTTTGGTCACGTAGTCGGTGACGCCGAGGCGGAAGCCCTTGACGATGTCCTCCTCGGAAGCTCGCGCGCTCAGGACGAGCACCGGCACGGGATCGCCCTTTGCCTCCAGATCCCTCAGGCGGTTCAGCACCTCGAAGCCGGTCAGGCGCGGCATCATGATGTCCAGCACCACGAGATCGGGACTGCACTCCTCGAACCGCGCGAGCGCTTCCTCTCCGTCGCAGGCCACCTCGACGCGGTAGCCCTCCGCCTCCAGAAGGTGGCGCACGAGGTCGCTGATGTCGGGGTCATCCTCGGCGACGAGGACGGTCACGTCTTCTGGCGCCGATCGATCCGGCTCGCTCACCGTCACTGCCGGCCTCCACTCTCCATCAAATGGGTCGGCTCCTTGAATCGGCGCGGCAGCCACGATGCTTGAGCCATACTGCCGCGGGGCCGCCGTACGCGCAGCAGCCCGGCGAGATGGACGAGCCGTCCAGCCGGGCCGCCGTCGCTTGCGGCTCAGTAATTCTCGGCGAAGACCTCGAAATACGACTGCGGGTGCGTGCACGTCGGGCAGACCTTGGGCGCCACGGGGCCCACATGGATGTACCCGCACTTGCGGCACATCCACTTCACTTGGTCCTTCTTCTGGAACACCTCGTCGTTCTCGATGTTGGCCAGGAGCTTGCGGTACCGCTCCTCATGCATCGTCTCTGCCTTGGCGACCATGCGGAACGTCGTCGCGACCTCCTTGAAGCCCTCCTGGTCGGCGACCTCGGCGAAGGCGGGATACAACTCGGCCCACTCTTCGTACTCGCCGGCCGCGGCGGCGGCGAGGTGCTCGGCCGTGGTGCCCTCCAGCGGGCCCGCAGGGTAGGCCGCCGTGATCTCCACCGTGCCGCCCTCGAGGTGCTTGTAGAAGCGCTTGGCGTGCTGGCGCTCGTGCTCGGCGGTCTGGAGAAAGACGTCGGAGATCTGCTCGAATCCGTCCTTCTTGGCGGCCTTGGCGTAGAAGGTGTACCGGTTGCGCGCCTGACTCTCGCCGGCGAACGCCTTGAGGAGATTCTGCTCGGTCTTGCTGCCCTTGAGACTGGCCATACTGGCTCCTTTCATCGAGTCGTGCCGGGGATTCTATCGTCTTGGTGAGGCCAACGCAGCCACATCTCGATGCCCGCCGCGCGTCGCGCGCGTCACGGCGCCGCCACGTCGACACCCGCCTCGGCGGCGCCGCCGGTCGTCCAGCTCGCCCCGGCGGCGGCGGCCATCACCGCGGCCATCGCCGCCGCCTCGAGCGGCGAGATGCGCTGACCGAGCACCACGAGCGCGGCCAGCGCGGCCACCGCCGGCTCGATGCTGAGCAGCACGCCGTAGGTTGCGGCGCGCACACGGCGTATCGCCACCAGTTCGAGGAAGTACGGGAAGGCGGACGACACCACGGCGATCACGATACCGAGCGCCACGGCGTCCCAGTGACCGGAGAGACGCAGGCCGTCGACGGCGAGCAGCGGCGTGGCCAGCACGGTGGCGCCGATCATCATGAGCGCCGTGACCGAGAGCGGGTCCATGCCGCTCACGGCGCGCTTGGCGAGGAGCAGGTAGACGCCCCAGCAGATACCGGCGGAGAGCGCGAGCAGCAGGCCGACACCCGTGGCTGAACCCGAGGGGCCGGCGAGCACGACGACGCCCGCGCCGGCCAGTACGATCCACAGCCAGTCGAGGCGGCGGCGCGTGCCGATCACGGCCACGCCCAGCGGTCCGACGAACTCGATGGCGACGACGATGCCCACGGGGATCCGGCTGATGGCCCCGTAGAAGCTGAGATTCATCAGGAAGAGGGTCGCCGCGAGAGCCGCGAGCGGCAGGCGCTGGCCACGAGGCGGCAGCGTCCATAACGAGCGCGGCCGGATGATCACGAGCAGCAGCGCGGCGAAGGCTGTGCGCAGCCATAGCGCCTCGAAGACGCCGACCGACTCGATCACCGTCACGGCAAGCGCCGAGCCGGTCTGGATGGAGAGCGTGAGGACGACGACGAGGAGCCCCGCGACGGCGGCGTCGCGGCGCGTGGCGTTCTGACCATCGCCTCCCTGCTTCACGCGACGCTCCTCGGTCGAGACTCGTGCGCTCCCGGGCCGGTCAAGCCGACCGGCCGAGTCTAGCCGAAGCGAGCCGGCCACCGCGCAGGCGGCGACGCTCGCGCAACGCCGCGACCCTTGTGGGCGGCCTCCCACTCGTGGTATCTTGGCGCCCTTCTCTCATTCGCGGACTGTTCGACTCCGGTTCACCAGACGAGGTGAGGACGAGATGAGCGCGCGGCGCACGACCCCGGCCCATGCGAACGAACAGCGGGCCGTCATGTACGGCCACCCCATCCCGGAGAACAGCTTCGCGGTACGCGACCTCGTCCACAAGCTGCCCGACGTGGGACTCTTCGATCTGCGCCGCACCGAAGACGGCGCCCACGCCTGCACGTTCTGCGGCGCCTGCCAGAAGAAGTGCCCGGCGCAGTGCATCGACGTGCGCCGGGACCCCTCGCGCTCGCACGGCAAGGGCAAGGACCGCCACTACGCCGGGACGATCACCATCGACGAACGGCGCTGCGTGACCTGCGGCCACTGCGTGGAGGTGTGCCCCTTCGACGCCCTCGTGCCCACGGAGCTCTACGCCGAACACCGGCGCCGAGTGCAGAAGCTGGCTGAGAAGCCGCCTCAGCTCTCCAGCGGTCACAGCCTCTGCAGCGGCTGCGGCGCCTCCATCGTCGTCAACCAGGTCCTCTCCCAGGTGGAGAGCCACCATGTGGTGTCGGGCGCCACGGGATGCCTCGAGGTCGCCACGACGCGCTACCCTTACACTGCCTGGAAGGGCAGCTATATCCACACCAACTTCGAGAACGCGGCGGCCACGCTCTCCGGCGTCGAGACCGCGTTCCGCGCGCTCCGCAAGCGCGGCAAGCTCGAGGACCGCGTCAAGTTCATCGCCTTCGGCGGCGACGGCGGCACCTACGACATCGGCCTGCAGTCGCTCTCGGGCGCCATGGAGCGCGGTCACCAGATGCTCTACGTCTGCTACGACAACGGCGCCTACATGAACACCGGCTTCCAGCGCTCGAGCGCGACGCCGCACGGCGCCTGGACGACGACGAGCCCCGTCGGCGACGACCTGCCGGGCAAGATGGGCCACAGCAAGAACCTCACCGAGATCATGGTGGCCCACCGCCTGCCCTATGTAGCCCAATCGTCACCGCACGACCCGCAGGACCTCATCCACAAGGCCTCCAAAGCGCTGGCCGTGAACGGCCCGACCTTTCTCAACGTGCTCTCCGCCTGCCCGCGCGGCTGGCGTACCGAGAACGACGAGGGCATCGAACTCAGCCGGCTCGCCACCGACTGCTGCTACTGGCCGCTCTTCGAGGTCAACGAGGGCCGCTACCGCCTTACCTACCGGCCGCGGCACAAGCAGCCGCTGGGCAAGTGGCTGGAGCGCCAGGGGAGGTTCGCGCACCTGGCGCTGCACGGGAACGAGCACCTCCTGGAGACGCTCCAGGAGTGGGTCGACTTCGAGTGGGACCTACTGCTGCGCAAGTGCGACGAGATCCCCGAAGACCAGTGGGACAAGGCGAGCAGCCGCCACAAGGCCGAGCCGTTCGTCATGCGCCCGAGCAGGGCGCACCTCGAGTCGCTGGGCGAGCCGCTCACGGCGAGCATGACGTACACGGCGCTCGACTGGGACGACTTCGACTGGGGCCGGCACTCGGGCGTGAACGACGGCGCCTTCGAGGACTAGTGGCTTGACCGGCGTCGTGCGCCGGCGCTCCCGGGACGGGGTATCCTGAGGCAAGGGAAACGGGGCCGGGCGGCGGCCGCCGCCGCGTGTTCGCGGGCGCCACGCAGGGTAGCGGCGGTCGCCCACAGGCGCAACGCGTCGCGCTGGTCCGCGCGCAGGGAGTCGCCGCGACCGCGGACCTCGCCGGCCGTCGTACGAAAACGCGCCGCGGCGGGCGGCCGTAGGCCCGCCCGCCGCGGCGCGTCGGTCGTAGCGTCAGGCGGTGACGGGGACCGGAGCCGGCCAGCAGAGGCCGTATTCGTCGAGTTCCCCGTAGGTGACGCCGCCGAGGCTGGGGATGAGCAGCGCGATCTCGTCTTCCCACACCGCTTTGGGGTACGCCGCCTGCCAGTCGTGACCGAGCCGCCTGGCGACCTCCCGGAACGCCCACCAGCCGGGGCGGGCGGCGCCGGGCGGACGCTGGACCCTTCGCAGACGGCTCACCCTCCGCTCGACGTTGGTGAAGGTGCCGTCCTCCTCACCCCAGGCGACGGCCGGGAGCACCACGTCGGCGATGTCGGCGAGGTCCCCGCGCACGCTGCCTTGGACGACGACGAAGTCGGCCGCGCGCAAAGCGGCCAGGACCTCGGCGGCGTCTCCGAAGGAAGCCGCCTCGTTGGCCCAGACCCAGGCGGTCTTGACCGCGCCGTCCTGCACGGCGGCCAGGATCTCCCCGCTGGAGCGGCCGGGCGCGGCCGGAAGCGAATCGACTCCCCATGCATCGGCGAAGCGTTGCCTCGCGTCGGCATCGCTCACGAGATCGCCGCCCGGCAGCAGATCCGGCGCCACACCCATGGCGACGAGGCCCTGGACGTTGCCGGCGCCGAGCGGCAGCGAGACGCTGCGCGCCCCGGCGAGGTCGTCGAGCAACGACTGCAGCTTCACGACGGCGGCGCCGGTACCCGCAAGGTCGTCGCCGGCGCCGAGTGTGGCGCAGACCACGGCCGGCCGCACGTCGACGAGCTTGGCGGCGATGGCCCTGATGGTCGCCGCGTCCACGCCGGCGTCATCGGCGACGCGCTCGGGGAGCACGGCGGCGAGCATCGCCTCGAGCTCGTGCTCGTGCGGCACCGTCTCGCCGGCGTCGCGGCGCTCCGCAAGCTCGCCGGCCAGCAGCACCGCGATGATGCCGTTGAGAACCTCAGGGATCGCCGCGGACTCGGCGGTGACACGCACGGCGGCGGCGGCGCCGAGGTCGCTGTGGCCGGAGTCGAGCACCATGAGGTGGGCGCCGTCGCGGACGGCCCTGCGGAGGGCCGTGCCGGCGACCGGATGGTCGGCCACTTCGCCGTCGCCCACGACGAGGACGGCGCGGGCCTCCTCGAGCACCGCGAGGGCGCCGGAGGTGTAGCACACGCCGGCGCCCGTCCCCGCGCTCGCGAGCGAGACGCGTGACGTCTCGACGGGACGGTGGTCGATATCGTTGGTGCCGAGCACGGCGCGGAAGAACTTCTGCGCCTCGTAGGCCTCCTCGTTGGTGCAGACAGGTGCGATGAGGCCGGCGACGTCGGCCGCTCCGCCGAGCTTGCCGGCGACGAGGTCGAGCGCCTCGTCCCAACTCGCCTTGACGAGCACGCCGTCCTTGCGGAGCAGCGGCTCCTCCAGGCGGGCGTGATCGTTGGGCTCGAGCACCGCGAAACGACCACGCTTGCAGAGGCGCCCACGATTCGGAGGTACGTCGCCGGCGCCGGTCACCTTGACGACGGCGCCATCCTTGAGGTGCACCACCGTCTGGCAGCCCATGCCGCAGTGCGGACAGGTGGTGCGCACGCGCTGGAGCTCCCAG
>CAZJGT010000078.1:0-7975 GCA_964545565.1 uncultured Thermoleophilia bacterium
CGTCGCCACCACCTGGAAGCCCCGCGCGGCTCGAACGGGCCCGAGATGCGGCACCAGGATCAGCCCTTCGTCGAGCGCCGGGAGCAGCAGGTTCTGGGCCGCCTCCGGCAACCGGTTGAGCTCGTTCAGGAAGAGGATGCGGCCGCCGCGCATGGCGCGCACGAGAGGACCGGGGACGAAGGAAGCGGCCGAGTAGCCGAGCTCCAGTGCGACCGGCGGATCGAACCACCCGGCGAGCCGGTTCTCCGACGCGCCGTCGTCGCCGTCCACGCGGACCGTCTCGCGCCCGAGGCGCCCGCACACGGCGAGGGCGACCGTGGTCTGGCCCGAGCCCACGGGGCCCTCGAGGAGCAGGTGCCGGCCGCCGCCGAGTACCGCCAGCGCGGTCGCCAGCTCACGCTCGCGCCCCACGACGCCGAACGACTCCTGGATCTGCCGGACGTCGCACATGCACGGACTCTACCGCAGCGGCGGGACGGCGGTCGTCCGGCCTGCGGCGGAGGACGGCGCCGGTCTACCGCACGAAGGCGAAGCCGAACCCCGGACCTTGCGGCTCCAGCGGCTGAAGCGGACTGGCGGGGGCACCGGCGCGCGCCGCGCCGTGGTACTCACGCGGCGCCACGTCATTGGGGCCCTCCGGATACAGCAGGCTGGCCAGCGCCTGGATCTGGTCGCGGCCGACGCCGAGCTCGAACTGGCCGCCCCCGTAGAGCAGGATGCCGGAGGCGTCCGCGCGGCCGACGCAGGAGAGCAGCGCGTCCACACTGCCGAACCGCGACGGCTTGATGTTCAGCCGGCGCATGCGGAAGGGAGCACAGCCGTCGCACTCCGCTTCCACGCGCGCCGACAGCGCGAGCACGTCGTCCCACGAGTGGACCGGCGCGTCGAAGCTGAAGCGCGCCTCCTGCCCGCGCAGCGCCTGCCGCGCCGGCCCCTCCACGGCCGGGTCCTCGAGGATGGCGTCGGCGAACGCCTCGCTGACCAGCCGGTACTGCACGGGATCCGGCGGGTTGTCCACGGGCGAGCCCTCGTAGAAGGCCTTGAAGTCGAGGGCCCGCACACGACCGGTGGCGGCGATGCGCGCCATGAGGCCGGCATCCCATTCGGGCGTGGGGTCGAGCTTGAACTCCAGCCGTGGGTCGATCGCGAGCCACGGCATGATGTCGAGGCGCGTGCTGAGGACGAAGCGCACCGGCCGGTAGCTGCGCCCCAGCGCCTCGCCCAGGTCGAGCTTGGCCTGGCGCAGAGCGAGGTCGAGGGCGGCGCTCTCGAAACCCCAGCGCCGGTAGTTGCGGAAGGCCTCCTGCTGCGGCGGCCTGTCCGGGAACAGGTCCAGGCCGCCGAGATGCCGGGAGAACCCGTCGAAGGTCCATTCCCCCGCGAGCTGCAGGTAACTCGGGTAGTCGTCGTGGTCCTCGGCGGCGTAGGTGACGTCCTCCCCGCGGCCCTCGAGTCCGCCGCCGCTGAGCACGATCTCGGTGGTCACGCGGCGAAAGCCGCTCGAGACGTCCAGCTCGCGCCGCTCGATCCGGTAGTCGTCGACGACCAGATCGAGGCCCGCGAGCCGTGCGTACGATCCAGCCGCTTCGTACCTTCGCGCGTCGGCGTCCGCTGAGCCGTTGTCGACCGAACCAGCCATGTGCGGTGCCTACCCCGCGTCGCCGGCGTTCAAGCGTCGGTGCCATGGGTCCACAGCCTCTCGCCAAGGTCCTGACGAAACAGCGCAAGCACAGGCGAGCCCGGCTGCTCATGGTCGGCCGCTTCAGGCCATCCGGCTCCGGTCGAATCGGGCAGATGCTCGGCTGAGGTCGTACACTGGCGTCAGGCGCGGCTGCGCAGTCGCCGCCGGCCAAGGAGGGTCGAGTTGACACGGGTGTCGTTCAAGACGAGCGCGGCCGTCGGATGGATCGTCATCGCTGTGACGATCGTCGTCTGTGCCGTCATCGCGATCGTCGTGCACGCCGTACTCCCCGAGAAGGTCGACGAAGCCCTGCTCGACGGCGTGCTCGTGCTCCGGTTCGGCTTCCCCGCGGTCGCCGTCGCCTACTTCCTCGTCCTCTTCGCGCAGTGCTCCGTGAGCGTCGCCGTCGCATCGCCCACGGCGCGGACCCGCCCTCTCCGCCACGGGCTGGCGCTCGGGCTGGCGTTCGCCGTCCTGTACATGATCGGCATGCAGGAGATCATGGTGGACTCCAGTCCGTTCGCGGCGTGGGGCTCGGACTTCGTCGTCTATCAGGCGATCATCGGCCTCGGTGACGCGATCCCCGTCATCATCCTCTGCGCGGTGACCGGCGCCCTGCTGACCGGAGGGCGCACGCTCGCCGGAGCCGAGTACCGAGGCGGTCTCATGGCGATGCTGGTGACGACGCTGACCGTCGGGACGGTCAGATGGGTGGTGAGCGCCCTGGGCATCATCCAGAGCGGCCTTGGCGAGTACCCGGTCGCGGTCGTGGCGTGGGGCTACCTGCTCGGACTCGGGTTCGGCGTCGGCTACGTCCTGATCGCGAGGACGAACACCGCCGCCAGGGCCGTGATGATCTACGGCGTGGGGCTGAACTGGCTCATCTTCAACTCGTTCATCGGACTGGTGTTCGCGGGCACGATGGGCGATGCACTGCTCAGGAGCGCGCTCGACGTCGCCGCCGTGGGCCTGTCCATGGGGCTGACGGCGAGGCTGTCGGCGTCCGGCTCCCCGGCGGCCGGCGCAGCGGGGCGAGCGCGGGATCACTGATCCCAGGAAGCGCGTGGTGCGGGGCCGCCGCCGTCTGGCATAATCGCCCGGCATGCCCCCGCTCCCGGACATCGCCGTCTCCACCAGCGCCTACGCCGACCAGGCTCTGGCGCCGACGCTCGAGCGCATCGCCGCACTGGCGCCGGCGGCCGAGATCCGCTCCTTCGGCATGCACGACCTCCTCGACAAGCACAATCTCACCGCGGCGCAGGCGGCCGGGCTGAGCTACACCGTGCACGGCCCCTTCGGCGCCGCCAGCCTCGGTGATGCGTCGAAGCGCGTCAGAACGCAGCTCCTGGACGAGCACCGCCGCCAACTGGCCGCGGCCGCCGCAGTGGGGGCGCGGCTCTATGTGGTGCATCCCGATTGGAGCGCAGAGACGGTGCCGCGCGACCCGCAGGTGGTCGCGTCGCTCGAACGCTCGTTTCGGACTCTCGCCGAATGGCAGACCGAGTACGGCGTGGACGTCGTGGTCGAGAACATGCCGGGCGCCGGGTGCTCACATTTCACGCATCCCGGCGACCTCGACCTGCAGGGACTGGGCCTCATCCTCGACGTGGGGCATGCGAACATCAGCGGATGCCTTCATGACTGGCTCGCGGAGCCGCAGGCACCGCTCCGCCATCTGCACCTGCACGACAACGCCGGCGTCGGCGACGGCCGCGACCCGCACGGGGCGCTGGGCACGGGCGTGGTGGACGCACCGGCCGTCGTGGCCGCCGCGCGCGCCGCCGGCGCCTCCATGGTGCTCGAGAACTACGATGAGGCCGCCGTGCTCGGCAGCCTCGCGCGCCTGCGCGAACTCCGACTCCTCTGAGCCGCCGGCCCGGCCGGGCTCGACCTCAGCGCCTCACCGCGCAGAGCGCCGCTCAGCTCTCGAGCACCTCGATGAGCTCCTCCTTGATGTCGCGCAGGTGCAGCGACATCACGCCGGCGAGCTGCTTCATCACCGCGTAGCCGGCGGCGGGCTCCTGCAGAAACACGTCTTCGGCGTCCTGCGACGCGATCGCCAGCACGGTGCTGTCCTCGAGCGCCTGCGCGTCCGCCACGTACACATGTGGCGCGACCATCGATGCCCATCCCGCGAGGCAGTATTGCCCCACCTCCACGACCTCGATCACCCGTCCCGCGGGCGTGGAGAGACGGATCGCCAAGCGACCGCTCGCGACGACGAAGAGGTCATGGGCCTCGGCGTTCTCCTCAAAGAGCGCCTCGCCCTCGCGCAGCGTGATCATCCGGGCGCGCGGCGTCAGCTCGGCGATCTGCGCGTCGCTCAGCGGCTCCAGCAATTCGCAGTGCCGCAACGTACTCCCGACGTCAAGGTCGGCGGTCGGTGGTCTCATGTCGCCCCCTCCGAGTAGACACCATGCATACTCAGTATCCACCCTGCAAACGGCGGCTGAGGCCGGCGGCCCCGCGGCGGTCCGGGCCGGCGGCCCCGTCTGATAGAATTCGCCGGGCGTCGCCCTCGGCGCCCCCACGCTCACGCCAACCACCGAAAGCGCGAGGTCATGAGCCAGTCCTTCACGTACGCGGGCACCAGCGACTACATCGCCGCGCCCGATCTCATGCAGACCGTCAACGTGGCCGTGCAGCTCAGCCGCCCGCTGCTCATCAAGGGCGAGCCCGGCACCGGCAAGACCATGCTCGCCCAGAGCATCGCCCGCGGCCTCGAGATGCCGCTCATCGTCTGGAACGTCAAGTCCACGACCAAGGCGCAGGACGGCCTGTACGTGTACGACACCGTGCAGCGCCTCTACGACGGCCAGTTCGGCGACCGCGACGTGAGCGATATCGCCCAGTACATCAAGCCCGGCAAGCTGGGCGAGGCCTTCGCCAGCGACGAACGCGTCGTGCTGCTCATCGACGAGATCGACAAGGCCGACCTCGAGTTCCCCAACGACCTGCTCTGGGAGCTCGACCAGATGGAGTTCCACATCCCCGAGACGCACGACACCGTCAAAGCCGTGCACCGGCCCATCGTGCTGATCACGTCGAACGCCGAGAAGGAACTGCCGGACGCCTTCTTGCGCCGCTGCGTGTTCCACTACATCGAGTTCCCGGACGAGGAGATGATGGAGCGCATCGTACGCGTCCACGTGCCGCAGCTCGACAAGCGGCTGCTCGACCTCGCGATCCAGGCTTTCTACTGGCTGCGCGAGGTCCCCGGCCTGCAGAAGAAGCCCAGCACCAGCGAGCTCATCGACTGGGTGCAGGCGCTGGCGCGCGGCGGCGTCGACCCTCAGAAGATCGCCGCGCGCCTGCCCTTCATGGGCGTGCTGCTCAAGAAGGACCACGACGTCGACGTCGCCCAGCGCGCACTGGCGGGCAGCCGCGGTCGCCGTTAGCCGCAGACGGGCGCGGCCCGAATCGGACGGAAAGGAAGCGGCATGAGCGTCGGAGGCATCGAGCTCTTCATCGTCATCGTGGTCGCCATCGTGGTCGCCGGGATCGTGCTGCGCGAGATCATGTCCAGGCGCTGACGCTCGCGCGCGTGTTCACCGACTTCTTCTTCCTGCTGCGCTTCTACGGCGTGCCGGTGACGGTCACGGAGTGGCTGGCGCTCATGCGCGGCCTCGCCATGGGCCTCGTCCCCACCGGCCTCGACCAGTTCTACGGGGTGGCGCGCAGCATCCTCGTCAAGAGCGAGGCGTATTTCGACCAGTACGACCAGGCGTTCGCGGCGATGTTCCGGGGCATCGAGACGCCGGTGGCGATCGACGACGAGGTCTGGGACTGGCTCTCGGACCCGCTCACGATGCCCGGCCTGACGGACGAGGAGCGGCGGACGCTGGCCGCCGCGCTCGAGGACCTCGATCTGGAGGCGCTCCAGAGGATGTTCGAGGAGCGCCTCAGGGAGCAGACCGAGGCCCATCACGGCGGCAGCCGCTGGGTGGGCACGGGCGGCACCTCGCCGTTCGGCCACTCCGGGTTCCACCCCGGCGGCATCCGCGTGGGCGGCGAGAGCCGCAACAGGAGCGCCGTCAAAGTGGCCGGCGAGCGCCGCTATCGCGGCTACCGCACCGACCAGGAGGTCGGCGTGCGGCAGTTCGAGCTCGCCCTGCGCCGCCTTCGCCGGCTCAGCTCGCGCAGCGAAGGCGTCCCCGACGAGCTCGACCTCGACGAGACGGTCGAGGAGACGGCGAGCAACGCCGGCCGGCTCAGCCTCGTGTGGCGCAAGAGCCGCAAGAACGCCGTCAAGGTGCTGCTGCTCATGGACGTGGGCGGCTCCATGCACCCCTACATCCGCCTCTGCAGCCAGCTCTTCAGCGCCGTGAACCGCAGCAGCCACTTCAAGGACCTGCGGTTCTACTACTTCCACAACTGCGTCTACGACTGGCTCTACACGAGCACGCGCATGACGTCGTCGGAGGCGATCTCCACCCGGCGCGTGCTCCAGGAACTGCCCAGCGACTACAAGCTCATCATCGTCGGCGACGCGGCCATGGCCCCCAGCGAGCTCATGTCTCGCGACGGCATCATCTGGTGGGGCTTCGGCAACGACGAGGCCGGTATCGAGTGGCTGCGGCGCCTGCGCCGCCACTTCGACCACTCGGTGTGGCTCAACACGATCCCCGAGGCCGACTGGGACCACGCCTACGGCAGCGTCACCATCCGCAAGGTGCGCGAGGTCTTCCCCATGTTCGAGCTCACCGTCGACGGGCTGACGGCCGCGACGCGCAAGCTCATGGTGCGGTACTGACCGACTTGGCTACGCCGCCGGCCGGCCTCTCACGGCTTGTCGCCGAGGCAGTAGAACCAGCCGTCGCGGCAGCCGATGTAGACGCGGCCGTCCCAGAGCGTCGGCGTCGACTCGAAGGCGCCCTCGGCGTAGAACTGATCCCGCTCCTCGAGGGTCACGGTCCAGTAGGTCCCGTCGCCGTTGGCGCTGGGCAACGCGCCGGCGTCTCCCCGCTCGGCCGGCGCGTACTCCAGATGGAAGAGATGGACGCGCTGGTCGTAGCCCGCGGCCACCAGCGCGTTCCCCACGATGATCGGCGTCGAGATGCCGCCGCCGTTCCAGATCTTGGCGACCTGGACCGGCGTCTTCATGCCCGTCTCGCGGTTGGGACCGCGCACGGTACCGGCGCTCATCACGTCCTGGGAGACCACGTAGAGGTGGCCGTCGATGGCGTTGAACGCGCACAGGGCGGGGAACTTGCCGCCGGGGTTGTACTCGTCGTTCACGGCGGCTGAGCCCACGATCCCGCCGGCCCAGTCGCCGACCTTTCGGTCACCCGTCGGGAAGTACCACACGGCAGCCTCGTCCGCCGGCTTGGCCGGGTCGAGCGCGAGCATGCCGCCTTTGCCCTTGATGTACTCCTTCTCGACCGCCTGGAGCAGCAAACCCTTCTTCGTCGGCACCGGCGTGCCGTCGAGGTCGGAGCCGATGAAGTAGTCCCAAACCACCGCGAGGTCGGAGCGCCGCAGGCCGTACACGTGCCCGGCGCCGGAGGCGACGTACAGGTTCTTGCCGAGCGCCGACGCCGACGACTCGAGGACGAGATTGCGGCCGTGGGCCTTGGCGCGGTCATCGCCGAGCAGCAGTCGCCGTGCCTCCACTACGGGCTTCTCGCCCTCGGCCCAGGCCTCGGTCCTGAGCGGGTCGAGCGCGTAGAACCAGCCGCTCTCGACCCCGACGAAGAAACGGCCGTCGTAGAAGAAGCCGCTGCCGTCGCAGTCGCGGCTGTAGCAGCGGGTCTGCGGCACCGGCAGCCGCCAGAGCTCCTTGCCGCTGCCGAACGTCACGGCGCGCACCGGAGCCACGCGCGGGTCGTCCAGCTTGTGCGGATACCCGCGCCTGGAACCGGCGACGACCACGTACTTGTCGTCCGGCCCCGTCGGCGCCGGATTCGCGAACACCGACGGGCTGCCCTTGATGATGTCGTCGTACCGATACGCCCAGACCACCTCCCCGGTCTGCGCGTCGATGCGACGTAGCTTGTACTCGTAGGAACTGGCGAGGAGGTACGTCTTGCCGCCGTCGACGACGATGTTGGGCTGCCCCGTCCAGCCGCTGCCGGCCCACTTGCTCGGCGGGTCTTCGTCGAACTTGCCCGAGCTCCAGCCGGCCCCGAGCTTGACCTTCCAGAGCACGTCGAGCCGTTTGGGCGCCGGGCCCAGCCCGTAGAACCGGCGCCCGTAATTGCCGAGGAAGGTGCCGACCTTGACGCCGTCGCCGGTGAGCGACGGCAGCGGCGGTGCGGAGATCGGTCCAGCGTGCGCGACCTGCTGCCCTCCCCC
>CAZJGT010000078.1:7985-10401 GCA_964545565.1 uncultured Thermoleophilia bacterium
AGGGGACCGGGACAGACCCGCGGCCGCGCGGCCGCGGGTCTGTCCCGGTCCCCTTCTCGATGAGGCAACGATACTACGACTGCGGACCTCCCGCCCGGCGGAAGGATGCCCAACCGGGCTTCAGCGGGTAGGATGCCTGAGGCCGGCCGGCGGGGCTGCGCCGGCCGCCCGACCGACGACGACCCCGGAGGCACTCAATGGCGACCGACCTCGATCTGCTCCGCGAGCTCTGCGCCGCCCCCGCGCCCACGGGGTTCGAAGGGCCGGTGCAGGACCTCGTACGAAACCGCCTCTCCGCCCTCGCCACGGCCGAGGGCGACCCCTTGGGCAACGTCTGGGGCACCGTCGGCGCTGAGGGTGCGCCGCGCGTCGTGGTCACCGCGCACGCCGACCAGATAGGCCTGATCGTCACCTACGTGGACGAGCACGGCTTCGTTTCGTTCGACAAGATCGGCGGGGTCGATCCGC
Organism: uncultured Thermoleophilia bacterium; assembly: GCA_964545565.1. Taxonomy (GTDB): domain Bacteria; phylum Actinomycetota; class Thermoleophilia; order UBA2241; family UBA2241; genus CAIXSE01. The sequence goes on from CAZJGT010000078.1 coordinate 8,454, forward strand.
AGTTGCTGCCGGGCCGCAACCTGATCGTCCACGGCCGCAAGGGCCCGGTGAACGGCGTCGTCGGCCGCAGACCGTCGCACAAGATGACCAAAGACGAGCGCGCCAAGGCGCCGGACCTGCACGAGCAGTGGCTCGACCTCGGCGCGGCCACCCGGGACGAGGCGCTTGGCCTGGTGGAGATCGGCGACCCGATCACCTTCCCCGCCAACTTCCTGCCGCTGGCCGGCGGGCGCTACGCGTCGCCGGCCTTCGACAACCGCGCCGGCGTCTACGTGTGTCTGCGCGCTCTTGAGCACTACGCCGCCGACCCGGCCCCTGCCGGTCTCACGGCGCTGCTCACCGTGCACGAGGAGACCACGTTCATGGGCGCCAAGGCGATGGCGATCCGTTGGCAACCAGAGGTGATCATGGTCGTCGATGTGGACTTCGCGAGCGACGACCCGGGCATGGACGCCAAGAAGCTCGGCGGCGAGGTCAAGCTCGGCGCCGGCCCGGTGATCCATCGCGGCGCCGGCGGCAACCTCGCCCTCACCGACCTGGCCGTCCAGGTGGCCAAGGACGAGGGCATCCCGGTCCAGGTCAAGGCGATGCCCGGCAACACCTCGACCGACGCCGAGGAACTCATGGCCGCCGGCCGGGCCGCCACCCTGTCGTTCAGCATCCCGGTGCGCAACATGCACTCGGCGTTCGAGGTCATGGAGCCACACGACGCCGAGGCGGGGGCGCTGCTCGCCGTCGCCGTGACGCGGCGACTCGCCGCGGAGGGCTGGGACGCGCAGCGCTTCGTGCCGCGCGCCTGAGCGCCACTCCCGCGCAGCTGCGCGCCACACCGGCGGGCGGGCCGGCGCGCGTCAGGCGCCCGCCGCGGCGCCGCCCAGCGCGGCGCCCATGAAGTCGACCTGCGACGGCGCCACACGGCTCCAGTAGGCGTCGTTGTGGCCCCCGGGCTCGAACCCACCCGCCGGTGGTTCCGGCAGAGCTTCGGCGAACGCCACGTTCGCCTCGTAGAACGGGTCCTGCCGGCCGCAGTCGATGCGGACAGGCATGCCGCGCAGCCGTCCGGCGGCGGCGAAGACGTCGTTGGCCGCGTACTCCGCGGCGCCGTCGAAGGCGTCGCCCACACCGTCGTCGAACGACCGCCACAGCGCCGCGCTCACCGCGCAGACGCCGCTGAACAGCCGCGGGTGCAACTGCGCCGCCCGCAGCGCCCCGTACCCGCCCATCGACCAGCCCATCACGGCCAGCGGACCGCGCAGGCCGAGATCACGGCGCACGAAGGGGATGAACTCGTCGACCAGCATGGCCATCGCATCGTCGCCGTTCTCGCGCTGATGCCAGTACGTATCGCTCGCCTGCACCGCGGCGACGGCGAACGGCGCGACGTCACGCGTCTCGATCCCGTCGGCGACGACGTCGCCGAGGCGCAGGCCGCCCTCAAGGAGCTCTGCCGGCGACCGGCCACGCCCCGGCAGACAGATGCAGACGGGCGTGGCCGAGCGAGCACCGTCGGGCGAGCCCACACCGGGCGGATACGCGATGTCGTACGCCGCAGGGGCGGCGAGGTGGCGGGACGGCAGCGTGCCGCGCTCGTACACCACGGCATACGCCGGGGGCGGCGTCCCGGGCTCGCCGTAGGCGCCACTGAGGCGGTACCAGGCGTCGCGCACCCTCCACGATCGCCAACCCACCGCTCCGGCGACGGCGGCTCCCGCCACGACGGCGCCGCCGCCGATCAGGAACTGGCGCCGGGTCACCCCCGCCTGCGGATCCGGGTGCGACCGCGGCGGCTCCTCCGACGCAGCCGCGTTCACTCTACCGCGCCGACGGGGCGCGCCCGCGAGGGCAGTGCGGCGACCGGCGCGCTCGCCGGCGTCTTCAGCGCCGCCGCGAGCTGGCGCGCCATCTCCGGCTGCCACTTGGCGCGCCCGTGGGCGAACAGGTGGAAGAG
>CAZJGT010000079.1:0-8052 GCA_964545565.1 uncultured Thermoleophilia bacterium
CTAGCCGCCGCAGTCCGCGGCCCGGGTGTGCGGCCCCCGGTCCCCGGGGTACTGACGAAGCGACCTCTGGCGTCCCGTGACCGAGCACACCCCCGACATCCACGACGACGATGAGCGCCGCCCGGCGACCGCACCGTCCGAGACCGACGCGGCGACCGGCGCCTGGGCGACGCCCCACGGGCGTCGCCAGCTGGCGGTCGTCGCCGCCGCCGACTTCGTCGTGTGGGCGGGAGGCGGCGCGATCTTCCCGTACCTGCCCGTCTTCTTGCGTGAGGAGGCAGGCGCCTCGCTCTGGTGGATCGGCGTCATCGCCGCGGCCTACTTCGTCGGCGTGTTCGCCGTCTCCCCGTCGGCGGGGCGACTGAGCGACAGGATCGGCCGCAAACCGCTGCTCGTGGGCGGCACACTCCTCTACGCCGTCTCCACGCTTCTCTTCATCACCACAACCTCGCCGTCGCTCTTCGTCCTCTTCCGCCTGCTCGAGGGCGTGAGCGTCGCCCTCATCGTGCCCGCCGGCCAGGCGTTCGTCGCCGAGATCACGACCGAGCGTAACCGCAGCCAGGCCTACGGCTGGTGGACCACCGCCCAGTTCGGCGGGCTGCTCGTGGGCCCGGCGCTCGCGTGGCCCCTCTACGAACTCGGCGGCGGCGAGGGGCTCTGGGCCTTCTACAGCATCTTCCTCTTCGGCTCGGCGCTTTCGTTCGCGGCCGCCGTGGCGCTGGCGCTCTTCATAAGGGAGCCTGTGCACGCCGCCGCGGCGCGGCGCGAACCCGCCGTCCGCCCGCCGCTTCGCAGCCTCCTCAGCCCTCCGGTGCTGGCGATCCTCCTCGTCGTCGCCACGGCGGAGTTCACCATGGGAGCCTGGGAAGTCGTCTGGAGCCTTTGGCTGGTCTCCCTCGGCCACTCGTTCGCCTTCATCGGCCTGACGTGGATCGCGTTCAGCGCGCCGATGCTGCTCGCGTTCGCCGGCGGACGCCTCGCCGACAGGCACAGTCGCTACCTCCTCATGGTCACGGGATTCGGTCTCCAGGCGCTCACGTGGTTCGCCTTCTCCGTGAGCACCGTCACCGCCGTCTACCTCGGCGCGGCGGTCGTCGGCGGCCTCGCGTTCGCCGTCGCCTTCCCGGCGAAGCAGGCGCTGCTGGTGCAGGTCAGCCCACCTCGCTGGCTCGGCAGTGTGCAGGGCATGGAGCAGACGTCCATGCAGGGAGCGGCCTTCGTCGGCACGCTGACCGCGCCGCTGATCTACGGCGCCATCGGCGGCTGGATCTTCGCCGTGTGCGGGGCGATAGCGCTGACCGGCGTGCTCGTCGCCGCACCGGTACTGCGCCGGGAGTGGGCTCGCCTGCGCTACTCTGGTCACGCATGAAAGGCACCGTGCCATCCAAGTCGGAAAGCGACCCACGTATGACGACCGGAGCCGCGCCCGCCGGCCGGGCCCGCGGCCTCGGAGTCGCCGCGCTGGCCGCGATCGCCCCCATCTGGGGCTACAGCTGGGTGGTGAACAAAGTGGCGCTCGACTACGCGCAGCCGATCACCTTCGCGGTGATCAGCACCGCGCTGTGCGCCGCCTGCCTCTTCCTCGTGCTCGTCGTCACCCGGCGCCCGCTGCGGCCGCCGCCCCTCCGGTGGACGCTGCTGGTCGGCCTCCTGCAGACGACGCTCTTCACCGGCCTGACCATGATCGCGCTGGACAGGAGCGGCGCCGGCAAGGTCTCGGTGCTCGCCTACACGATGCCGTTCTGGCTGCTGCTTCTCGCCTGGCTGCTGCTCGGCGAGCGCCTGCGCGGACTCGAGTGGCCCGCCGTCGCGCTCGCCTTTGCGGGCCTGGTCCTCGTCGTACGGCCGTGGGACATCGGCGGTGCATTCAGCGGTGTGCTCGCCTGCGCCGCCGGACTGGCCTGGGCGGCCGGAGCCCTGGTGATCAAGCTCCTGCAGCGCCGAAGCCCTGTGGACGTGATCTCTCTGACCGCCTGGCAGATGATGCTCGGGGGTGCGCCGCTCGTCGTCGTCGTCCTTGTGACGTACGACGGCGGTCCCCAATGGACGAGCACGTTCATCTGGTGCCTCGCGTATTCGGCGCTGCTCGCCAACGCGGTGTGCTGGGTGCTGTGGGCATACGCGCTGGGCCGTCTCCCGGCTGGAGCCGCCGGGCTGGGCACGCTGGCCGTCCCCGTGATCGGCGTGTCCACCGCCTGGGTCCAGCTCGGAGAGGCGCCCGCGCTCGCTGAGGCGCTCGGGATGGCGCTCATCATCTCGGCGCTCGTGATGCTCGCGCTGTACGGATTCGCCGGGGCCCGTCGCGGCGCCGCGGACGACGACGATCCTGTGCGGTCGATGAACGGCTAGGCAAGGCGGTACACCGTGTGCCCCCCTTAACGCTCCCGCAAGAAAGCGACACGGGACCGTCACATGGACGGGGCAAGAGCACCCCAACGGGATCGCGCGAAAGCGCGGAAGAGAGTGGGAGCTGGACGATGGACGACGTGCCGTCCGCCACACAGCCGGACCATCGCGAGATGATGGCCGCCGAGGGCAAGCGGCTCGTCGACGCCGCGCGAGCGCGCGGCCTCACGATCCGCCTCATCGGCGGCCTCGCCGTCCGCGACCACTGCGAGGTGCTCGACTTCTGCGCGCGCGACTACTCCGATCTGGACGCCGTCGCCCACACCAGATCGATCGTCGACCTGGTCGACTTCTTCTCCGACCATGGCTACCGCGAGAACGTGCACGTACGCCAGGCGACCGGCGGCGAGCAGGCGCAGTTCGTGAGGCCCTGCCGTCACCGGGACGGAAGAGGCACCTCCCTCCACGACGACGATCACATCGACGTCTTCCTCGACACGTTCGTCATGGACCACCGCATCGAGCTGAAGCGGCGGCTGGAACTGGAGCCCTACACCGTGTCGCTGAGCGACGTGCTCCTCACTAAGTTGCAGATCCACGAGCACGACGCCCGCGATCTTCGCGACGTGGTGACCATCCTCAAGGACCGCCCGATGGGCGACACCGATGCACCGGGCGTCGTCAACGTGACGTACATCGCCGCCCTCTGCGCGGACGACTGGGGCCTCTCCTATGACGTCATCCGCAGCCTCGATGCCGCGGCGCGGCTCTTGCCGGGTCTTGAGCTGAGCGGCGACGAGCTCGCAACAGCCGAGGCGGCCGTGCGACGGCTGCGCGAAGCGATCGAGCAGGCGCCCAAGACGCGCCGCTGGCGCCGGCGCGCCCGCACCGGCACGCGGCGTCCGTGGCACAACGAGGTCGAGGAGCGCGACGGCTCCCACCTCTGACGGTCCCGGCGCCCGGCCTTCGGCGCCCTCCTGGGTGCGGTCAAGGGAGACCCTCGCTTCGTCGAGAAGCTCGGCCCGTGCCTCGCCGGCGCCGCATCGGCACGGGCGACCGGCGTCGATTAGCATGGACCCATGGCCGACGCCCGCCGCACAGCCGCGCGCACCCCCGACCTCGGCATCCTCGCCCTCGTCATCCTTGGGCCCATCTGGGGCTACGGGTGGGTCGCGACCAAGATCGCGCTCGACTACTCGGACGCGATCACGTTCGCCGCGTTGCGCGTGCTGCTCAGCGCCGCCTGCCTCTTCCTCATCATGATCGCGTTCCGCAGGTCGCTGCGCCCACCGCCGCTCGGCTACACCATGCTCATCGGTCTGCTGCAGACCACTTTCTTCGTCGCCCCCGTGATCACGGCTCTGAGCAGCGCCGGCGCCGGCAAGGTCTCGGTGCTCACGTACACGATGCCGTTCTGGCTGCTGTTGCTCGCCTGGGTCTTCCTCGGTGAGCGTCTGCGCGGTCTGCAGTGGCTCGCCGTCGGCCTGGCGTTCATGGGGCTCATCCTCGTGGTGAGGCCCTGGCAGTTCGACAGTGTCGCCAGCGGAGTGCTCACCGTCATCGGCGGGCTCTCGTGGGCGGCAAGCGCGCTGGTCGTCAAGCTCATGCAGCGCAAGTACACGGTGGACGTTCTGTCCCTGACCTCGTGGCAGATGCTCTTCGGTTCCGTTCCGCTCGTCATCCTGGCCGCGCTCACCTACAGCGGCGGGCCCGACTGGACCGCCGCCTTCATCGGAGGGCTCGCCTACACCGTCCTGCTCGCCAACGCCGTGGCCTGGTTCCTCTGGCTGTACGCGCTGCACGCACTCCCGGCAGGTGCAGCGGGGCTGGGGACGCTGGCGATCCCCGTGGTGGGCGTCGTGGCCTCATGGATCCAGCTCGGGGAGGTGCCGACGTTCGTAGAGGGCGTCGGCATGGTCTTCATCATCAGCGCGCTCGCGCTGCTCGCGGCCTACGGGCTCCTCGCCGGCCGCCGCGCAGCGGCTCCGGCCGGCGAGGAGCCCACCGTGCGCCCGGTCACGGACTGACCGCCGCGGCACGAACGGGGCGCGGACGGGGCAATACACCTCGTAGCTCGTGCAGCGCGACCGTCGGCGTCGTGGAGCGGCAGAAGCTCGTGGACTACTTCACGCGACAAGCCGCGGAGCGCTACGCACCGGCGCGGGCGCGGCGGCGCGCGGAACGGCGGTAGAGCACGAACCCCAGGAGGCTGACGATGCCGGCGACGATGGCGCCGCCGACGAGGCCTGACAGGCTCGTGCCGGCGTCGATGGCCGGCCACGCCGGCGCCTCAGGCTCGGAGGCTGCTTCCGCGGCTGCATCCTCGTCCTGCTTGAACCCGTAGTCCGGCAGGACCGCCGTCTCCCGCTGCAGGTCCGCGGCCGCCTCGTGAGCGGACGAGTCCGTCGCCAGCTCTTCCTCGGTGCCGGTCGCCTTCGCGATGGACCATTCCAGACCGTCGGTACTCGTGGCGGCGAACCACGACAGCGCCACGCCGGCGATCAGTGCGGCCGCGCCCAACCCGATGATGACGGGCTTGAGGCGCACCCCGCCGAGCGATCTGCCCGTCGCGCTCCGCGCCAGCAGTTCCGGCTGCGCCCGGTAGACGAACAGCACCACCGCGGCGGTCACCAGGCCCTCGACCACGCCGATGGCGAGGTGGATGGGCTGCATCAGCAGCACGAAGGTCGAGAACGGGAGCTCGGTGATCCCGGAGGCCGTCGTCTCGAGCACCACGGCGAAGGCGCCGAGGCCGAGGCCGACGATCGCGGCGAGCAGGGAGCCGGCGAACACCCGGCCCGGCCGCAACTCCGGACCGTCGCCGACGACCTTTCGGTAGATGAGGGGATAGGCGATGAAGGCCGGGAAGAAACCGAGGTTGAAGATGTTGGCGCCGAGCGCCAGCAGCCCTCCGTCGGCGAAGAAGAGCGCCTGCACGGCGAGGACGGAGGCCATGACGAGGAAGGCCGCCTCCGGGCCTAACAGGATGGCGAGCATGAGCGCTCCTCCGAGGTGGCCGCTCGAGCCCGTGCCGGGGATGGCGAAGTTGAGCATCTGGGCGGCGAAGACGAAGGCGCCGGCGACGCCCATCAGCGGGATCTTGCTCTCGTCGAGGTCGCTCCGCACCTTGCGCGCGCTGTACGCGACGACGACGCCGGTGGCGGCCCACATGGCGCCGCCGACGGCGGGGGAGATCAGGGCATCGGCCATGTGCATGGGCGGATCCTCTCGGGTGCTCGGCAGCCGGAGGCCGGCGCGTGCTACCGTGCTACGGACTCCAGACTCGTGCTACTGTGGACCCGCACTGTAAGGCAGCCTGCGACGAGCGTCAAGGAACCCGTCGAACATGCCACTGCACGCCCGATTGCGGCATGATCCGTGGCACTCATCGCCGCGCTCGTACTACGTGCCTTGTCCACTTCGCGACGGGACCCCGTCGCCGAGGCGCTGCGCGTCAGCGAGAAGTCCCTCACCGATCTCCGACAGAGAGTCCGCCTCACCAGTCACCAGGCGCAGGACGTTGGGCCATCCGCGAGGATCACTGCTTCCGGCGCCGTAGCCGGAAGTCCCTCTACGCATCATCGGGATGCCACCCACCTGGATGCCGATCGTCGTCACGAGAGCCGCGCCGGTCGGAGTCGTGAGCTCGCGGCGCGGACCGGCAACGTGACACGTCCAGCCCTTCAGCAGTTCGAGAGTGGCGGGTGCAGGGACCGACAGCACGCCGTGCGCGCACCTTACGTGCCCCGATCCCACGTTGATCGAGCCGACCAGAAGCGCCTCGATCCCCAACAGTTGCAGTCCGGCGACAGATCCGACCACATCCGCCAGCGCGTCGGCGGCGCCGACCTCGTGGAAGTGGACCTCGTCGACGGCCACGCTGTGCACCCGCGCCTCCGCCACAGCCAATCGCTCGAACACCGCAGCCGCACGCGCCTTCACGCCGTCCGGTAGCGCGCTCTCCCCTATCAGGGTGACGATCTGGCTGAGGTGACGTGGTTGACTCTGCATGGGGTACGACACGTCTACCTTGGTAGCGGCAACACCGCTGCGGCTCGTCCGGGTCGCCGCGAGTCGCAGCCCGTCAACGCCAAGCCGGTCGACGGCGTCCTGGATGCCCTCGACGGGAACGCCGACATCGACCAGCGCCCCCAGGAAGAGATCGCCGCTCACGCCGCTGAGCGCGTCCAGGTAGGCGACTCTCACTGGTTGTCTCCCCCCGTAGATATCGACGGTGACGGGGGCGGGTCTTGACCCCTGGCTGCTTCACCGTCCATCTGGTTGATGACGTTGGCCAGGTAGCCGGCGCCGAAACCGTTGTCGATATTGACAACGGAAACGCCCGGGGAGCAGGAGTTGAGCATCGAGAGCAGCGCTGCGATCCCGCCCAGACTGGCGCCGTACCCGACACTCGTGGGCACGGCGATCACCGGACAGGCAACAAGCCCGCCGACGACGCTCGCCAAGGCGCCCTCCATGCCCGCCACGGCGACCACCACCCGGGCCCGGCGCAGGAGCTCCAGGTGGGCGAAAAGTCGATGGATGCCGGCGACACCGACGTCGTACAAGCGCTCCGTTTGGCTGCCGTGGCACTCGGCCGTGATCGCAGCCTCCTCGGCGACCGGTATGTCGGATGTACCGGCGGTGCACACGCAGACCAGACCGGTGGCTTCGACCGGCACGGGGTTGATGACCGCAAGGCCGGCCTCACGGTGGACGCGGACCGGAAGGCTCTGTTCGAGTTCACTCAAGAGCGCCGGCGTCGCTCTGGTGGCGAGGACATTCGTCTGACCGCCGGCCACCATGCGCCGACCTATCTCAACCACCTGGTCGTTGGTCTTGCCGGCGCAGAAGATGGCCTCGCCGTACCCTCGGCGAAGCTCGCGATGGTGATCGATGCGGGCGAAGTCCAGCCCCTCGTAGGGCAGCGTTGAGAGCCGGGCGAGGGCGACGTCTATCTCGGCGCTGCCGTCCCGCACACCCTCGAGCAGAGCACGCACATCCGCCGTATTCACCGTACTGCCTCCAGCTGTCGATACGCTGCCTTCCTGAACCGCGTGCAGGACTCGGGTGGGAACGGACGCGGGGACGCCTCGCCTACCATAGGCGCACTTCGATCTCTTGAGCGTCGGGACGACGGCGGACCTCGTCCTCTATTCGCGATCGCACAGTCTCGCTGGAGCAGCCGTCGTCGATCTGGGCGACGAAGCGCTGCAGGACCTCCACGTCCGCGCGTTCGACCTTCACACGAAGCAGCCTCGTGCCCTGGTGAAAGAACTTGCAGGGCATCACAAGGGTCGTTCTGTGATCCCCACCTATCACAGTCACGGATCGCTCCTTCATGACCGTGTCGAAGTGTCGATGGCCGGTCTCCAGGACATGGTATCCCCACACGCCCAGCTCCACCGCGAGAAACGCGCCGACGTCGGGCTCAAGAGTCGCCTCGACGTCGACCAGCAGCACGTTGCCCGGCCGTCCCTTCTTGGTGACGGAGCTCAGCACCTGGACGTTGCGGGCGCCCAGGCCCATCAACTCTTCGAGCGCCGCCCCCAAGACCTCGCCGGAGCGGTCGTCTATCTGGGCCAGGATCAGCATGCATTCTCCCTCACATGATCGTGACAAGGCCCCGCCGTCAAGCGACGTGCGAAGAGCAGGCTGAGCCGCGCGTCGCAACCGACGCCGAGGGCCCTGCTCGACCGGCGGGGG
>CAZJGT010000079.1:8062-10206 GCA_964545565.1 uncultured Thermoleophilia bacterium
CCCCCGCCGGTACTCATCACACGAGTCTCACGTCGCAACGTTCGAGACGGAAGTCAGGCTTCCAGATCCTTCATGATGCGAAGAGCAAGGGTCGAGACTTCGTTGACCGTGGACTTGGCGCCGGGGATGGAGCAGGTGATGTGCGCGCCGGCCTCGGCGCACTTCCCGGCGTCCTTGGCCGAGTACTTGCCGAGAGTCGCTCCGACCACGGCCGGAACCACCGCGTCGATCGTGCAGCAGCCGACGTACATGAGCTCCTGAGCCACTGCCGCCGCGACCGTGATCGGCAGAGAGAGCTCGGCCTTCTTGTTCATGACGGCATCCGGGATCACCTTGTCGCTGAGTCCTTCGAAGCGGAACTCCTCACCATCCACCGTGACGACGGCATCGACATCGGCATCGAAACCCCAGTACGACTGCGCGAACGGGTGCTGGCGTCGGGCGCCGCCCTGGAGCTTGGAGAACGCTATGGTGATCGTCTTGCCGAAGAAGCCGCTCAGAATGGTGCCGGCGTTCTGTTCGACCTTTTGCTTGCGCTTCTCATCGAGGGCGGCACAGATGTCCTCCAGGGACTTGCCGGCCGTCAGTTCGTCGTAGGCGAACTGAGCGCGCCAGAGCAGCGCGTTGGCGCGAACGCCGTCGGTGGCGCTGATGATCGTCTTTGTGACAGGGCCTCGGCGTACTTGCTCCGCCTTGCGCGCGATGGTGTTTGCCGAGAACGAGGAGATCTCCGGGTCGATCCACTGGGTCGCCTTCACCTCGTGGAGAACGTCCGCGGCGCGCTCGACGTCGCCGCCGTTCTCGACGAGCAGATTCATGGCGATGACCGCATCGGCCGCAAGGTGCGCGAGCGGCACGTTCACGGGACCACCCCCGAAGCCGGCGCCGATCATCGGTGATTCGGCGAACGCTGCCAGCATCTCGTTGAGCGTCATCATGCCGATGACCGACGGCGCGCCGACGTCTTTGAGCATCATGCCCAGGCCGCCGACGAGGCTGGCGGTGTCGTATTCCTTGCCCGTGCCACGCAGATGGAGCTTCTCCGGAAGTCCGGCCGCTTCAGCGGCGCCCTTGCCGGCCAGATAGCCGGTACCCTGCACGAAGAAATCACCATGCTCGGAGCCGATCATGCCGTCCGGATTGACGATCTCGAGTACCGCGGCGGCGGCGAGCATGGCGCACTGGATCGGGCTCGCGCTGATACCGACCCCGTGATAGGCCTGCACCATGGCGTCAACGGCGATCTTGGTGCCGTTAATGCACAGATCGACGTACACCATGTCCTCACCCAGCGCGCTGTGACCCATGGGAGCGCCGCCGGCGACAAAGGCGGGCACGTTCGCACCGTCAACGCGCACGAGCTCGCCGCGCTGCATCGCTTCGTACAGAGCCTGCACGGCCGCGAACCCGGAGAGCTTGTTGGTGAGCTTTGACGTGGGCACTGCGGCGACGCCGGAGCGGTCGGCACCAGCCTTGATGCGCGCCATGGCGCCGAGCTTGCGGTTGCCGGCCGGCACGCCGGCGCGAGACTCGGTGCCGGCAATGAGCAGGAGCGTCGCCGCGATCAGCGCGGCGTTCGCCTTGTCCGCCCCCGCCTCGGCGGCGGCTTTGACTCCGACTTCGACCACGTAGTCGAGGGCGAGCTCGGATAGATTTGCGTCCCTGATCTTCGTGTCGCGCCCACGCACCATCTCGAACGTGATCGCATTGGCGGCGCTCATCGCCGCGATGTTGAGCATGCCGTGGCCCTTGGTCAGCGCCTCTATGCGATCGCTGGTCGCATGCTCCGGCCGTGCCGACATGGCCATGATCGTCGCGTAGACTTCCTTCTGCATTGCTCCACCTCCGGCGTCCCGGCTCGCCCCGGGACAGTCCTGTTTGGCGTGAGCGCTTGCGAGTCCGTACTCACGCCCCGCTTGATCGCACCTGTCACACTCGTTCTCGGTCAAATCCCTTCTTGCCAATCGTAGGCCCTATCGAAGCGGATAGCACGCATGTAGCACGAGCACGGGATTCGAGAACGTTTCGTGCTATCTTCTTGTGATCAGTGGTGTAACACATCCGGCTCGGAGGAACCTGCATGGCCAATCTCGTCCGCTTCGGTGTCTCGATCGACGAGCGCCTGCTCGACCGCTTCGACGAGC
>CAZJGT010000080.1:0-10166 GCA_964545565.1 uncultured Thermoleophilia bacterium
GAGCCTCGCAGGCGACGCCGGTGAGCAGCCGCCGTGCCTCCTCGCGCACGGCGGCGACGGTCTCCTGCACGCCGAGCGTCGCCGTCATCCCACGCCCGGCGTCGAGCAGCGACACGAGTCGCGCCGACCGCTCCCGCTCCGCCTCGAAGAGACTCGCTGCCCGAAGCATGGCGGCGGCGAGGCGCGCGAAGGTCCCGAGGCGCTCGCGCTCCGGCGCCGTAAGCCGTCGTACTCCGCGCGTCTCGGCGAGACTCAAGATGCCGAGAACCTCGGCGCCCGCCAGGAGCGGCACATCGATCCGGGTGGCGTAGCCGGCCTGAGTGAGTGCGGCCGCGTCGGCCGGCGACAACTCGTCGTCCACGTGCCGCTCCATGACCTCAGCCGTCAGCACCAGCCGGCGCAGGTCGTGACTCTGGTCGAGGGTGACCACGGCGCCGACGCAATCGCCGGACTCCGCGGCTCCGGGGTCGCGACACCAGTACGCGCGACACGCGAGCGCGTCGACATCGTCGCTGAACGTCCAGAGGTCGGCCGACCAGAAGCCGAGCGACTCGCCGATGTCGGCGACCACGCCTCGCAGCAGGTCATCGACGGTGCGCCCGATCGCCGCACCGGGTCGCCGCCCGGCGGCATCGCCGGACGCCGGGCGGTCCACGTCCCCTGCAGCAGGCGTCATCGGCGACTCCCCTTCGCTGACGCATCAAAGGCGACTTAGCTTAGCAGACGGCACCCCCGACCGGGACGCGATCACTCAAGGTCCCACGAGCTGCTGCCGATACTCCTTCGTGGTACCCCCTTCAGAGGGCCGGACCGGCGTCCCGGCGCCGCTCCGGCCCTTTCTTCTGAAGGACCCGGTCAGCCGCAGGGAAGGACGGGCGGCGCCGACTCGCCGAGCCGCCCGCCGGCCCGTTCGCCCAAGGCAGTGGTCCGCACGGGGGGCATGTGCTACCGTTGCCGCGAGCAAGGAGAGACCGCTGTGATCTACTGCGTCGTACCTCCGGAACTCGGGGAGGACGCCTTCCGCCGCCTCGTCGAGCACTACCGGGACAACCCGAACGTCGAAGTGATCATGGACCGCCGCCACGGCGAGCGCCGTCATGACCGGTCCGGCGGCGGCGCGCGCCACGACCGCGACCGTCGGCGCCGGCGCGCCCCCGGCAGCTACGACGTGTGACCCCTCGGGGTGACCACATGCTCGAGCCCCTGCCGCGCGGCACCGAGACCAGTCTGATCCTCACCCATCTCACGCAGCCCGCCGACGCCAACTACATGGGCAACATCCACGGCGGCGTCATCATGAAGCTCATCGACGAGGCGGCCGGCGCGTGCGCCTTTCGCTTCTGCCGCACGGCCGTCGTCACGGCCGCCATCGACCGCATCGACTTCCACCATCCGGTACGGGTGGGCAACCTCGTCCGGTTCAGGGCCAACGTCAACTTCGCCGGCACCACGTCGGTCGAGGTGGGCGTGCGCGTCGAGGCTGAAGACCTGATGACCGGGATCACGACCCACACCAACTCCGCGTACCTGGTCTTCGTGGCGCTCGGCGACGGCGGCAAGCCGATCCCGGTACCCAGGCTGGTGCCGGAGACCGACCAACAGAAGGAATGGTTCGCCGCGGCGCAGGATCGACGCCGCGATCGGCTGGCCGAGCGGCAACCGGCGGACTGACGTACCGCACGAGGTGCGACCGCCTCGCCGCACGCCGGCGCGAGCGGCCGGTCGCCCCAGCCGGAGGCTCAGACGACCGGCGCCTCGCCCTCCAGCCGCAGCAACTCGCGCAGCGCCGTGTCGGCCACGTCGAGCTGCTCTCCGCTGGGCTCGCTGGTCGTGAACAGACGCTGCATCTCGATGCCCGGCCGGCCCAGCGTCCGCGCCAGCGGATGGTCCTGATGCTGTGACATCCAGGCGAAGAGCTCCATCGCCGTGCCGATGCTGACGAGCCCGGCCGCGAACGTCGCCACGGGCTGCCGCTCCCTGCCGGCGGCCCGCAACAGCAGGTTCGTGGCCAGGCTGGTGACGACCATCGGCGCTATCAGGTTGGAGCCGCAGCGGGCATGCTCCTTCTGCGCCTCGGCCGCGTCGCCGCCCGCCTCGTACGCGGCGACGCTCTTGTGCTCGGCGCCGTGGTACCGGGCGAGGCGGGAGTCGCGCATCGCGACGAGCACGGGGGCGAGACCGACGCCGGCCACGACGACCTCGCGGAGCACGGGCGAACCCCGCCCGACGGCGCGCAGCGCCAGCGTCGCGGCCGCACTCGCCGCCGTCGCCGCGAGCAGACGTGGGTCCTCTTGCGGCAACACCGGCGTCCCCGTGGCACGGCGCACTGCGGGCAGCACCGCAAGAGCCTCACCGAGCCGGACGAGGCCGCGGACGACCGGCACGCGCCGGAGCGCCTCACGGGCCGGCAGCTGGACTTTGGGGCCGGAGACGACCTTGACGCCGCCGCCGGCCTGCCTCACCGCCGCGGCCCAGAAACCGTCGCTCTGCAGTAGCACGCCGTCCCTGAGAGCCATTCCGCCGAGCTGCATCGCCATCCTCTCCTCGCCGAGTCGGTCACGGAGTCGCGGGCCGGACCTCGCGCCGCCGCAGGTGCCTCTTAGAGTGGCGCAACCCGACACGCTTCTCAAGCCGGCGTGCCGGCTGGATGCGACGAGTGCTGCACATCGCGGGTAGTCCGACCCGGTGAACCTCGGACGCGGGCCCACGAAGCCCCGAGAGAATCCCCCAAATGGTCTGGACGCGCACGTCCGCACACGACAGACTGGGGGGCGACGAGACACGACGATGACGCCGGTCGCCCGCCGGCGCACAGAAGGGGGCCGAGATGGGGTTCTTCGACACCGTCAGGGACACGGCCGGCGCCCTTGCGGCCGACGCCGAGCGCGCCGGCAAGGTGACCGCGGCCCAGGCGCGGTTGGCCGTGCTCCAGAGCGACCTGCGCAAGGCCGAGCGGGAGCTCGGGCACGAGGCGTTCGCGCTCGTGGAACGCGGTGAGCTCGACCACCCCGACCTGGTGATGGCGGTGACGCGGCTTCGCGCGACGGCCGCCGAGATCCGCACGAGAGAGGATGAGATCGCCGCGTTGCGCGGCGACCGGACGCCGGCCGGTCCCACCGTCGCTGAGATACCGTTCGCCGTGCCCGCCGAGCCGGCCGCCGACCTCCCGGCGGCTGAGGCCGCCGAGCCGACCGCGGAGTCGCTGGGAGCCGACG
This sequence comes from uncultured Thermoleophilia bacterium, assembly GCA_964545565.1. GTDB lineage: Bacteria > Actinomycetota > Thermoleophilia > UBA2241 > UBA2241 > CAIXSE01. Next base: position 3,216 of record CAZJGT010000080.1, read on the forward strand.
CGCCCGGTGAAACGCCTTCTGGGGCGAAGCCCGGCCCCCCGTCGACCGCGAAGAAAGCTCCGCCGCGCAAGCCGGCGGCCAAGAAGGCTTCGTCGAAGGCGCCGGCCGGCAAGGCTCCGGCCAAGAAGGCGCCTCCGAAGAAGCCGGCGGGCGGGAAGGACGTGGCGGGCGGCTGATCCCGGTAAGTCCCCGGTCGTCTCCACGAGCGGCCCGGACGTCAACCGCGCCGTCGTCGTCCCGCGTCCGGGACGTCTGGTACCCTTGCCCGGACCAAGGAGACTCCCATGACCGAGCAAGCCAGCTTTCCCGGCGCCGCCGGCGCTCGTACCTGCATCGCCGACCTCCACAGCGGCCAGACCATCGACTGCGTCTACGCCTGCTCCGAGAAGACCGCCGCCACGGACCGCAACGGCAAGGCCTACCTCCGCCTCAAGCTGCGCGACGCCAGCGGCGAGGTCGCCGCCATCCACTTCGACCCGTCGGACGAGGCACTCGGCATCGCCACCGGTGACGTCGTCGTGGTCGGCGGCAGCTACAGCGTGCACCCGCAGTACGGCGCCCAGATCCAGGTGCGCCGCCTGCGCCTCGCCGAGGCGGAGGAGTACGACGCCGGCGACCTCGTCCCGGTGTCTCCGGTGAGCACGGCGGAACTCGCCGAGCGCCTCCACGCGCTCATCGACTCCGTCGGGGAGCCGCACGTGCGTGCGCTGCTGGAGCGCGCCTTCGACGGCTCACGCGATCCCGGCGCCACCTTCTCCGTCGCCCCCGCGGCCGTGCGCAACCACCACGCGTACCGGCACGGCCTGCTTGAGCACTCACTGATCGTCGCCGAGGCGGCCGCCGGCGTGGCGTCGCGGTTCGACTCCGTCGACCGCGACCTGGTCGTCGCCGGCGGGCTGCTCCACGACATCGGCAAGACCCTTGCGTACACGAGCGGTGGCATCGCCCCGCAGATGACCGACGCCGGGCGTCTGCACGGCGAGATCGTCATGGGCCACGACATGGTCCGCGACCTCATCGACGAAGACCCCGCCTTCCCACCCGATCTCGCCCTCCGGTTGCGCCACATCATCGTCGCCCATCACGGCATGCGCGAGAAGGGCAGCCCGGTGGTCCCGCAGACGCGAGAGGCCGTCATCGTCCACTACTGCGACGACATGACGGCGCGCATCGCCGCCATCGACGACGCCGAGTGCGTGACCCCCGCCGGCGAGCGCTGGTCGAGCCGCATCTTCATGATCGACGCGCCGGCCTACCTCGGGTCTCGAGGCGGCGACACGGACGCGCCGGACGACGCTCCCGCGGAGTAGCTAGGCCCAGATCTCCCGGCAGGCCGCCAGCACGTCGGCCGCGTGGCCCTTCGGCGTCACCTTCGGGTAGACCTTGCGCAACGTACCGTCCGGGTCGATGAGCCAGGTGGTGCGCTTGGCCACCCCGACCAGCGGCCGCGCCACCCCGAACGCCGTGGCGACGGTGTGCTCGCCGGGGTCGCTGATCAGCGGCATCCTGAGGTCGTGCTTCTGCGCCCATCGCTCGTTGCTCGCGGGCTTGTCGACGCTGGCCCCGACCACCTGCACATCCAGCGCGGCGAACTCGTCCAGCAGGCCGTTGAACTCAACGGCTTCGGTCGTTCAGCCCCCGGTCGCGGCTTTGGGATAGAAGAACAGAACGGTGCGCCGCCCCGGGGCACCGAGATCGATGACGGTACCGTCGTAGGAGGCGCCGGTGACAGCCGGCGCCTTGTCGCCTTCCTTGAGCATGGACCCCTCCCGCGTCATGGTCGCCCGCGGCGCCCGTGGCGGGCCCGCGAGTCCTTTCGGCCTGGTGCGTGCCCGAGGGGGCGCCCCGCGAAACGGGCGGGGCTCACGCTCCCTCGGGCGAGAGGATGGTCACCGGCACGCGACATTGGTCACGGAAACGCTCGGCGTCGCGGACGTCGCCGACGATGTCCCCCCAGTGCATCGGCACGGCGACGGCGGCGTCGATCAACTCGCACGCGTGGGCCGCCTCCTCCGCCGTCATGGTATACGTGCCGCCGACGGGCAGCAGCGCGACCTCACAGCTGACGTCGGCCATCTCGGGCACGGCGTCGGTGTCGCCGGCGTGGTAGTAGCGCACTCCGTCGAGGGCGACGACGTAGCCCACTCCCCCGGCTTCACGGGGGTGATACGGCCGGCCGGGCTCGCGGAACTTGTCCAGGTTGTAGGCGGGTACGGCGAGAACGGAGACTCCGCTGACGTCGGCGCGTTCGCCCGGCGCCAGCGTGACGGTCGTGATGTCGTGGACCTGCGCAGTCACGACGGCCGGGCCGATCAACACCGTGTCCGGCCCGGCGACCGCGTCGATGTCCGGCCGGCTGAGATGGTCGAAGTGGTCGTGGGTCACGAGGATGAGGCCGGCCGCCGGCTGGTCCGCCGGCAGCTTCCAAGGATCGATGTACACCGTCACGCTGCCGTCAAGCCTGAATGAATCGTGGCCCAGCCAGTGGATGCTGTCGAGCATCGCCGCCTCCCGTGAGAGTGCCCCGTCCGACGTTCTACCCACCGGGCGGGAAGATGCGACGGGCCGGCCGCCGGATCCCGAGCGATCCTCCGGCGGCCGGCCCGTCAAGAGAGCTCAGAGCCTGCTCAGGCCTCTTCCTCGGCCTCGGCCTCGTCCGCAACGTCGCCGGCCTCGTCCGCAACGTCGCCGGCCTCGTCCGCGGGGGCCTCGTCTTCCACGACCTCGACGGTCTCGTCCTGCGCGACCTCGACGGTCTCGGTGGCCTCAGCCGCCGGCGCCGCGGCGGCCGTCACGGGCTTCACGTTGGTGGCCTGCGGACCCTTGCGGCCCTGCTCGACCTCGTACTCGACGAGCATGTCCTTGTCGATCGCGGTCACGCCGTCGGCCAGGCCGGTGACGTGCACGAAGATGTCGTTTTCGTTGTCCTGCTCGATGAAGCCGAAGGCCTTCTCCGTCGAGAACCACTTGACTTTACCCTGAGGCACTTTTGTTCTCCTTTGATCTTGCAGCGCGTCACCGCCGGTGCTCGGTGAGGACGTGATGCGCTCCTTGTGCCGCTCGCGCCGGTCTCTGAGACGCAGAGCGTACAGGTAGTGTACCCGCCAATCGAGAGCCTCGAAAGCCGGACGCCGTGAAGCGGGGGCCATGGGGCGGCGCGAGCCGGCGCCGGCGGTCAGCAGCGCGTGACCGCGAAGATCGCGACCCGCGCCAGCAGGTTCGGGGCTACGGCGCGCGCCGGGGGCGGCTTCTCCATGGAACGCAGATACAGCTCATCCTCGACGCACAGGCCTTCCGCGTGGCAGAGGGCGCGGAAGTCCCGGACCGTGCACAGGTGGATGTTGGGCGTGTCCCACCACTGATACGGGAGGTCGTGGGAGACGGGCATCCTGCCGCGGAGCAAGAGCTGCGAGCGCGGGACCCAGTGTGCGAAGTTCGGGAAGCTCACGATGGCCAGCCGCCCGACCCGGACCATCTCACGGACGATCATCCGTGGTCGTCGCAGTTGCTGGAGGCTCATGCTGAGGATCACCACGTCGTGCGACTGGTCGGAGAAGTCGGCCAGGCCGGCGTCGAGGTCGCCGTGGAACACGGAGAGGCCGCGGCCGATGCACTTCTCCACCGCGGCCTGGTCTATCTCGACGCCGCTGCCACGCACGTCCTTCCCGGCGATGAGCTCGCTGAGGAGCTCGCCGTCGCCGCAGGCGAGGTCGAGGACGGTGGCGCCGTCCGGCACCAGGCCCTCGATGAGCTTGTAGTCGATGCGCCGCACAATGCCTATCCTACGTCGCTCGGCGCCCGCTCAGGACGCGCCGCGCACTTCACCCGGCTTGCGCGGCGTGTACGTCCTCGTCCCGCTGGCGAGGAAGGCGGCGATGATGCCCTCCATCTTCTCGCGCTCCAGGAGGAAGGCGTCGTGACCGTAGTGGCTCGCGACCTCGTAGTAACTCACGTGCTTGTGCGTCGCACGAAGCGCCGAGACGATCTCCTTGAGCTGGTACGGCGGATGCAGCCAGTCGCTGCTGAAGCCCATGACGAGAAAGCGCGCCGCGACGTCCTGGAAGGCCCTGACCAGGCTGCCGTGCTCGCGCGCGAGGTCGAAGTAGTCCAACGCGCGCGTGATGTACAGGTACGTGTTGGCGTCGAAGCGGTTGGTGAAGCTCAGGCCCTGATGGCGCAGGTAGCTCTCCACTTCGAAGTCGGCGGAGAAGGTGAACGTGTAGTCGTGGATATCCTGCAGCCGGCGGCCGAACTTCTCCTCCATGGCCTCGTCGCTGAGATACGTGATGTGGCCGACCATGCGGGCGACGCTCAGCCCCTTGGCCGGCGTCTTGCCGCCGTAGTAGTGGCCGCCCCGCCAGTCCGGGTCGGCCATGATCGCCTGGCGACCGACCTCGTTGAAGGCGATCGCCATGGTGGGCTGCCGCGCTGCGGTGGCGAGCGGCACGCAGAGATGGGCGCGGCCGGGGTGCGAGATCGCCAGTTCGAGCACCTGCATGCCGCCCATGGAGCCGCCGACGGCGGCGAGCAGCTTGCCGATGCCGAGGTGGTCGAGCAGCAGCATCTGGGCGTTCACCATGTCCTTGATGGTGATCATCGGGAAGTCGGTTCCGTAGGGCTCGCCGGTGACGGGGTCCTCCGAGCTCGGCCCGGTGCTGCCGGTGCAGCCGCCGATCACGTTGGCGCAGATGACGAAGTACTTGTCGGTGTCGAGCCCCTTTCCCGGGCCGATCATCATGTCCCACCAGCCCGGGCGCTTGTCGTTCGCACTGTGCCGGCCGGCCACGTGCGCGTCACCGGAGAGGGCGTGGGTGACGAGGACGGCGTTGTCCCGCCGTTCGCTCAGCGTGCCGTAGGTCTCGTAGGCGAGCGTGAACGGCGCCAGGGCGCCGCCGCCCTCCAGGGGGAGCTCCTGGCCGGGCTGGTCGAAGGTCACGTACCTGGTGCGCACGATGCCGGCGGACCCGGCGTCCGCGCCCAGCCCCATGGCGACGTCGCCGATCTCCTTGCGCTCTGAAGACTTGTTTCCCGTCATCGTCGGACGATTGTAGCGTCTCAGGCCTTCGCCAGCGCCTGGTCGACGTCGGCGATGATGTCCTCGAGCGACTCGATACCGATGCTCAAGCGAACGAAGTCGTCGCTGACGCCCGTCTCGAGCTGCTCCTCGGCCGTCAGCTGGGAGTGCGTCGTCGTCGCCGGGTGGATGACGAGCGACTTGGCGTCGCCGATGTTGGCCACGTGCGAGAGAAGCCGCGTGCTCTCGACGAAGCGCCGGCCCGCCTCGCGGCCGCCGGCGATCCCGAACCCGATCATCGCCCCGAACAGGCCGCGGTAGTGGTACTTGCAGGCGAGCCCGTGCGTGGCGTGGCACTCGAGGCCCGGATAGCTGACCCACGTGACCTTGGGGTGCCCCTTGAGGTGCTCGGCCACGCCGTACGCGTTGACGCTGTGCCGCTCCATACGCAGATGCAGCGTCTCCAGGCCCTGCAGGAAGAGGAACGCGTTGAAGGGCGCGAGCGCGGCCCCGATGTCACGCAGCAGGCTCACGCGCAGCTTGACGATGTAGGCCATCGGTCCGAGCGCCTCGCTGAACTTGAGCCCGTGGTAGCTCTCGTCCGGTTCGACGAGACCGGGGTACTCGTCGCTCTGCGACCAGTCGAAGTTCCCCGAGTCCACCACCACGCCGCCGAGGGACGTGCCGTGGCCGCCGATGAACTTGGTCGCCGAGTGGACGACGATGTCGGCGCCGTGGACGATGGGCCGGATGAGGTACGGCGTCGCCATCGTGTTGTCCACGATCAGGGGGATGCCCGCCTCATGGGCGATCGCGGCGACCGCCTCGATGTCCAGGGTGTCGAGCTTGGGGTTGCCCACCGTCTCGGCGTAGAGCAGCTTGGTGGTGGGCTTGATGGCGCGGCGGAAGTTCTCGGGATCGATGGAGTCGACCAGCTCGACGTCGAGGCCGAAGCGCGGCAGCGTGTGCACGAAGAGGTTGTAGGTGCCGCCGTAGAGGCTGTTGGCGCTCACCACGTGGTCACCGGCGCCGGCAATGTTGAGGATGCTGAACGTGACCGCGGCGGAGCCCGAGCTGAAGGCGAGAGCACCGACGCCGCCCTCGAGCGCAGCGACGCGCTTCTCGAACACGTCGTTGGTCGGGTTCATGATGCGCGTGTAGATGTTGCCGGGCTCGCGCAGGCTGAACAGATCCGCAGCGTGGTCGGCGCTGTCGAACGTATAGGCAGTCGTCTGGTAGATCGGCACGGCGCGCGCGTGGGTCGCGGGGTCGGGGTCCTGACCGCCGTGCAAGGCGAGGGTCTCGAAGGACCTCGTCGCCTGCGTCTCTGACTCGCTCATCTCTGCTCGTCTCCTGTCAAATGTAGTACATGGGGGCCTCGGCGGCCCGGGCGGCGGCGTCGGCGATGGTGACCGAGCCGAGGATGGCGCGCGTGCACTCCCGTACCTCGCGCCAGACGGGGGCGACCAGGGCCTCGGCCTGGCCGCCGCGCTGCATTCGCCCCTTGCCGCCGTTGGAGCCGGACGAGCCCACGGCCCCGGGCCCGGCGTCGGCGCGCCGGCCGTCCATCGCGTCGATCACGTCGGCGAAGCTGACGCTCGCGGGATCGTGGGCGATGACGTAGCCGCCGCCCTTGCCGCGCCGGCTCTCGACGAGGCCGGCCTGCCGCAGATCGTGCATCACCTGCTCGAGGAACTTGGGAGGCACACCGGTGAAGGCGACGATGTCGCGGCTCGCCACCGGCGCGGCGCTGTCGGCCAGGGCCAGCCTGACCAGCGCCTTGATCGCATAGTCGCTCCTGGTCGAGAGATGGACCACGACCCTCCTTCAGAATCAATCCCTACTTCTTCCTAGGATTCCGGACTTTAGGGTCGCCGAGCCGGGTTGTCAATCCTTCCGGCCGCGACACAGGCCCGCGCGCGCCTGCTACGATGGCG
>CAZJGT010000081.1:0-9982 GCA_964545565.1 uncultured Thermoleophilia bacterium
TCCTCGAGGAGGCGGTCCCTGCCCACAACGCCGAGATCGAGCCCTCCCCGGTCGCAGGCACGCAACACGTCGATCCCGGCGGCAAGCAGCCAGACGCCGTCCGCGGTGCGGATGAGCGCCGGCGGCCGTCGCTCGCACAGCGAACCGGCGGCCAGGCCGGCGGCCTCAAGCAGCTCGAGGAGCTCCGCCGGGGGCGGCTCGCCCTCGCACTCGAGGCCGATCCTCACCCCGCCCCCAACGCCCGGGCGATCTCGCCGGGGCCGCCGGAGACCTCGCGGCCGTCCGGGAGCCGCAGGGTGAACGAGCCGCCGCGGCGGGACACCAGCGGCGGCTCGACCCCCGCGGCGTCCTCCGGCAGGGCGCGGACGGCGACGCCGGCGCGGCGCAGCTCCGCCGCCCGCGCCGGCGCCTCGAGCCCGCCGATGAAGGCGACCGCCTCGGGGGCCGCGCTCGATTCCACGCCGGCCTCATCGAGCGCGTCGGCGGCGCGGTCGACGGCGATCGCGAACCCCACTCCGGGGATCTCCCACTCGAACCTCCCGACCAGACCGTCGTAGCGACCGCCGGTCGCCAGCGGCAGCCCCACGCCCGGCGCGTAGGCCTCGACGATCAGCCCCGAGTAGTACGTGAGATCGTGCATCAGCCCGAAGTCGAAGACGAGGTGGTCGCCGAAGCCGGCGTCTTCCACGAGTTCCCTCACCCGGGCGAGGCGCGCCACCGCATCCTCCATGACGCCGTTACGCGCGAGCTTGCGTGCCTGCGCGAGCGTTTCCTCGTCGCCGCTGAGCTCCAGGATGCGCCAGAGCGCCTTGAGCGCGCGCTCCTCGACCTCGGCGTTGCCGGCGATGCTCTCGATGAGCGGGTAGTCGCGCTCGGCGAGCGCGTCGGCGAACGTCTCCCTGTCCTCGGCCGGAAGACCGAGCGAGTCGATGAGCGCGCGCTGAAAGGCGACTGTGCCGAGGGTGACGGTGAAGTCCGGCAGGCCGAGTCCGGCGAGGGCGTCGCAGAGCAGCGTCACGCATTCGGCGTCGGCAGCGGCAGAGTCGAGACCGAGCAGCTCGGCTCCCGCCTGCAGGAACTCGCCGTCCTGGCCGCGCTGCGGCGCCCAGGGGCGGATGCTCGGCGCCACGTAGAAGAAGCGCAGCGGAAGCGGGGCGTCATCACAGCGATCAGCCGCCATGCGCGCCACCGGAACGGTCATGTCGGTGCGCACCATGAGCTCGTGGCCCTGCTCGTCGTGAAGTCGATAGCCGGCCGAGAGCGTGTCGTCCCGTGCAGCCTCGAGCGTCTCTGCGAACTCGAGCCACGGCGTGCGCACCTCGCCGTAGCCGTAGGTGGCGAAGCGGGCGCGCAGCCGCTCCTCGACCGCCCGCAGACGCCCCGTCTCGGGCGGGAGCACGTCGCGCATGCCCTCCGGGATCATCGTCCGTCCCCCCTTCGGCGGTCGGCCTCAGCCGACCCCGATGCAGCTCTCCCCGAGCAGCGCCTTGAGCTCGGCGTACAGTCCGGCGACGGGATCGACGCGAAGCCCGTCGCCGATCCTCAACCTGGCGCGCCGGTCGCCGCGCATCATCTGGAGCACCACCGGGACCTGACCGGGGAAGTCCTCGAGCACGCGGCGCAGATCGTCGATCACCCCCGGCGCGACGCAGCCGGCATCGAGGACCACCGTGAGCGGATGGTACTCGCTGACGCCGCTGAACGGGACCACCTCGATCGCCACGAGCATGACGTCGCCCTCAGTGCGACGCTCGATGCGGCCCTTGACCTTGACGATCGCGTCCTCGACCAGCAGGTCGCGGTACTGCTCGAGCACCTTGGGCCACGCGCGGCACTCGATGCTGCCGTCCACGTCCTCGAGCCGGAAGGCGAGCCACACGCCGCCGTTCTTGCTCACCTTCTTCTGGGCGCCCGAGATGATGCCGCCGGTCCACGTGACGGCGCCGTCGCCGGCGTCGACCAGCCGGCTCACCGGCACCTCGATCTCGTCGTTCAGTTGCTCCCGGAGCCCCTGGAGCGGGTGGGCTGAGACGTACAGGCCCAAAGCCTCCTTCTCGGCCCTCAGCCGCGTCGTCTGGTCCCACTCGGTCTGCGGCACGGTCGGCCGCGGGTGCCCGCTCTCCTCCGGCGCGACGAGGTCGAACAGCCCGCCCTGCCCCCTCGCCGCGTCCTTGCGCTGCCGCTCGCCGTCGGACATCGCCAGCGGCAGCGCCTCGCACATGCCGCGACGCGGGTCGCCGGTGCTGTCAAAGGCGCCGCTCTTGATGAGCGCCTCCAAGGTGCGCTTGTTGGCGAGCTGGGAGTCGACGCGACCGCAGAAGTCGTAGATGGACTCGAAGCGGCCGCCCTCGTCGCGCGCGGCGATGATTCCCTCGATGGCGCCGACCCCCACCCCCTTGACGGCGTTGAGGCCGAAGCGGATCTTGCCCTCCACGACGGTGAAGCCGACCACGCTCTCGTTGACGTCAGGCGGCAGCACGTCGATGCCCATCTCGTGACACTGGTTGACGTAGAACGGCACCTTGTCCTTGGTGTTCATGACGCTCGAGATGAGCGCCGCCATGTACTCCACCGGGTAGTTGGCCTTGAGCCAGGCGGTGCGGTAGCTGATCATCGCGTAGCAGGCGGCGTGGCTCTTGTTGAACGAGTAGTCGCCGGTGGCCTCGAAGCTCGCCCAGAGCTTGTTGGCCACGGCCGGCGGCACGCCGCTCCGACCGAGGCCCTCCATGAGCGGTTCCTTGAGCGAGGCCATCAGCTGCCTGTTCTTCTTGCTGATGGCCTTGCGCAGGTCGTCCGCCTGGGCCGGCGAGAAGCCGCCGACCCGCCTGGCGATGGCCATGTACTGCTCCTGGTAGATGGTCACGCCGTGGGTCGGCTCCAGGATCGGGCGTAGGGCCTCGTGGTCGTAGACGACCGAGGCGGGATCCTTCTTGTTGCGCGCGTACGCCGGGATGTACTGCATGGGCCCCGGCCGGTAGAGGGAGACGATGGCGATGAGGTCCTCGAACTGCGTGGGGCCCACGTCACGGAGCGCCTCCTTCATGCCGGGGCTCTCGAACTGGAACACCCCGGTGGAGTCGCCGCGCGCCAGCATCTTGTACGTCTTCTCGTCGTCCAGCGGCAGCCGGTCGATCTCGATGCACACGCCGCGCGTCTGCTCGATGATCTTGAGCGCGGCCTCGATCACGTCGAGGTTACGCAGCCCGAGAAAGTCCATCTTGAGCAGGCCCAGCTTGGACACGTCGTTCATGTCGAACTGGGTGACCAATTCGGCCTCGCCCTTCTGCTGCAACGGCAGGTACTCGGTGAGCGGCTTGTCGCTGATCACCACGGCGGCGGCGTGGATGGAGTCGTTGCGGATGAGGCCCTCGAGGCTCATGGCCAGATCGACGACCTCCTTGACCTCCTCGTCGGCGTCGCAAGCCTGCCGCAGCTCGCCGCCGGGAAGCATGGCTTGCGCAAAGGTCGCCGGCGGCGCCTGCTCGGGGATCATCTTGGCGATCTTGTCGCCGACGGCGTAGGGCTTGCCCATGACCCGGGCCGCGTCGCGCACGGCCGCCCGCGCCGCCATGGTGCCGAAGGTGATGATCTGGGCGACGCGATCGCGGCCGTACTTGTCGGCCACGTAGTCGATGACCTCCTCGCGGCGGGCCACGCTGAAGTCCATGTCGATGTCGGGCATGCTCTTGCGCCCCGGGTTGAGGAAACGCTCGAAGAGCAGGTCGTACTGCAGCGGGTCGATGTCGGTGATGCCGAGGGCGTAGCTCACGATGGACCCGGCGGCGGAACCTCGGCCGGGTCCGACGGCGATGCCGCTGTCCTTGGCGAACTTCACGTAGTCCCAGACGATGAGGAAGTACGCCTCGAAGCCCATCTCGCCGATGACGCCGAGCTCGAAGTCGAGGCGCTCGCGCACCTCGGCGCCGGGCTCGGTCCCGTAGCGACGCGTGATGCCCTGCTCGCAGAGCTCGCGCAGGTAGCCGCCCTCGGTCTTGCCGGGCGGGACGGGATACGTGGGCAGCTTGTAATCGCCGAAGTCGAGACGGACGTCGCAGCGCGAGGCGATCTCGACCGTGGCCTCACAGGCGCCCGGGTAGTCCCGGAAGCGCTCGGCCATCTCCTCGGCCGACTTGAGGTAGAACTCGTCGCTGCCGTACTTCATGCGCTTCTCGTCCGAGAGGTTGCTCTGCGTCTGGAGACACAGGAGCGCGTCGTGCGAGTAGGCGTCCTCGTGGCGCAGGTAGTGGACGTCGTTGGTGGCGACGGTGGGCAGGCCCGCCTTCTCGGCCAGCCGAGCCAGCTTCGGCAGCAGCTCGCGCTGCTCGGGCAGGCCGGCGTCCTGCAGCTCGACGTACACGTTGTCGGGGCCGAGCAGCTCAGCCAGACGGCGGACCTCGGCCAGGGCCGCGGCGTCGTCGCCGTCGCGCAGCAGCATCGAGGTCTTGCCGCTCATGCAGCCGGTGAGGGCGATAAGGCCCTCGTGGTGCCGGCTGAGCAGCTCCCAGTCGGCGCGCGGCTTGTAGTAGTAGCCCTCCACATAGGCCGTCGTGGAGAGCTTGACCAGGTTCTTGTAACCGGTCTCGTCGCGGGCGAGCAGCGTGAGGTGCGCGTTCTTCTCCTTGACCCCCGCGCGGCTGCGCCGGTCGGTGGCCACGTAGAGCTCGAGGCCGATGATCGGCTTGATGCCCTCTTCTTCGGCGGCGCGGTAGAACTTGACGGCGCCGCCCAAGGTGCCGTGGTCGGTGAGCGCCACCGCCGGCATGCCCAGCTCCTTGGCCCGCCGCACAAGCTCCTTCACACGGCAGGCGCCGTCGAGCAGCGAGTACTCGCTGTGCACGTGGAGATGGACGAAGTGGGGGGCCATGGATGGCCGGATTCTAGCACGGAGGGGCCCGCCCCGGAGGCATTCGGCGGCCCGCCCGGAAACCCCCTGGGGGTACCCGTCAGCCCGGGGTCAGGCGGCCCACTCCTCGCAGACGACCTCGGCCTGCGCGAGGACCAGTACCGTCGCGTGCTCCGTCTTGTCCGGCGGGTAGCCGTGCTTGCGGAGCAAGCGTGGGTCTACCTCGCCAACCCTGCGTCGAGCGATGCGCGGAGTTCCGCCGCCGCAACCTCGAAGTGGGGCAGCGGCCGCACCAAGTTCCCGAGGCCGGACTCCCACTGTCTCCGTGCCTCCGCGATGACCGCCGGAGGGAAGTAGTCGTCAACGGTTCGCGCCTCGACTTCACGCACGGACAGCTTCTCGGGCAGGATGCACGCCACTTGGGCGAGATCGACCGCCACTTCGGGATCAAGGCACAGCCGCCAGAGGTCGTAGTAGTCGCGAGCGCAGTTGCGCAGCCAGCGCCCCGCCTCGAGTCGCTTCATCGCCTGCCGCATGGTCCGGAGCTTCTCTGCCGCGATCTCCTCGAGCGAGTAGCACCTGAGCGTGGCCGCCAGGTCTTCGCCGTATCCGTGGAGCAGAGGTCGGTCTGCCACCGGCAGGAGGACGGGCTCGTCCACGGTGATCTCCATCTTGATGCTACACATCGGACGCCGCTGCCAGGGGAACCGGATCCCCACCTTGAACGCCTCTTGCCCTGAAGGGTGACCGTCGCGCTCGGACCTACGCTCGGCAACGACTTCGAACGGACCATGCACGCCGAAGCTCTCAGCAGCCGCGTCAGCCACCGCCGATACCTCCGAGAGAAGAGCGTCGCCCCTGGGTCCCCCGGCTGCCGTGAAGTCGAGGTCGACTGAGAACCGATAGTCACCGAAGTACGCCTTCTTCAGCGCAGTGCCGCCCTTGAAGATGAGCGCCTCGGAGAGGTCGGAATGGCCATAGACGGCAGCCAGCACATGGCCCAGCGCGTAGTCGCGCTCGACCAACTCGATGGGGGCCCGGAGTCGTGCAGCCTCGGCGCGAAGCCTGGCGCGCAGCAGCGGCAGCGGATCGGTCACCGCCCTTCCCCGCCGCCCAAGTTCACTATCAGCTTCCACCGGCGGTCGCGCTGCCCGCGGCGTGGCCGCCCGGGGTCGAGTACGCCGTAGGAGGTCGACGCTGCTTGCAGAAGCGGCATCAGAGCGGTCATCTCCGCTCCTGCCTGCTCGAGGCTCCAGCCGAGACGCTTGATGAGCGTCTGCGAGCCGTACTGCAGGGCGTAGTCAACCAGCTTGTCGACGTCGAGCGTGGCCAGCGCGCGGTCCAGCACCCCGATGCCCTCGCTGACGCCGCCGAACCGCCCGGGCATGGCGAACGTATCGAGAACCGTACGTTCACGATCTGTGATGGAGAAGGCGAAGTGCTCACTGATCCACTGGCGCTCCAGTCCGATCCCGTACCGCTGCTCGCTCAGCGTCACAAACTGACACTCGATGTCGGCCACCCGCCAGACATGACGCCCGCCGGAGGAACCGCCGCTGCGCATAGTAGGCGTGACGACCTTGCGCGGAGTGATCGCCGTCACGACGATGGGGACCTGGTCGGTCAGATCGTGATGCGCAAGCGCCGACCACAGGCCGATGGCAGATGGACTCACGAGTGCCGTCGCCAGCACGAACGGCGGGATGTCGACGCCTCCGGGCAGCTGGCCTGTCCCGGCATAGAGACCTCTCCGCAGTCTGATCAGCCACCCAGCATCGGTGAGCACCTTCAGCAGGTATGGCACCTGATCTCTCGGGATGCTGGGCGGAGCAACGCGCAGCGCGTCTTCGGTACGGAAGATGAGAAGTCCCGCGAATGCCAGAGCCGCTGCGAGATCCACGCCGGCGGAGCGGCCATACCTTCCTGGTGACCGAGCGTCCATGTGTGCGAATCTACTGCGTTATTTTGTCTATGGCAAATCTACGCAGTAGATTCGCACATGCCCGAGCCGCGCTCGGGCTGTTGGCGGCGACATCTTCACTGGACACCAGACACGCCGGGCCCCCGCCGCTCTGCACGAACATGCCGCCCGAGCCGCAGCGGGGGTCGTAGACGCCCTTGAACGGCTCGATCATCTCGACCAGGAGCTTGACCACGCAGCGCGCCGTGTAGTACTCGCCGCCGCCCTTGCCCTCGGCGATGCTGATTGTTGATGGTCGGGCGAGCGCAAATCCTTGCTCAGCACACTCGAGGATCGGGTTCTCGCACTCGATGGCCACCACTTCACCGACCAGGCCGCCGTCGACGCCTGGCTTGCCGACTTCAACTCGCGGCCCGACGAAGAGCGCTTCCGCATCCTCGGGCCGCCACCCGACCTCTGACCGTCATTCGCGGCCCTGCGTCCTCGAGATGGAGCACGCGGGAGGGCCATCGTGCGGGAGCGCGCGCCGCCGGCTTCCCGCATCATGTCGCAGCGTCCTCAAGCCTCCCGGCCGCGCAGCATCCCGAACTCGATCGAGTCGACCAGGGCCTCCCAGCTGGCCTCGATGATGTTCTCGGAGACGCCGATGCTGCCCCAGCTCTCCTCGCCGTCGCTGGCGTCGAGCAGGACGCGCGTGACGGCGCCGGTGCCCTTGGTCTCGTCGAGGATGCGCACCTTGTAGTTGACCAGCTCGATGTCGGCGAGGTGCGGGTACTTGCTCACGATCGCCTGGCGTAGCGCCGAATCGAGCGCGTTGACCGGGCCGTTGCCCTCGGCGGTGCTGATGATGCGCTCGCCGCCCACGTGCACCTTGATGGTCGCCTCGGTCACCGCCCTGCCGTCTTCGCGCTTCTCGACCAGGACGCGGAAGCTCTCGAGGCGGAACAGCGGCTCGTGCGGCGCCAGCTCCTCGCGCAGCAGGAGATCGAAGGAGGCGTCCGCGGCCTCGTAGTGGTAGCCCTCGTGCTCACGGGTCTTGAGACGCTTGAGCACGCCGGCGATACGGACGTCCTCGGCATCCAGGGGCAGGCCGAGCTCCTGCGCCTTGTGCACCACGGCGCCCTTGCCCGAGAGCTCGGAGACGATGACCCGCTGCTCGTTGCCGACCCTGGCGGGGTCGACGTGCTCGAACGTCTGCGGGGTCTTCTCCACGGCGGCGATGTGCATGCCGCCCTTGTGGGCGAAGGCGGAGCGGCCCACGTAGGGCGCGTGCGCCCACACGGCCGCGTTGACCACCTCCGCGACGAAGTGCGACGTCTCGGTGAGGCGCGCGAGCTGCTCGTCGCTCATCACCGGGTGACCCATCTTGAGCTGCAGCGCCGGGATGATGCTGACGAGGTTGGCGTTGCCGCAGCGCTCGCCGTAACCGTTGATGGTGCCCTGCACCTGGCGGGCGCCGGCCTCGACCGCGATCAGGCTGTCGGCGACCGCGCAGTCGCTGTCGTTGTGGATGTGCACGCCGACGACGACCTCGGGGAGCGCCGCCGCGACCTCGCGGACCACGTCCGCGACGAACGGCGGCAGCGACGCGCCGTTGGTGTCACAGAGGCAGACGACCGCGGCGCCCGCCTCGGCGGCCGCGGTCGCGCAGCGCAGCGCGTACTCGCGGTCGTCGCGCCAGGCGTCGAAGAAGTGCTCCGCGTCGTACACCACGCGCTTGCCCTGCGCCGCCAGAAAACGGACCGACTCGTCGATCATGCGCAGATTCTCGTCGCGACTCACGCGGATGACCTTGCTGAGGTGCAGGCCCCAGGTCTTGCCGACGATCGCGACCGTGGGCGTGAACACCTCCGCAAGCACGCGCAGGTTGTCGTCGGCGTCGGCCGGCGCGCCCTTGCGCCGCGTCATGCCGAAGGCGACGAGCTCCGCGCTCACGAGCCGCTCGTCGCGCATCCTGCGGAAGAACGCGATCTCCTTGGGGTTGGAGGCCGGGAACCCGCCCTCGATGAAGCCGATGCCGAGCTCGTCGAGCTTGAGCGCGATGCGCACCTTCTCGTCCACCGAGACCGACATGCCCTCCTGCTGCATGCCGTCGCGGAGCGTGGTGTCATAGATCTGTACCTGCCGCTCGGCCATGCTGCGCCTACTTTCTCGCGTACTCCATGTAGGCGCCGAACTCCTCGTCGCGCCCCTCGGTGATGGCTGTGAAGCGCGCCTGCATGCGACGCGTCACCGGGCCGGGCTCGCCGATCTCGTGGTCGTCGAGCTCGCGCACGGGGACGATCTCGGCCGCGGTACCCGTGTAGAAGACCTCGTCGGCGATCACGAGGTCGCTGCGCGCGAGCGTGCGCTCCCGGAACTCGATGCCCTCGCTGCTCGCCAGCTTCATCACGATGTCGCGGTTGATGCCCTCGAGCACGCCGTCGCTGGGCGGCGGCGTCATGAGCACGCCGCCGCGCACGCAGAAGATGTTCTCACCCGAGCCCTCGGCGACATGGCCGTGCTCCGTGAGCATCACGGCCTCGTCGTAGCCGGCGTTGAGCACCTCGATCTTGGCGAGGATGCTGTTGAGGTACTGGCCCGTGGCCTTGGCGGCGCGGGCCAGCGCCGTATGGTCCAGCGACTGGATGCTGCTCGTCTTGGCGCGCACGCCATGCTTGACACCCTCCTCGCCGAGGTAGGTGCCCCACGGCCAGGCCGCCACGATGGCTTGCACCGGCGCGTTCATGGGGTTCAGGCCCATCTCGCCGTAGCCGCGAAAGACCAGCGGGCGGATGTAGGCGGCCTCGAGCTCGTTGGAGGCCAGCACCTCGAAGGTCGCGTCGTAGAGCTCCTCGACGCTGTACGGCACCGGCATGTAATAGAGCTTGGCCGAGCGCACGAGGCGCCTCAGGTGCTCGGTGAGACGCAGCACGGCTGCGCCCTTGTCGGTCTTGTAGGCGCGGATGCCCTCGAAGACTCCGGAGCCGTAGTGCAGCGCGTGCGTGAGCACGTGGATCTTGGCGTCGGCCCAGGGGACCAGCGCGCCGTCCATCCAGATCGTCTCCATCTCGGGGATCGGGGCCATCGTCTTCCTCCTGTCGTCCCGCGCGGGCTTCGCGCGGCAGATTCAACCTCTACCTGAGAGTCACTGTATCCTCCCGCACCAGATCAGACTCGCTCGGCCACGAGGTCGCCGACCTCGCTCGTCGAGTAGCCCATCTGGCCGGAGGCCATGC
>CAZJGT010000082.1:0-9976 GCA_964545565.1 uncultured Thermoleophilia bacterium
GACGAGGCGACGGAGCCGGACGGCGACTCGACGGAGTCGGAGGCCGACGACGCCGACGAAGCAGCCGAGCCGGTCACGCACGACGACGCGGCCGCGGAGCCGGCCGCGACGAGGCCCGCTCCGAAGAAGCCGGGGACCGGCGGAAAGTCGGCCGCGAAGAAGCCCGCGGGCGGCAAGAAGCCCGCGGCCGGAAAGAAGCCCGCGGGCGCCAAGAAGACAGCGGCGAAGAAGAAGTCGACCGCGGCGAAGAAGAAGCCGGCCGACGAAGGCTGATCAGCCCGCGCAGTCGATCCGGCGAGAAGGGAGCGCTGCGGGCGCCCCGCCCCGCCGGGCTCAGACGCCGGCGAGCTCCCAGAAGCGGGGCTCGTCCAGCACATCGCCGGGCTCCACGACGATGAACTCCTCGTCGTGCCGCCCGGCCACCAGCTTCTCGAGGAAGCGCAGTGAGCCGGTCAGGCGCTCGAGCGGCAGCTCGTAGAAGTCGCTCACCGTTTCGAGGTACTCGCGCTTGTCCTCGAGCCCCGGTACCCCCTCCGTCTCGATGACGGCGACGCGGGTGTAGTTCTCCATGATCATGCGAGCCACGCGGGCCGACTTCTCCTCCCCGTACTTGGGGATGATCTTGAGATACTCCTTGTACGGGTCCTCGATGAAGTCCACCCAGCCGCGCGTGTAGTAGTACGTCCCCGGTTGCTCGCCATGCTCCTCGAGGTAGCGGGCGCGTGAGCCCAGCAGCAGCGAGATGCAGTCGTCCGCCGCCGGCAGCACCAGCCGGTGCTCGCCGCCCTTGAGACCGACGGTACCGTTGCTGCAGCGGGCGCAGGAGAGGTAGATGTCGCAATCGCCGGGCGTGCCGTCGATGCGCTCCTGGAGGGCGCTGCGCATCCTGTCCGGGTAGTCGTGGAGCGCCCCGTCGACGAACTCGACCTCCAGGTGGCGTCCGTCGCGCTCGAGCACGCATTCGATCTCGTTGCGGAGCACTTCGCAGCTCACGATCTTGGGTGCCGTGGTCATGACCGCATGATAACAGGACCATCTCAGTCCTGTCACTTCGGCGCTCACGCGCCGGTCCCCGGGCCGATTCGCGGCGTATACGCGCTCCGGCCGCCTACGGTAGCATGGTCGTCTCACGTTGGTGGCACAAAGCGACGCGTGGTGGCCGCGGACGGGCCGGCGCGCCGGAGCATGAGGAGGATCTCGTGAGCGTTGACACACTGCTCGTCGCGGGCGCCGGCCAGATGGGCGCCGGCATCGCCCAGGTCGCGGCCGTCGCCGGGCTCGACGTCGTCCTGATCGACGTCGCCGACGAGTTCATCGCGCGCGGCATGGCCGGTATCGAGAAGGGCCTCGGCAGGCTGGTCGAGAAGGGCCGTATGGAGGCCGCGGACCGCGACGCGGCGCTGGCGCGGATCACCACCGGCACCGACATGGTGGTCGGCGCCCACGCCGACCTCTTCATCGAGGCGGCGCCGGAGTCGATGGAGCTCAAGCGGGACCTCTTCGAGAAGTCCGCCGCCATCCTGCGCCCGGACGCCGTGATCGCGACCAATACATCGAGCCTCTCGGTGAGCGCCCTCTCGGGGTTCGTGACGACGCCCGAGCGCTT
Organism: uncultured Thermoleophilia bacterium; assembly: GCA_964545565.1. Classification (GTDB taxonomy): domain Bacteria; phylum Actinomycetota; class Thermoleophilia; order UBA2241; family UBA2241; genus CAIXSE01. The sequence continues at coordinate 1,607 of CAZJGT010000082.1, forward strand.
CGTCGGCATCCACTTCTTCAACCCGGTGCCGCTGATGGCTCTCGTCGAGGTGGTCCGCGGCGAGCGGACGAGCGATGCTACGCTCGTCGCCGCGCGCGCGTTCGTCGAGGCCGTGGGCAAGACGGCGATCACCGTGAAGGACTCCCCCGGCTTCGTCGTCAACCGCATCCTCTTCCCGATGATCAACGAGGCCGCGGGCGCGTACGCCGAGGGGGTTGCCAGCGCCGAGGACATCGACACGGGCATGAAGCTCGGCGCCAACTGGCCCATGGGCCCGCTGGCGCTCGCCGACCTCGTCGGTCTCGACACGACCAAGGCTATCCTCGAGACGCTGGAACGCGAGCTCGGCGATTCGAAGTACAGGCCGGCGGCAGTGCTCGGAGAGCTCGTCGACGCCGGCAAGCTCGGCCGCAAGAGCGGCGCCGGCTTCTACGGCTACGCCCGGTGACGCGGTCGTGACTCCGCTGCGCGAAGGCTTCGTCCAGCTCTATACCGGCGACGGTAAGGGCAAGACGACCGCCGCCTTGGGGCTCGTGCTGCGCGCGTTGGGTCAGGGCCTGCGCCCGGTCGTGCTGCAATTCATGAAGGCGGACCCCACATGGGGGGAGATCGTGACGCTCACGAAGCTCGGCGTGCCTGTGCGGCAGTGCGGGCTCGACCATTGGGTGTTCAAGGGCGAGGCCTCGGAAGAGGACCTCGCCGCCGCCGCCGCCGGGTTCGACAGGGCGAAGGCATTGGTCTATGGCGGCGACTACGACCTCGTGGTGCTCGACGAGCTCGCGACCGCGGTGTTCTTCGAGCTCGTTCCCATGGACCGGGTGATCGCGATGATCGCCGGCAAGCCGGCGGCCGTCGAGCTCGTCATCACCGGCCGCCGCGCGCCGGACGAGCTGATCGAGGCGGCCGACCTGGTCACCGAGATGCGGCCGCTCAAGCACTACTACGACGCCGGCGTGCAGGCGCGTGCGGGCATCGAGTTCTGAGGGGACGGACGGGTGACCCACACACTCATCTACCCGCATACGAGCGTCCACAACGCCGCCGGTCACCTCGAGATCGGCGGCTGCGACGTCGTCGATCTGGCGCGGGAGTTCGGCACGCCGCTCTTCATCTACGACGAGCAGTCGTTGCGCGACCAATGCCGCGCCTACCACGCGGCGTTCGGCGCGCGCACCAGCTTGTACGAGATCGTGTACGCGAGCAAGGCGTTCAGCTGTCGCGCCATGGCGGAGCTGGTGGCGCAGGAAGACCTCTCGCTCGACGTCGCCACCGGGGGTGAGCTCGCCGCCGCCCGCGCCGCCGGCTTCCCTCCGCAGCGCGTCTACTTCCACGGCAACAACAAGTCGGTCGCGGAGATCGAGGCGGGCCTCGACGACGGCATCGGTCATTTCGTCGTCGATTCGTTCGAGGAGATCGAGCGGCTGGAGGCGGCCGCCTCCGCCCGGGGCCGCTCACAGGACGTGCTCGTGCGCGTGACGCCCGGCGTGCGCCCCACGACGCACGACTTCGTCCAGACCGGCCAGCAGGACAGCAAGTTCGGCTTCGGGCTGGCCGATGGGCGCGCGCGCGAGGCAGTGCGCCGGCTCGAGGACGCCTCCCATCTGCGGCTCGTCGGGGTGCACGCGCACATCGGCTCGCAGATCTTCGCGCTCGACTCCTACCGGCGCGAGGTCGAGGTGCTCTTCATCGCCATCGCCGAGTGGCGTCGCGACTTCGGCTTCGACTGCCGCATCTTCAACATCGGCGGCGGCCTCGGCATCCGCTACACGGCCGCGGATCAGCCCAGCTCCATCGCCGAGTTCGCCGAGATCGCGGTCGAGGCGGTGCGTGCCGGGGCGGCGAAGCACGGCATCGGCACGCCGAAGCTCTTCGTCGAACCGGGCCGGAGCATCGCCGGCAAGGCCGCGGTGACCGCCTACACCGTCGGCACCGTCAAGGTCATCCCCGGTGTGCGTACCTACGTTGCGGTGGACGGCGGCATGAGCGACAACCTGCGGCCGATGCTGTACGACTCCAAGTACGAGGCGATGCTGGCGAACAAGGCGGAGACGCCGGCGACGGACGTCGTCACCATCGCCGGCAAGCACTGCGAGTCGGGCGACGTCCTCGTGCGCGATGTGTTCGTCGCGCCGCCGGAGCCCGGTGACATCCTGGTGACGCCCGGCACCGGCGCCTACGGGTATGCGATGGCCAACAACTACAACGCGCAGCCGCGCCCGGCGGTGGTCCTGGTCGGCGGCGGCCGGGCGCGCGTCATCATCGCACGGGAGACCTGGGACGACGTGCTGCGTCTGCAACGGCCGCTCGGCGAGTGACGACCCCGCGACGACGGAGGGCATAGTGGACAGGATAGGCATCGGGCTTCTCGGGTACGGCACCGTCGGCTCCGGCGTGGGCAAGCTGCTCAAGAAGAACGCCGAGGACATCACGCTGGCCACCGGGAAGGAAGTGAGCCTGCGACGGGTGCTCGAGAGGGACCCCGCCTTCAGCCATCCGGGCCTCGATCCGGCGCTCGTCACCATCCGCTTCGAGGACATCATCGAGGACCCGGAGATCCAGATCGTGGTCGAGCTGATCGGCGGCACGGGCGCGGCGCTCGACTTCCAGCTCCGCGCTCTCAAGGCGGGCAAGCACGTCGTCACCGCCAACAAGCAGCTGCTGGCGCAGCACGGCGCCGAGCTCTTCGCCGTCGCGGAGGAAAGCGGCGTGCACCTCCGCTTCGAGGCGAGCGCCGTCGGCGCCGTCCCCGTGATCAAGGTGCTGCGCGAGTCGCTGGTCGCGGCCGAGGTCGACACGGTCTTCGGCATCGTCAACGGCACGACCAACTACATGCTGAGCGCCATGGGCGAGACCGGAGCCGATTACGACGACGTGCTCAAGGACGCGCAACGCCTCGGCTACGCCGAGGCCGACCCCACCGAGGATGTCGGCGGCAAGGACGCCGCCGCCAAGATGGCGATCCTGAGCTCGATCGCGTTCCACAGCCGCACCGGCCTCGACGACGTGCCCTACGAAGGCATCACCAAGATCACCTCGGCCGACATCGCCCACGGCGCCCGTCTCGGTCTGGCCGCCAAGCTCCTCGGCGTCGCCAAGCTCATCGACGGGCGCATGAACGTGCGCGTGTACCCGGCCTTCTTGCCCAAAGCGCATCCTCTGGCCGGCGTCTCCGGCGCGTACAACGCGGTGTTCCTGACGAGCGACGCCTTCGACGAGATCATGCTCTTCGGCCCCGGAGCCGGCAGCGTGCCGACGGCATCGGCCGTGATCGGCGACGTGATCTCCGTGGTCAACACGGTGAAGGGCAGCTTCGTGCAGAACTGCCTCTGCTACAAGGACGTGCCCTTCTTCCCCGACGCCGACATGGTCTCGAGGTTCTACCTCAGGTTGAGGGTGAACGACCGGCCGGGCGTGCTCGCCAGGGTGAGCGCGCTCTTCGGCGACCACGGCGTCAGCATCCACTCCATGGTCCAGGAGGGCGGCGGCGACGAGGCCGAGCTGGTCCTGTTGCTCCACCCGGTCCGCGAGGCGCAGTTCTTCGCCGCTCTCGGCCAGATCAGCGCCCTGCCCGACGTGCACGGCGAACCGGCGGTCATCCGCGTGGAAGGCGACGCTCAGAGAGAGGAGACAGCATGACTGACAAGAAGGGCACCATCGGCATCCTCACCGGCGGTGGCGACATCCCCGGGCTCAACCAGGCGATCCGCGGCGTCACTCTGCGTGCCCTCAGCGAGGGGTTCGACGTGGTCGGTATCCGTCGCGGTTGGGCGGGCCTGGTCCAGCTGAAGCGTGAGGAGGGCGCGGACAACAGCGAATGGGTCCTGCCGCTCACGCGCGAGCTGGTCGAGCGCCATGCGTACACCGGCGGCACCTTCTTGCACTCGTCACGCACCCGTCCGAGCGCGGTGCCGGCGAAGGACGTCCCGGCGCATCTCAAGGACAAGTACACCGCGGAGAAGAACGACCTCACGGACGAGGTCGTCGCCGGCCTCGAGTTCCTCGGTATCGACTATCTGGTGCCGGCCGGGGGCGACGATACGCTCAGCTACGCGGTCGAGCTCGGCCGCCGCGGGTTTCCCGTGGTCGCCATCCCCAAGACCATGGACAACGACGTGCCGGGCACCGACTACTGCATGGGTTTCGGCACCTGTGTGAACCGCACCATCGCGATGGCTCGTCAGGTGACGAGCTCCGCCGCCTCGCACGAGCGCATCGTCGTGCTCGAGGTCTTCGGCCGCTACGCCGGTTTCACGGCGCTGCTGCCGACCTTCGCGGGCGCCGCCGACCGCTGCTTGATCCCCGAGGCCGAGTTCGACCTGGAGAAGCTCACCGAGCTGCTCGTCTTGGACCGCAACGGCCGGCCCGAAGGCTACTCGGTCTGCATCGTGAGCGAGGGAGCCATGCCGGCCGGCGGCGAGATGGTGTTCATGGGCGGCGAGAAAGACATGTTCGGTCACGCCAAGCTGGGCGGCATCGGCCAGAACGTGAGCAACAAGATCAAGGAGCTGGCGCCGCAGTTCAACGGCGGCAAGAAGATCGACATGATCAGCATGAACCTCGGCTACCTCGTGCGCAGCGGCGCTCCGGACGCGATCGACTGCATCGTACCGACCGCCTACGGCAACCTCGCCGTGGATCTGATCCTGAAGGGCGAGACCGGGCGCATGGTCGCGCTGACGGACGGCAGCTACGGCTCGGTGCCGATCGACGAGGTCGTCGCCACCAAGAAGGTCGTGGACGTCCCACGCTGCTACGATACGGAGCGCTACCGGCCCAAGTACGATGGTCTCGCCGGGCTGCCCCTGATGGTGCTGGGCGGCGCCGGGTGAGCCAGGCGTACCGGATGGCGTACCCATGTCGTGCGCGGAGGAGGGACTGATGCGCAAGCGCGTGCTCCTCGTTCCTGACGGCATGGCCGACGAGCCCCAGGCGGCGCTCGGTGGGCGCACGCCGCTCGAGGCGGCCCGGACGCCCGTCATGGACGGGCTCGCGCGCGGCGGCGTCGTCGGCCTGGTGCGCACGGTACCCGAGGGCATGGCGCCGGGAAGCGACACCGCCAATCTGGCGGTGCTCGGCTACGACGCCACCGTGGTGTACTCCGGGCGCAGCCCGCTCGAGGCGGCGAGCATCGGTGTCGGGCTCGGGCCCGGCGACGTCTCGTACCGACTCAACTTCGTCACCATCGTCGACGGCGTGATGAAGGACCACACGGGCGGTCACGTCGCCACCGACGAGGCCCGTCGCTGCGTCGAGGCCCTCGAGGCTGAGCTGGGCGGCGGATCCTTCGAGTTCCACACCGGCGTGAGTTACCGGCACCTGCTGGTCTGGCGCGGCGGCGAGGTCGTGCCCTGCACGCCGCCGCACGACATCCTCGACCGGCCGGTGGCCGGCTACCTGCCCGGCGTCGCGGCGGACCCCGACGGCGTCGCTGCTCCCGGCTCGCCGGCAGCCGCGCTCCGCGACCTCCAGGCGCGAGTCGACGAGGTGCTGGAGCGCGTTCGTCCCGGCACGCGCGCCTGGTTGTGGGGCGAGGGCACGGCGCCGAACATGCCGCGGTTCAAGGACCTCTACGGCCTCAGCGGCGCTGTCGTCGGCGCGGTCGACCTCGTGCGCGGCATCGGTGCGCTGGCTGGGTTCGACGTGCTCGACGTCCCGGGCGCGACCGGCGGCCTGGACACCGACTACGGCGCCAAGGCGCGCGCCGCGGTGGACGCGCTCGCCGGGCACGACCTCGTCTGGGTGCACGTGGAGGCCCCCGACGAGGCCGGCCACATGGGTGATCTGCGCGAGAAGGTCCGCGCCATCGAGCGCGTGGACGCGGAAGTCCTCGCGCCGCTCCTCGCCGCCGACGAGCGGCCGGCGGTGCTCGTGGTCCCCGATCACCTCACACCGCTGCGCACGCGGACGCACGCCGCGGGTGCGGTCCCCTTCGTGATCAGCGAGCCGCTGCCGGGCCGAGGCGGGGGCGGCGCCATGGCGTTCGGCGAAGCACAGGCGGCGACGACCGGCCTCTTCGTCCCCCACGGTCCGGGGCTGATGCGGCTGTTCCTCGAGGCGTCCGGGTAAGAACCCGCCGGCGTCGTCGCTTTCGCGGGCGCCGGGCAAGGCACGAGCCGGGGAGGCATGGCCGCGATGAGCCGGTCACAGGAGCAGCCAGAGCGTCCGTCCGCCGCGCGGGACCGCGCGGCGGACGAGCCCGTCGTCACGACGAGCGCCGAGCGCTACGTGATGAGCGGCGGTCGCGCGGCCCACCCCGCCGTGAAGGAAGGCGACCTGTTCCTCTACTCCGACGAGCTCGGCCAGGTGCCCGGCACCGCGGACTCGGTCCTCGGCCTGTACTATCGCGACACGCGGCACCTGAGCCGGCATGAAGTGACCATCGCGGGCCGCCGGCCGGTGCTGCTGGGCGCCAGCGCCGACCGCGGATACGCCGCCACGATCGAGCTGACCAACCTCGAGGCGCGGACCGCCGACGGACGCACCTTGCCGCAGGCCGGCGTGCATCTGCGCCGCACGCGCTTCGTCGCCGATCGCCTGTACGAGTCGCTGCGCGTGCGCAACCATCTTCAGCGGCGCATCGACCTCGTCGTCGACGTGCACGTCGACGCCGACTTCGCCGATCTCTTCGAGGTCCGCGGCAGCAGGCGCCGGCGTCGCGGCTCGCGGCTGCCGCCGCAGGTGGCCGACGGTACGCTCACGCTGTCGTATCTGGGGCTCGACGACGTGGCCCGAGGGACGATCATCCGCTTCCACGACCCGCCGGAGTCGATCAAGCAGGGGCGGGCGCGCTATCGTCTGCAGCTCGCGCCGGGCGAGCGGGCCGTCATCCGCTACGATGTCCAGGTGGTCGGCCCGGACGCGCCCGGCGAGGCCGGCGGCGAGTTCGACGCACGCATCGCATCCTTGCGCCGCGAGCACGAGCGCTGGGAGTCCGGCGCCACCGACATCGTCACCGACAACGAGCAGGTCAACCGGGCACTGCGGCGCGGCCGGCAGGACCTGCGCATGCTCTCGGCCGTCGTCGACGGGGAGCGCATACCGTTGGCCGGCGTGCCTTGGTTCGTGGCGCCCTTCGGCCGGGAGATGGCCCTGGTCGGTCTTGAGACGCTGCTGCTCGACCTGCGCTGGGCGCAGGCCGCGGTCTCGTTCCTCGCCGGCCACCAGGGCTCGCAGGACAACGGGTTCCGCGAGGAGCAGCCCGGCAAGATCATGCACGAGCTGCGGCGCGGCGAGCTGGCCGGCCTGCGCGTCGTCCCGCACACGCCGTACTACGGGTCGGTGGACGCGACCGCGCTCTGGCTGCTGCTGGTCGCGGAGCTCGCCGTGTGGACGGGCGACCTGGACGGGTTCGAGTTGCGCTCCTCGGCGATCGACGCCGCCCTCCGCTGGATCGACGGCCCGGGTGACCCCGACGGCGACGGCCTCGTCGAGTACGAGCGCCGCTCGCGGGCCGGCCTCCGCAACCAGGGATGGCGCGATTCCGCCGACGCCGTGCAGCACGCCGACGGTTCGCCGGTCGAGGGGCCAGTCGCGCTGGCCGAGACACAGGGTTACGTGTACTACGCCAAGCGCCGACTGGCCGCCGTCTACGGCCAGCTGGGCGATGTGGAGCGTGCGGAGGAGCTGTCGCACGACGCGGTGCGCCTCAAGCGCGCGTTCAACGACCTCTTCTGGATGGAGGACGAGGGCTACTACGCCATGGCCCTCGACGGACGCAAGCGCCAGGTGCGCCCGGTCTCCTCGACCATCGGCCACGCCCTCTGGTCGCGCATCGTGGCCGCGGACCGGATCCCCGCCGTCGTGGAGCGCCTCATGGCTCCGGACATGTTCACCGGCTGGGGTGTGCGCACGCTCAGCAAGCACAGCGGCTTCTACAACCCCGTGAGCTTCTACAACGGCAGCGTCTGGCCGTTCGACACCGCGCTCATCGCCAACGGCCTCAAGAAGCACGGCTACGTGCACGAGTCCAACCGTCTGGCGTGGGGACTCGTCGAGGCGGCGAGCGCGTACGAGTACTCCCGCCTGCCGGAGCTGTTCTGTGGCTTCACGCGGCAGTCGATCGACAGGCCCGTCTCGTTCCCCATGGCCTGCTCGCCCGACGCCAACTCGTCCGCCGCACTCTTCCTGGTCCTGCAGTCCATGCTGGGGATCTACGCCCAGGCCGAGGAGAACATCGTCTACGTGCACAACCCGGTGTTGCCCCGGTGGCTGGGCGAGGTGACGCTCAGTAACCTGCGCGTCGGGCGCACGACCATGCGCCTGCGCTTTCGTCGCGAGGGGGCGCAGACCCGCTTCTCGGTGCTCGACAAGCAAGGCCCCGGCCGCATCGTGGTGGTAGAGTGACGGACACGGAGCGGCCGGGGAGACGCG
>CAZJGT010000083.1:0-9901 GCA_964545565.1 uncultured Thermoleophilia bacterium
GGATGCCGGCAGGGTACAGCGGGAAACCGCCGTGTCTCCCAGTGCGGAAAGGAGAAAGCGATCGTCGGGCCGTCCGGCCTCTCTCCTCGCCGTCCTCGGTCGCGGCTCCCTCTCCCTCCTCGGAGCGGCACGACAGGGACTCTGGGAGAGGAGTGTGCGCATGAAGACGAGACTGACCCTGGTGATCGCCGGCGCGGCGGTGTTGCTGCTGGCGATGGCCGCCCCGGCGCTGGCGCGGCGCGCCGCCGACGGCGCCGTCCCCTACGGCTGGCTCCTGCAGCTGCGCGGCCCGAAGGCGAGCAGTTCGATCGCCAGCCACTCGTTCCGCGTCTGGACGGCGAAGCGCTTCGTCAAGCGCACCGTCGTGGACGACAACAAGACCCCGGACGATCCGGCCGACGACCTCACCTACACCGGCATCGCCCTCTGGCGTCTCGTCGGGCGCATCGACGACAAGCACCCGGGCAGCTTCAACTGGAAGCGCGCCACCACGGCACCCGGCTACAACGTCGTCGTCACCGGCGTCGACGGCTTCAGCGCCACCTACACCAGCGCCGAGGTCGCGACCCTGAAGAACAGGCTGGTGGTCGCCAACCGCGTCAACGGCGCCCCGCTCACGCTCGGCAGCGCCTCCATCAAGAACCCGATGACCCCGGAGGAGTTCGCCACCTGGAAGCCCAACTGGCCGCTCAAGCTGGTCTCGAGCGACCCCGGCATCTTCGGCAACCGCAAGCCGGCCGGCCTCGCGCGCATCAGCATCGAGCCGGCCACGGAGACCGCGAGCCCGTCCCCTTTTGAGCAAGGGGTCGGCGAGACACCCAGCCCCAGCCCGTCACCGACGACGGATCCGGACGCGCCGCCGGAGGGTGGCTGGACGCTGACCCTGAAGGGACGTCTCACCAAGGTCCTGCCCATCGCCAAGTTCCCGGCCAAGGTGGCCTGGAACGGCACCAAGGCGGGGAACATCAACCCTTCGCTCAAGTACGTCTACAAGGGCCAGTCGCTGTACAAGCTGCTGGGCAAGGTGGACGACAAGAAGCCGGGGTCCTTCAATCGAGCCCGCGCCAAGAAGGGCTACACGATCCAGTTCTATTGCCGCGACGGCTACAAGCCCAAGATCAGCAGCAAGCAGCTCTTCAAGAAGGGCAAGCCGCGCAAGACCTGGATCATCGCCAAGAAGAAGGCCGGCAAGCTGCTGGAGGGCGGCGAGGCCCCGTTCCGCTTCGTCGGGGGCCCGCCCATCACCCAGCCCTTCAACAACAAGCTGTCGGCCTACGGAGTCGTGAAGATACGGCTCAGGTTCTGAGCCCTGGTCGATCCGGCATCTGCGGCGCGGCGGGGGTCTCTCGCCCATTCCCCCCGCCGCTCCGCCGCCGGGCGAACGCACCTTGAGGAGCCATTCATGAGAATCCGCAGAACGCTCGTGGCCACGGCGCTCCTGGCGCTCGTCGCCGTCGTCGCCGTGATCGCCGCCGGCGTCGTCGTGCCCGGCGGCGCGTCGCAGGCACGGGCCGCCGATCCGGTCGTGCTCACCGTCAAAGGCAACGGCCAGGAGAAGACCTTCACGATGACGGAGCTGAAGGCGTTGCCCGTCTACTCCGGCTATTTCGGCTGGAAGAGCAGCGCCGGCACCGTGTATCCACCGCTGCCGCTCAGGGGTGTGAGGCTCACCGATCTCCTCGCCGAGGTCGGCGACATGACGACGCTCAATGCCTGCGACGTCACCGCCTTCGACGGCTACGGGATGACGTACACCTACAACCAGGTCGTCAACCACAACGGCGTGCAGTTCTACGACGCCGACACCAAGGCCGAAGAAGACCCCGCGGCCCCTTGGGACCTCGTCTTGGCCTATGAAGTGGATGGTCAGCCGCTCGACCCGCCTCCCGCTGGGCCGGGTCCGCTGCGTCTCATGGTCGCCCAGGAGACCGACGTGAACCAGATCGTCGACGGCCACCTGCTCGTCAAGTGGGTGGACAGGGTGTCCGTGCGCGGCGCGGTCGCCGAGTGGAAGGTCAGGATGTACGGCCTCAAGCAGAAGAATCGCAAGCGCCAGACCTACACACTCGATCGCAGCTCGTACGATTCGTGCGCCACACCGTTCTGCCACGGCTCCTCATGGGTCAACCCGACCAGCAAGAAGACGTGGAGCGGCGTGGCGCTCTACCTCTGCATCGGCAAGGTGGATGGGGGGCCCGGTCACGACAGCGACAAGGCCTACAACGACCGCCTGGCGCGCAAGGGCTACCGGATCAAGCTCGTCGGCGCCAACGGCAAGTACACGATCATCAAGTCGCGCGCGTCTTTGAACCGCAGGAGGATGATCCTCGCCAACAAGCTGATGGGATCCGATCTGACCAAGCAGTATTACCCGCTTCGTCTGGTCGGACCGAAGAAGTACGTGCCCTCGAGCAAGTCCATCGGTCGCATCACCAAGATCGTCCTGCTGCCCAAGTGAGCCTGATGCGATCTCACGGGGGGAGCTCGTGAAGGACGCCGGCCGGCGCTGCCGCGCGCGGCTCAGAGCCGCGCGCCTTTTGGCGCCGGCCGGCGTCCTCGTGGCCGTGGGCCTGGTCGCTCTGGCCGCCGCCTGCGGCGGCTCCGGCGACCAGGCCTCCCCGTCTCCCTCGGACACCGGTCCGGTCGTGCTCACGGTCAGGGGCGACGACGCCACCAGGACCTTCACGATGGACCAGTTGCAGGCGTTGCCGGCGTACGAGGGCTACGCGGGCATCAAGAGCAGCACCGGCGTCATCACGCCGCCCTCCAAGTACAAGGGTGTGCCGCTCACCGAGCTGGCCGACCTCGTCGGGGGGATCACCGAGGCCAACGGCGTCACCATCGTGGCCAAGGACGGCTACGGCATGACGTTCTCCTACCAGCAGATCGCCGGGGACGGCTTCACGACGTTCGACCCGGCCACCGGCGAGGAGGAACCGGCCGACGGCGAGCTCACGGTGATCGTCGCCTACGAGCACGAGGGGCAGCCCATCGATGAGGACGACGGGCCGCTCAAGCTGGCCATCGCGCAGGAGACCCCGGCGCAAGTCACCGAAGGGCACTGGGCCATCAAATGGCTCGGTGAAGTCTCGGTGACCAAAGCATCCGCGGCCTGGAAGGTGCAGCTCGAGGGCGCGGTGCCCGGCGAGATCGACCGCGCGTCCTATGTCAACTGCGCCTCACCCGGTTGTCACGGCTCCGGCTGGGTCGACGACGACGGCCGGCGCTGGGAGGGCGTACCCCTCTATCTGGTGGCCGGCATGGTCGACGATCGCAAGAGACACGACGCCGGAGCCTACGACGCCCGGCTCGCGAAGCAGGGGTACGACATCCAGATCGAGACCAACGGCGGCGAGGTCGTGACCATCGACTCCCGGGACATCGCCGGAGACGACAGCATCGTCCTGTCGTCCAAGGTGGACGGTGGCGAGTTGCCCGACGAGTACTTCCCCCTGCGCCTGGTCGGCCCCGGTCTGAGCGCGGCCCAGATGCCGGGGGGCATCGCCCGGATCGTCGTCCGGGTGAGGTGAGGGAGGCGGCGGTGAGGTGGTCGCGGCGCCGCCCGACGAAGCTCGGCCGCACGGGTCCCCGCGCGAGCACGGTCCGCGTCGCGCTCGCGCTCGCCGTCCTGCTCTGCTTCGCCTCCATGGTCGGCGCTTGCGGCTCCGACAAGCGGGAGGTACGGCTGATCTACGCCGGGAGCCTCATCGTGCCGTTCGACGAGGTCGCCACGGCGTTCGAGGAGGAGCACCCGGACGTGGACGTGGTCACGGAGGCTCATGGAAGCATCCAGGTGCTGCGCCATGTCACTGAGCTGGGTGACCGGATGGACGTGGTCGTCAGCGCCGATGAGCAACTCATCCCGCCGCTGATGTACGACCGCGACGACCCGGAGACGGGGGAGCCGTGGGCGCGCTGGTGCTGCTCGTTCGCCACCAATCGCGTGGTACTCGCCGTGTCGCCGAAGAGCCCGCTGGGCGGCGAGCTCACCGCGCGGACGTGGTACCGCCGGCTCAAGGAAGACGACGTCCGCTTCGGCCTCGCCGATCCGCGCTTCGACGCCGCCGGCTATCGGGCTCTCATGATTTTGCAGCTCGCCGAGCGCGAGTACGACGACCCGTTCTTGCTCGAGGACATGCTCATGGGGCGCTTCACGGCGCCGATCACGGTCGAGCGTCGCGCCGGGGTGGACGTGATCGACGTGCCGGAGATCCTCGAGACGAGCGCCGGCTCCAACGTCGTGCTGCGCGGCGCCAGCATCCAGCTCGTCGCGCTGCTCGAGTCGGGCGACCTCGATTGCGCCTTCGAGTACGAGAGCGTGGCGCGGCAGCACGGACTCGACTACGTCACGCTGCCGGCGTCCATCGACCTCGGCGACGAGGGTCTCCGCGAGCACTACCGGTCGGTCAGCGTGAAGCTTGATTCGCGCCGCTTCGCCAGCGTCCGACCCGAGTTCACCGGGGACGTGATCCGTTACGCGCTCACGATCCCGGCCAACGCGCCCGACGCCGTGCTGGCGCGCGAGTTCGTTGCCTTTCTGCTGGGGCCGGACGGGCGCCGGATCCTCGGGGTCGGCCATCAGCCCCTTCTGACGCCGCCCGAGCTCGACGACGCGGCGGCTGCGCCGGAGGAGGTGAGGCGGGCGTGCGCGGGAGCCAGGTAGGCGTCCTCGGTAGGGGATACAGGCAGCCGGAAGATCCTGGACGACTCCCGCGCCCGCCTCTCCTGCTCTGATGCACGGCCGTCCCTCGTTGTTCTGGGCGCTCTGCGCCGCGGCGGGGGTGCTGCTCGTCGCCTTCGTCGTCCTTCCGGCGGCGAGCATGATCGCCGGCGCCGGCGCCGGCCTTCTCGGCGAGGCGCTACGCCAGGACGACGTGCGCCGCTCGCTCGTCCTGACGGTGGCGGCGGCGCTCATCGCCACCGCGATCGGCTTCGTCGTCGGCGTGCCGCTCGCGTACCTGCTCGCGCGCCGGGACTTTCCCGGCAGGCGCGCGGTGGAGGGCATCATCGATCTGCCCATCGTCTTCCCGCACACGGCCGCGGGCATCGCCCTCCTCACCGTCTACGGCCGGCAGGGCGTCGTCGGCTCGCTGCTCGCGCCGCTCGGCGTCGAATTCACCGAGACGGTGGCCGGCATCGTGCTCGCCATGCTCTTCGTCAGCCTGCCGTTCCTCGTCGACGGCTCACGCGAGGCGTTCGCACTGGTGGACGAGCGCTACGAGCACGTGGCGCGGACGCTGGGCTCGTCGCGCTTCGGGGCGTTCGCCCGCGTGACGTTGCCGCAGGCGTGGCGCGGCGTCCTCGCCGGCGCCGTGCTCATGTGGGGCCGCGGCACCAGCGAGTTCGGCGCCGTGGTGATCCTCGCCTACAACCCCAAAGTCATCTCGGTGCTCACCTTCGAACGCTTCGAAGGTTTCGGGCTGCGCGCCGCGCAGCCGCCGGCGGTTCTCATCGTGCTCGTCGCGTTCGCCGTGTTCCTGCTCGTGCGGGTCTTCTTGTTGCCACGTCGTCGACGTCGCGCGCGGAAGGGCGCGCCGTGATCGAGCTCAAGGGACTCTCGACCGCCGCCGGCGGCTTCTCGGTGGGGCCGGTCGACCTCGAGGTCGCCGACGGCCGCTACGTCGTGCTGCTCGGTCCGAGCGGCGCCGGCAAGAGCCTCGTGCTCGAGGCCGTCGCCGGCGTGCGGCCGATGACGGCCGGCGCGGTCAGGGTGGGGGGAGCCGACGTGACCGGCTTCTCGCCGGAGCGTCGTCGGGTCGGCCTCGTCTTCCAGGACGGCCTGCTCTTTCCTCATCTGACGGTGGCGGCCAACATCGCCTACGGCGTGCGGAACGCGCTCGGGAAGGGCGGCGGTCATGGGCTGCCGGGGCGTGCGACCAGAGAGGCCGAGGTCCTGCGGCTGGCCGCCCAGGTCGGCGCCGCGGAGTTGCTGGACCGCCGGCCGGTCACGCTCTCCGGCGGCGAGCGCCAGCGCGTCGCGCTGGCGCGGGCGCTCGCCGCCGGCCCGCGGGCGCTGCTGCTCGATGAGCCGCTCAGCGCCGTCGACCCTGAGGCTCGCGAAGCGATCCACGAGGTGCTGCGCCGCGTCTGCCGGCAGCGGCGGCTCCCCGTGCTGCACGTCACGCACGACCGCGACGAGGCCTTCGCGCTCGCGGACGAGTGCGCCGTGCTCATCGCCGGCCGTCTGCACCAGACGGGGCGCCCGATGGACGTGCTTCGCCGCCCCGCCGATGCCGTCGTGGCCCGCTTTCTCGGCGCCCGCAACGTCCTCCCGGCGCGGCGCGACCTCCACGATCCGCGCGTCGCCCTGCTGCAGGCCGGCGGTGGTCTGCGGGCGGCCGGTCCGTTGCAGGCCGCCGACGTGGTGGTCGTCGTGCGTCCCGAGGATGTGCGCCTCACGGCGCCGCCGCCGCCGTCGCCGGCACCGGGAATACTCGCGGCGACGGTCACGCGGCTCACCCTTCAGGGGGGGCACGTTCTCGTCGGCCTTGAGGCTCCGGTGGCGCTCGAGGCGCTCGTGCCCGCCGGAGAGCTCGACGCCGCCGGCATCAGCGTCGGCCGTACCGTCGCGGTGATGGTCCGGCCCCAGGACGTGCACGTGCTGCCGGCCGGGCAGCCGGCGTCCGCCATGGCTTCAGGGAAGTGACGCTCGGCGACGCCGGCGGTACACTGGTGGCCTTGAACGACCGCCACGGCGAGCGCCGCGGCACGGACCGGAGAACGATCGATCTGGTGAACGACTCCCAGCACACGCGGCGTAAGGTCGACTACCTGCGTCTCTCCATCACCGACCGCTGCAACCTGCGCTGCACGTACTGCATGCCGGCCGAGGGCGTGCCCATGCGCGGCCATGATGAGATCCTCAGCTACGAGGAGCTCGCCGGCTTCGCCCGCGTCGCCGCCGACCTCGGCATCAGCAAGGTGCGCATCACCGGCGGGGAGCCCCTCGTGCGTCTCGGCTGCGCCGACTTCATCGGCATGTTGAGTCGCGCCAGCGGCATCCGCGACATCTCACTGACGACCAACGGCGTGTTGCTGCCGGCCCTCGCCGCCGAGCTGCGGGCGGCCGGCCTCACGAGGGTCAACATCAGCCTGGACAGTCTGGAGTCCGAGCGCTTCGCCCGCATCACGCGAGGCGGCCGGCTCGAGGACACGCTGGCCGGCGTGGACGCCGCCCTCGAGGTGGGGTTCGCACCGGTCAAGGTCAACACGCTGCTCCTGCCCGGCGTCGAAGACGAGCTCGACGCCTTCGTCGATCTCACGCGCGAGCGCGACCTCCATGTGCGCTTCATCGAGTTCATGCCGCTCGACCGCCGCGTCGCCGGCGCCGACGACCTCGCGGGCGAGGGTCGCCTGCTGTCCGCCGGCGACATCCTCCGACGGCTCCGCGAACGGTACGAACTGGCGCCGCACGCGGGCCCGTACGGGCACGGCCCGGCGCAGTACTGGCACGCGCCCGGAGCGCGCGGCACGATCGGGTTCATCGCCGGCGTCTCCGAGCACTTCTGCGAGAGCTGCAACCGCCTGCGCCTCACGGCCGACGGACGCCTGCGCACCTGCCTGTTCTCGGGCCGCGAGGTGGACGTGCGACCGCTGCTGTCCGATCCGGCTCGTCTGCGCGGCGCCATTGAGACCGCCTTGGCCGGTAAGTCCTACGACCGCTGTCGCGAAGCGCTCGCCAACGATCGGTCGATGTCCGAGATCGGAGGGTGACGATGCCTGGGCTCAGCCACCTCGACGAGCGCGGACGCGCGACCATGGTCGACGTCGGCGCCAAGGACGAGACCGAGCGCGTGGCCAGGGCCGAGGCGGCCGTCGTCATGGCGCCCGAGACGCTGGCGATGATCGTCGATGAGGCCGCGCCCAAGGGTGATGTGATCGCCGCCGCTCGTCTGGCAGGCATCATGGCGGCCAAGCGTACGCATGAGCTGATCCCGCTGTGCCACCAGCTCAATCTGACGAAGGTGGCGGTCGAGGCCGAGGCCGACGGGCGGCTGCCGGGCCTGCGCATCACGACGGAGGCGCGGCTGCGCGGCCGCACCGGCGTCGAGATGGAGGCACTGGTCGCGGCGTCCGTCGCCGCCCTCACCGTCTACGACATGTGCAAGGCCGTCGACCGCGGCATGGAGATCACCGGCGTGCGTCTGCTCGAGAAGAGCGGCGGCCGCAGCGGGCCTTGGCGGCGGGACGCCGCCGGCGGGCCTGCGGCGACCGGCGAAGCGGCGGCCGGCGATCCGGAGGCTCCTTCGTGAGCGCTGCGGACGGCCGCGTCCTCTCCGTCAACGTGTCGGCCGACAAGGGCGTGCAGAAGAAGCCCGTGGAGTCGGTGACCCTGGTCGTCGATCACGGCATCCAGGACGACGCGCACGCCGGCCCCTGGCACCGCCAGGTCAGCCTGCTCGCCGACGAGAGCGCCGGGAGGATGCGCGCCGCCGGCGCGGACGTCGTCTGCGGGGATTTCGGCGAGAACCTCACGACCGAGGGCCTGCGCGTCAGCGATCTGCCCGTGGGCGCGCGTCTGCGCCTCGGCCCCGCGCTCGTGCAGGTGACGCAGATCGGCAAGGAATGCCACGCGCACTGCGCGATCTACCACCAGGTCGGCGACTGCGTCATGCCTCGCGAGGGCATCTTCGTGCGTGTCCTCGAGGGCGGCGAGGTCAGGCCGGGCGACGAGATCCGCGTTGAGAAGAAGAGCCTCATCCACGCTGCCGTCCTGACCGCCAGCGACAAGGGCGCGCGCGGCGAGCGCACGGACGCGAGCGGCGACGCGCTCGAGGAGGCGTTGCGCGAGCTGGGCGTCGCCGCAGTGGAGCGGGCGCTCGTCCCGGACGAGGCTGACGCGATCGCCGCCGAGCTGCGGCGCTGGGCCGACGAGACGCCGGTCAACCTGGTCCTGACCACCGGCGGTACGGGCATGACGAGCCGCGACGTGACGCCCGAGGCGACCCTGGCGGTGCTCGACCGTCAGGCGCCCGGCTTCGCCGAGGCGATGCGCGCCGGTTCGCTGCTCACGACGCCGCACGCGATGCTCTCTCGGGCCGTGAGCGGCATCCGCGGCAAGACGCTCATCATCAACATGCCGGGCAGCCCACGCGCCTGCCGCGAGCAGTTCGTGATGATCGCGGCGGCGCTGCCGCATGGGGTGGAGAAGCTGCTCGACCTGGGCGGCGACTGCGCTCCGCCGCCCCCCTCCGCGCCCGCGCGTTGAGCCTCACTTCTCGACGGTCAGCCGTGTCGGCGGCCGTGATTCAGCCGCCGCACCGCTGCCGGCGATGGTAGCTCAGGTACGTGGCGACCGCCGCGTCGGCCTCTTCGACCGCGCGGCGATGCCCGGCGCTCAGCCGGTCGCCGATGCTCTGGCGGGTGACGCCCAGCCGCTCGGCGACCCGGCGCTGGTGGCCGAGCTCCCGGTAGGCGGCGATCGCTTCCCATTGTTTGTCGGTGCGCGCGCGGATGAGCGGATCCACCAGTCGGCACACGGCGCCGAGCAGCACGTCGCCGGCGTCGCCGGCGCCCAGGTAGCGCGTGAGGCCCTTGTCGCGCACCGCCAGCTGCAGGGCGCGCCGCGCGACGGCGTGGACGTCGCGATCGGTGGCCGTGACGTCGCGGAGGCGGTCGGCCGTACCGACGCCGACCCCGGCGCGCAGCCGCAGCGGCGCGATCAGCTCGCGGAGGACGCTGAGGCAGAGCGGCGTCTGCGCAGGGTCGGCGAGGGCTCCGCCGAGGCGATCGTCGGCGGAGAGCTTGAAGGGCTCCGCGATCGCCGGCCGGAAGATGTGGTTGATCCGCTCGAGGGCCCCGCGCACCCTGTCGCGGTCCGTCGCGTCCGCCCCGGGGACGTCCGCGACCACCACGGCGATGACCTTCGTCTCACGGCGTTTGTCGATGGGCATGGTGCTAG
>CAZJGT010000084.1:0-9890 GCA_964545565.1 uncultured Thermoleophilia bacterium
GGCGCGCCATCTCCGGCTGCCACTTGGCGCGCCCGTGGGCGAACAGGTGGAAGAGGTCGGCGAAGTCGTGGTCGGTGAGCTCGACCCGGCGTTCGATGTGCAGATACGGCACGTCGTAGCGCGCGGCCAGCCGCGCGGCCCGCTCGCGGTACGCCGGCACCACGCCGGCCCAGTCGGGACCGGCCGCCGACGCGTTGAGCGGCTGGTCGTAGAGCACAACGTCGTAGCCGCGCTCGACGGCCAGATCGAGGACCTCTTCGAGCATGGCGAAGTTGTAGTCGGCGTACTTGCGGTACAGCTCCACGTCCTTCTCGAGCACGAAGAGGACGTTGTGCCGCTTGCCGAGCGGCGTGTGGCCCTTGGCGCCCACCGGGTAGTAATGCGTCTCGTAGCGCAGGCGGCTGCCCCAGATCGCCTTGCCCGTGGCGCGCTCACGCACATAGGAGCCGACGTAGTCGAAGAGGCCGGCGATCGCCCCGCTTGTCGGGGGCTGCCGGCCGAGATGGCGCGGCGCCACGGTCGCCAGCCGCGGGCTGCGCACGAGGAGCGTGTGCCCGCTGAGCATCTGCGCGTCGCGCTCCGGCTTGCCGGTCACCCGGATCGGGGCGAGCCCGATCGCCAGCGTGGCGGGGCCGGGCGGCAGGTTGTCGACCAGAGCCAACGTCATCGCCATGCTCTCCTGATGGGCGGCCAGGCTCACGACCCCGAACCGCTCGTGGGCCTCGCGCGAGACCGCCGCCGCGAGCGACGTCTCGCTGACGAAGCACTCCATGGTGCCGGAGCCGCCGAACAGATAGATGGTGTGGGTCGACGGTGGATCCTTCTTGAGCTGCTCGACCCGCACCGAGACGTGCACGTAGTCGTCGTGCGTGATGCGCAGGAGCCGGCCTTCGTCGATCGCCGTGAGGCCGCCGCCGAACACGACCTCCTGCGCCGCGAACAGGAGCAGCGCGGTCAGCGCGGCGGCCGCGGCCAGCACCAGCGGGCTCCGCTGGTGAAAGCCGCGGCCGAACGCCCGCCGCGCGGTGGCCCTCTGCGCTGCACGTGGCGTCAATCCCTGGTCCTCACCGTCGCCTCACGATCTCACATGAGTCCAGTAAGCCACGCCAGCGGCAGCCGCACAACGTTGAACAGGATCTTGGCCGCCTGGCGGAAGGTCGGAGCGGCCACGAAGGCGTAGCCGAGCGCGACGTACAGGAACGTCACCGGATAGCCGAGCCAGCGCGTGTACTTCTCGTAGCCGGCGGCCGCAGGCAGGCCGGCCTTCTTGCGCGCCTTCCGTCGCTTCTTCTTCCAGCGCTCCCAGCGGGCGACGATCACGAGGCCGGTGCCGTGGTAGAGGCCCCACATCGTCCAGTTGAGGTCCACGGCGTGCCACAGACCCATGACCAGCATGCTCGCGTAGAGGCCGAGCCACGTCTTGCGCGTGAGGCCGAAGGCCGGGAAATAGACGTTGTTGCGCACCCAGGTGCTGAGCGAGATATGCCAGCTCTTCCAGAAGTCGGAGAGGTTCTTCTGCCAGAAGGGGAAGTGGAAGTTCTCCATGATCCGGAAGCCGAAGAGCGACGAGAACCCGATGGCGAGGTCCGTGTAGGCGGAGAGGTCGAAGTAGGCGCGCACGAACACGATGATGCAGAAGGCGAGCGGCCACCAGATGTTGACCTCACCCGGGTCGAAACCGGTACGGCCGATGGTCGTCGTGATGTCGGCGAAGAAGATGGCGAAGAGGAAGTCGACGACGAAGACCTTCTTGAAGTAGCCGATGGCGATGCGCCGCAGACCGACGTAGAAGAGTTGGCGGTCGAACCTGAAGCTGCGCTTCTCGTAGAAGCCCTGGTAGGTCTCAAGAGGGCCGGCCGGGAACGTGGGGATGAACATCAGGAACGCTCCCAGGCGCAGCAGCGAGTTCTCTTTGATGACCCCGCGCATGCAGTCGAAGACGTACTGCAGCATGCGGAACACGAAGTAGCTGAGACCGAGCGGCATGATCAGGCGACTGACGATCCAGTCGTCCTCACCCCAGATCGCGATCACGCCGCGCTGGCCGTACTTGCCGACTCCGATCGTCACCAGCGCGATGACGATGGCGATGAGGACGACGCGGGCGCCGCTCAGCTTCTTGCGCCGCTCGAGCTCCACCAGCTGATGCGTCAAGAGGACGAGTCCGAGCGCGATGAGCGCGAACGCCGGATTGAGCACGGCCAGCGCGCCGACGCTGAGCAGCAGCACGAACAACAGGCGGTGGGCGTCCTTGCGCAGGGCGAGCCAGAACACGAGCAGGGCCACGATCACCACGGGGATCAGGTACAGCGTGAAGTAGATCTTCACCCGCTGCTCCCTCCCGAGCCTTCGCTTGCCATCAGTCGCACCAGTTCCTCCGCCAGCGCGCGCTGCCAGACGGCGCGCCCGTGAGCGATCAGGTGAGAGAGGTCCTGGAAGTCGGCGCTGGGGATGGCGACGTCGTCGTTGAGGTCCACGTAGGGCACCCGGTACTCGCGCGCCAGCTCCGCCACCGGCCGCCGGTACTGCCGCCGGGACGGCTCGAAGCGGCCGCGCACGACCTCCTGATTGAGCGGCAACTCCAGGAGGACCACGCGCACGCCTCGTGCGCCGGCGCGCCGCAGGAGCGCCTCGAGCATCTGCAGGTTGCTGTCGAGGTTCCGCTCGAAGACGGGACGGCGACGCCGGTTCCACACGGTGACCATGCGCTCCTTCTGACCGTCCGACCGCCTGGTCTTCTTCGAGTACCGGTGCAGCGCGTACCGCGTCGACGGCGGTCGCCCTTCCAGCGCCGCCTGCCCGTGCTCCCTCGTCCAGTCGGTGATGTACGACCAGATGCCGGGCAGGATCGTGTACTGGTGCTTCTGCAGTCCCCACTCGGGAGCGACGAAGTCGCGCACGGCGGAGCCGTTCAGCAGGAGCTCACGACCCTCGGCCTGCACGGCGTTCTGCTCCCGGGTCGACGTGAAGCGGCCCAGGTTGACGCCGACCAGCAGCCAGGCCGGTGTGTCCGGCACGCTGTCGACCACGGCGAGGCTCTCGGCGAAGTTCTGATTGATCGAGCCGAGGTCGTAGGCGGCGACGCGTGGCCCGCCGAGATCCTCGATCTCGGCGGCGAGCGCGTCGCCGCCGACGATGGACTCGCGCGCGCTCGAGCCGCCGAGCAGGTACAGGCCGGGCGTGCGCGGCGGCTGCCGCCGCGCCCGGCCGACCATCCACGAGATGTACACGAACGAGTCCTGCGGATTACGCAGGGCGCGCTCGAGCGGCACCGCCGTCCAGGCCCCGCTGGTGAACAGCCACTGGAAGCCGAGCAGCGCCGGCAGGAGCAGGACCGCGGCGGCGACCAGGACAAGCGGGCTGCGGTTGCCGAAGCCGCGACGGAAGGAGCCCATCAGAGCGTCCCCCCGAGGGCATCGTCATCGTAGAGCGCGGCCAGGCGCCGGGCCAGCTCCGCCTGCCAGATGACCCGCCCGGGCTCCGCCAGATGGGAGAGGTCGTGGAAGTACCCGTTGGGGATGGCGACCTCGTCGTTGAAGTCGAGATACGGCGCGTGGTACTCGGCGGCGAGGGCGCGCACCGGTCCCTGGTACTGCACGGCCGCGTGATCGAGACGGTCGCCGACCAGGTCGCGGTTGAGCGGCAGCTCGAGCAGGACCGGATGGAGGCCGCGCTCGCGGCAGCGCGTGAGGACCTGCTCGAGCATCGCCAGGTGGAACTCGAGATGACGTTCGAACTTCTTGTACCGGCGCGTGTTCCACACCCTGACCATCCGCTCCTTCTCGGCCACGGTGTGATTGTGCTTGAGGTTGTAGCGGTGCTGGCCGTAGGTGCGGGTCGGCAGGTGACCGCCGAGCAGCGTGGTGCCGTGCTGCTGCAGATAGCTGGTGAGGTAGGAGAAGGCGCCGGGCAGGATCGTGTCCGAGTACCTGTACTTGCCGTATTCCCGAGCAACGTAGCGCCGCAGGTAGGGGCTCGGGAGGAGCAGCTCGCGCCCCTCGGCCTGCTTCATGCTCGCGCCGCGATCGGAGGTGAACCGCCCCAGACTGAGGCCGATGACGATCCATGCGTCTTCGCGCGCGGGCACGTTGTCGACGATGGCGAGACTCTGGGCGAAGTTCTGGTTCATCGATCCCAGATCCCAGGCCACGCACGAGGGTCCACCCGCCGCGTCGATCGCGCTCGCGAGATCGGCTCCACTGACGATGGCCTCTCGCGCAGTCGATCCGCCGAGGAGATAGAACGACGGAAGGTCCGGCTGCTCACGCTTCGCCCGGCCGACGCTCCAGGAGACGTACATGTAGTCGTCGCTGGACTTGCGCATCCAGTACTTCATGGGTACGTCCGTCCAGGCCCCGGTCGCGAACACGGCTCTCACGCCCAGCAGAGCCGGCACGAGGAGCAAGCCGGCGGCGACCAGGACGAGCGGACTGCGGTTGCCGAAGCCGCGACGGAAGGCGCCCATCACAGCACCCTCCCGGAGGCGACCGCCACGGCGCCGTTCACCCCAGCTCCTCGGCGAGCAGCTTCCGCAGCTCGGCCCTGATGGCCTTTCCGGACCCGGTGCGCGGGATGGCCTCGACGGCGATCACGCGACTGGGCAGCGACGAGGACGGCAGCACACCGCGCAGCTCGCGCAGGAGCCGCGACGCTTTGAACCCCTCGGGCTCGTTGGGGACGACGAAGGCCACGGGCACATGACCGAGGATCTCGTCGGGCGCCGCCACCACGGCCACGTCGGCGAAGCGTCCCAGCCCCTGCAGCGCCTCCTGCACATGGATGATGCTGACCTTCTCGCCGCCGCGCTTGATGATGTCGTCCTTGCGGCCTGCGATCCACACCGCGCCGCTCTCATCGACGTGGCCGAAGTCGCCCGTCTTGAGGCCCTGCGCGGTGAGCGTCCCGGCGGTGATCTCCGGCTCGTCCAGATAGCCCTGCATGAGCAGCGAGCCGGTCACGAAGAGCTCGCCCTGCTCGCCGGGCGCGGCCTGTGCGCCGTCGCCGCGCCGCGCCACCACACGCATGTCCCCGATGGGCCGGCCGACCGAGCCGACGCACACGTCGAGGTCGGCCGGCGACAGGATGCAGAGCCGGCCGCTCACTTCGGTGAGGCCGTACATGTTGAAGAGGCTCACGCCCGGCAGCACGCGCCGGAACTTCTCGATCACGGGCAACGGCAGGTGATCGCCGCTGCTCACCCAGAAACGGAACGCGTGCTCCCGCGGCTCCTCGAGCGGCTCGACCACGCGCACGAGGTGGGCCGGGGCGCCGCCGAAGCCGGTGCAGCCCTCGGCTTCCATCTCGTCGAGGAGGCCGGCGCCGAAGTAGAAACCGAGCTGGCCGGCCACGCCGCCGCCGCCCGCCAGCAGGGTGAGGAAGTGGCAGATGCCGCTGGTGAAGTACGGCGGCGTGTTGATGAAGACCCGGTCCCCGGCCTCGAGCCCCAGCGTGAGGGCGACGTGTCCGGCGTTGCTGGAGATCGCGCGCAGCGTCTGGCAGACGCCCTTGGGCAGACCGGTCGTGCCGGAGGTGAACATGATCATCGCCAGCTCGTCCTCGCGCACCGCCTCGAGCTCGCGCTCCGGGGCGGCCGCGGCGGCTGCGCCGCCGGCCGCCCGCACGCCGTCCACGAGGCCCTCGGCGTCGGCGGTGACGACGAGCCGCACCGGACCGCCGGCCGGCGTCGGGCAGACCTCGTCGTCCGGCAGCACGAGCACGTCCGGCTGCGCCTTGCCGATCAGCCAGTCGACGTCGTCCCGCGGCAGGCTCGTGTTGAGCGGCACGACCACCTGACCGGCGAGCCAGGCGCCGAGCATGCAGGCGAAGAACTGGTCGTACTCCTCGAGCAGGAGCGCGACGCGGGCGCCGCGACGACCGGCGGCGGCCAGGAGCGCCGCCGCCACGCGCGTCGCCCGCGCCTCCATGCCCGCGTACGTGTAGGTGCGACCGCGGGTGCGCAGGAGCGTCTCGTCCGCGCGCTCGGCCGCCCAGCGGCGCAGGCGCGCGACGGCGTCGGTCATCAGAGGTGCGGGTGTCATGCGGGCGGCGGCGACGCGGTCAGAAGCCGACGTATCTGAATTCGGTGAGCTTGCCTCCCACGAGCACCGCGACGGTGATCGCCAGGAAGAGCAGGAACCAGAGGAGGGTCTGCAGGCCGAGCCCCAGTCCGTAGAAGAACCAGTGCCCACGGGGCTCGTCCACGGCCCCGTCCTCCGCGCCCTGGTCCGGCTGCCTCTCGACGCCCGCCTCAGGCATCGCCCGCCTTCTTGCGCGCGACGTAGGCCAGCATATGGCTCACGGTGTCGAGGTTCTCGTACACGATGTCCATGGGCTTCACCCTGATGGCGAACGTCTCTTCGAGAAACGAGATGAGAGCCGTGAGGTTCATGGAGTCGAGCAGCTGGTCGCGGAACAGCGACGTATCGGCGTTCACCTCGTCGTCCTCGAGATCGGCCTCGTCACGGATGAACTCGAGGATGGTCTCGGCGTCGGTCATGCGGGCTCCTTGGTGGTCGGGAGGCTGCGGGCCTCAGGTGCGGGTGCCCTGGCTGTAGGAGAAGACCATGGGGCTCACGAAGCCCGAGGCCTCGACGCCGGCCTTGAGGAGACCGCCCAGCGTGAACACGCGCTGCGCCGTCTGGTAGGCCTGCTCGAGGGCCCACTCGTCGCTGCGGACGTGCCCGCGCGCGCCGGCCCAGCCGTAGGCGCCGAACTGGCAGGTGCCGTCACCGTTGCCCACGACGAGGCAGCCGTTGCGCACGAAGGGCAGCCAGGTGGCGATGATCGCCGTCTCGGCGCCGCCGGAGCGGCGTCCTGCCGTCGCGAGCACCCCCACCGGCTTGTTGGCGAGCTTGAAGTCCTGATGGCGCAGCGGCCGCGTGCGCATGATGAACCTGGAGAAGAGATCCGAGGGGAGTCCGAAGTACACCGGGGTGGCCACGAGGATGCCGTCGGCGGCGACCATGGCGTCGAGGACCGACTGCACATCGTCCTCCTTCTCCCTGACACAGGGGATGAAGGTGCCGTCCTTCTTCTTGCCGCAGACGTTACAAGCCTTGCACGGTTCGACGTGCAGGTCGCGCAGGTGAACGATGCTGTGCTCGGACTCGCCCGGGTAGGTGGCATCGAGCTTCTCGAAGGCGGTCTCGAGCATGATGCTGCTGTTGCTGTTGTCGCGGGGGCTGCAGTTCAGCCCCAAGAGCCGCACCGTCATGCTTCGTGCTCCTCTCCGTGCACAGCCGCCCTGGAGGGACGAAGGGCGGAAGGGAATGGTGATCCCCGCAGTCGCGTACGGGTGAGTAATCCTAGCAGACGCGGGCGCGATGCGCGCCCGCGCAAGCGGCGGCGTCGCGCGCTCGCGCAAGCGCCGGCGTCGCGCGCCCGCAACGCGGAGATGGTGCCGGAGGTGGGACTCGAACCCACACGCCCTTTCGGGCACCCGATTTTGAGTCGAGCGCGTCTACCAGTTCCGCCACACCGGCACTGAGGTCCTGCAGCGTCCTATTCTGCCCTATCCGAAGCGGCAGATGCACCTCGCCGGACCCCGCCAGGCTGGACACGTTCCCCGCGCTCCCTCTGCCACGCGTTCCTGTATTCTGTGGACCGTCGGTTCATCGAACGAGGAGGATGGTTGTATGCGCAGGTACTGGTTGATCCTGGCCACGGTCGCGGTCCTGGCCCTGGCAGCCGTGGGCTGTGGGGGTTCGGACGAGGGAACCGCCGAAGAGACACCGGCCGCCGATACGACGACCGTCGAATCCCCGGCCGGCGACACCTGGACGACGGTCACCACCCTGCGCTCCGACGACCCGCAGAAGACCGAGGGCCTCGCGATCAGCGAGCCGTTCACCGCCTCCGGCGACGTCCGCTTCGTGGTCGACATGCCGGACGCAGGCGAGATGGACGGCGTGTCCGCCTTCGTGATGGCGGAAGATGAGGCCGGTGACGCCGTGTCCATCATGAAGGCCTTCAGGGCCCTCCCGGACGAGCAACAGCTGACGCTCATGCCGTCGCTCGGAGGCGAGCAGGTCGTGCCCGGCCTCGACGGCAGCTACGTTGTCGTCAACTCGGTGCCGTCCGAGAAGGCCTGGTCCATAGAGGTACAGACGCAGCAGTAGCCGTACCCCCGCCCGGGCGACGAGATCCGGGCCAGTCCACGCGAACGACCGGGGCGGCGCCCACTGCGCCGCCCCGGTCGTTCGTGCGTACGGGCTGCTGGCTCGGAGTCGTGAGTCCGATCAGTACTGCGAGGCGAAGGTGGTCGTCCACATGCTCGGGCCCATGCCGCGGCTCACCGCGTAGCAGGTGGCGAAGATCTGCGAGCTGCCGTCGTAGATGCTGTCGTGGCGCCAGGGGTTCCAGCGCGCCTTCCAGGTGCCCGTCCAGTACTGGAAGAGGCCCTTGTAAGGAGAGCTCGAGCCGGCGTAGCGGTTGCCACGGGACTCGCGCATCATCATGCGATGGATCCCGGCGGCGCTGACACGGTACTTCGCCGCGGCGACTCTGATGATCGGCATCCACTGGCCGCGGCGCTCCCACGCGACCATCTGGCGCTGCAGGCGATACCGCTTGGCGAGACGCCGGACCCGCACCTTCCAGACGCGTACAGCGCGGCGGGCCTTGGCGACGCGCGCCTTGAGTACCGCCACGCTGGGGCCGGTCGCGGCCGGCGACGGGTCGGCTGCGGTCGACGGCGACGTACTGGGCGAGGGAGTCGGCGTCGGGCTGGGCTCCGGACTCGGCGTGGCGGCGGGGTCGCCAGTCGACGCGAGGGCCGGTATGACGACGGCGGCGGCCAGAGCGGCCCGAGCGGTCTTGAGGCGTTGGTTCGAGTGGCGGAGGGCGCGCTTGGCGACCCTGAGCTTACTCTTGAGACTGGCTGCCTCTGCCTTCTGCGGCAGGGCGGCGGTGGCGAGGGCGGTGGCGACGACGAGGATCGCGACGATCGCGATCAGGCTCTTCCATCGACTCACAACGTCCTTTCGACGTGGTTTCCCTCACGGGTAGCGGCTGCGCCTGTACCCGTGAGGGCGTTCCGCGTCCCGGCCGAGCGAAGCCCGCATGCGAACGCCGCGAGAGGTGATGGAGAGGAAGGAAGGGCGAACGGATGTGGGGGCGCGTCGGGACGCCTCGTTGTTCGTTCGCGCGCCAGTCAAACAGGTCGAGAGGCCGCACGCAACCCGAGAGGGCTGCGCGCGAACGCTTCCCGGATCCACCCGGCGGCGTGAGCGCGCTCGCGCAGCACGGTGAAGCCCGCCTCGCGCGCGAACCGCACCGTATCTCTATCGAGGCGGCAACCGCCGGCCGCCGCCGACCACGCCGGCGCGGCCGCGCTCTGCAGGGCCCGGCCCGGCTCCCAGGTGAGATGCACATGCTCCAGCAGCAGCAGCATCCCGCCGGGCACCAGGACGCGGCGGAGTTCGGCCAGCACGACCGCCGGATCGGCCACCGAGCACAAGGTGAAGGCGCTCAGCGCGGTATCGAACGAGGCGTCGTCGAACGGCAACTCCTCGGCGCGATCCTCCAAGAGCGTGATGCGCGCGGCGGCACGCGCCGCCCGCCGCCGCGCACGCTCGAGCATCGCGGCGTCGGGCTCGAGCGCCGTCACGTCGGCGCCGGGAGCGTACCAGCGCAGCTGGCTGCCCGTCCCGGCGCCGATCTCGATCACGCGGCCGCCGGCAGCGGCGGCCAGGCGCCGCCGCCAGGCGCCCACGGCGGCGCGCTCGAACGGCCACATGGCGGCGTCGTAGACGGCGGCGTGCCCGCCCGGCGGGGTTGAGTTCCCTCTGTGCTTCCTGAACACTTACGCCCGTCCTTTCGCGTCCTCCGGTACATGCCCCGCCGGCGGGCGCCACACGCATCGGGGCGGTGAGTGGCGATGGCCGGCCTGC
>CAZJGT010000085.1:0-9837 GCA_964545565.1 uncultured Thermoleophilia bacterium
GAGCGGACGCAAAGCCACATCTCCATGCTCCACGGACACGGCGACGGCGCCGTCGTGCACGAAGATGCTCGCGGCGCCGGAGCCCGCCACGTGATTGCCGATGCCCAGGCAAGCGTCGGCGGGAAGCACCCCGTGGTCGAGGGGGTAGTCGAGTCCCGCGAGCGTCACTCTCGCCTCGCCCGCCATCGGGACAAGTGAGACGCGCGTGCCCGCCGGGGCGTCCAGGGTGACCGCCGCCGATGCGAGCAGCACTGCCGCCGTCAGCTGCGGCGTCACCAGGCGTGCGACGACGCCGCGTGCGGCGAGGCGCCGCAGGATGGCCAGGTGCCCGAGCGTGTGATCGAGAGCGCCGAGAGCGCCGGCGAGCGCCAGCTCGCCGGCGCCGCGGCGGAGCGCCTCGTCGACCGCGAGCTCCCCGTCCGTCACATCCTTGCGCACCGGATGGTGCAGCAGCTCGACACCTGCCTCGCGCAACTGCGCCTCATCGGCCTGGCTCAGCGAATCGAAGTCGCCGACGACCGCGTCGGGCGTCACGTCGATGCGCATGAGAAAGCGGGCGCCGCCGTCCGCGGCCAGCACGATATCCGCCTTTCCGGCCAGGGCCCGGTGCCAGCCGGGGTCGCCATACTCGCCGTCCAGAAAGACGGCGGCGAGCAGGCGGCTCCCGTCCTCCGCGCCAGCCGCGATCACGGACCCGCCCGGCGCTCGTCGGGGAAGGCCGCATCATAGGCCCGGAGCAGCGGCCAGAGGACGATCGCCGTCGCCACAGCGGACGGGAGGAGGTAGAGCAGGTTGTATGTGATCGAGTAGAGCCAGGGTGCCTCCCACGCGGGAGCGTACGCGGCGAAGAAGATGAGCCCGGAAAGGAAGTGGCAGGTGAGCCTGGCGCCGACCCCGACGGCCACGGCGGCGCCGAGGCGGCGCACGTTCCCATGTCTGTCCAACGGGCCGACGGCCACGAGGCCCGCGAGCCCGAGGCCCGCGAACGCGAGCGGGTAGTCCAGGAGCGCCTGAAGGGGATGGAAGATGTAGGGCGTGCCGGCGACGCCGGTCAGCTGGAGCAGCCCGAAGAGCCCCCCGGCGACGATGCCCGGCAGGATGCCGCGACGAACGGCGATGAAGAGGATCGGCAGCATCTCGAGGCCGAACGACCCTCCCTGCGGCATGCGCAGCGGAAACGCCTGCGCGAGCCAGCTCAGCACCGCGGCAAGCGCGATCGCGACGCCGATCTCGGAGATCGCGCGCACCCCCCAGTGCGCCGGATTCAGGTTGAGCCGGGCGCGCACGTCCGGTGCGCCCTCGGGGGAATGGACCAAGGGTGTGCTCATGGAGGCTCGTCTCCCTTCGCTGGCATTACCCAGCAGCGCCCGCAGGCGCCGCCGCCCCGCAGGGCGGTCAGGTTCGACGCGTCGGCGCCAGGAAGCGCCATCTCAGCTCCTCGCGCGGGAGCTCCGCAGGGACAACCACAGTGTAGCGCAGCCTCCGCCAGGAGGCCACAGCCGTTTCACCCAGCCACCCACCCGTTCACGGTGCGCTGTGGAGAATGTGGATAAGTCTCTTTTGCCATGCTCACACGCTCACGATTGCCGTGGAAAAGGCGTTGACGAGGAAACGTTGCCTCGACAGCCGACAAGCGGGGAGCTGATTGCCAGAAAACGCCTCTTTGCAGGGATTTACGTACATTCGAGGCTAAGGAAGACGGGGTTGACAGACGGTGCCTCGCGGGGTTCGGCCCACGCCGACGCCAAGCGGCCTCTCGCTCCTCTCTGAAACCGCTGTTTCCACAACTCCCGCAAATTGGGCACGCCCCGGCGATTCCGGCGCGGCCCTTTGCACATATCTTGAACACCCTGTGGATAACTCGCCTCTTTATCCTGCAAAACCCCGTTTCGCGAGACTCCACGGAACGCTCAGGCACGATGACCGCGCTCTGCTATACTCGGCGCCCCTATGGAGTCGTTCCTCGACAGGCTGCTCGCCGACGACGGAGCCGCCGTCCAGCAGCCCGCCCCGCGCGTTGCGGCCACGGCGGGCTCATCACCGCGAGAACCCTCGGGGACCCTTCCGGACGTCCCTTTGGGGCTCCAGGCGCCGCGTATCGCGATCTACGACACCCTGACAAGCCCGCCACGCGTCGTCGCCGTCGAGGCGGACGACGTGCCGGCGCTCGTCGCCTCCCTCGCCGAGAAGACCTATCACCACTGCCGCGAGCAGGGCGGACAAGTCCCGTACTCAGTCATCCAGGAATTGATCGAGAACCTCCTGCACGCCTACTTCCGCGATGTCGTCATCACCATCCTCGACAACGGGCAGACGATCCGTATCTCCGACCACGGGCCCGGCGTCGACGACAAGGACCGCGCGTTTCGACCCGGCTTCACCACGGCGACCGCGTACCAGCGGCAGATCATCCGCGGCGTCGGGTCCGGGCTGCCGCTCGCGCGTGAATCGCTCCAGTTCCTTCGCGGCATCCTCACCGTGGAGGACAACCTCGGCGGTGGAGCCGTGTTCACCATCAAGATGCCCTCCCCGAGCGACACGCAGCCGGCGACGGCAAGCGCCCCTTCGGTCAAGCTGACCACCCGGCAGACCAAGGTGCTCGTCCTGCTCATGGAGCTTGGCTCAGCGGGCCCGACCGCCATCGCCAGGGAGCTCGGGTTCTCGCCGGCAACGGTCTTCCGCGAGCTCGTTGTACTGCAAGACATGGGGTTGATACACTCGCTCGGCGACGGCAAGCGAGCCTTGCGCGAGGAGGGTCTACGCCTCCTCGAGAGCATCCTCTGACCGACGCTCATGACCGCCCCGGCGTGCCGCCGCGTCCCCCGGGGTCGACTTGGTGGGGCACCGACGGACGACGAGCTCACACGCATCTGGGAAGAAGCGAAGAAGCATCTTCGCAAGCGCATCAACGACGCCGCCTTTCAGTTCTGGTTCGACCGGACCATGCCGCTGGGCCTCGAGGACGGCGCCTTCATCATCGGCGTGCCGAACGATTTCGCCCGGGAATGGATCGAGCGGCGGCTCGCGCAGCAGGTCGCCGAGGCGCTCGAGGAGGTCCTCGGCGGCTCCGTAGAGGTCCGGGTCGTGGTCGACGCGCGAGCCGCGGAGGTGCAGGGCACGCCTGCGCCGGTGGCGGATGCCGGGGGCGAGCCGGCGACGAAGGCCCCGCCGTCGCCCAAGCGCCGGCGAGGCAGCTCCGCGCGCACCCGAAGAGCCGTCGGCGACCTCAACCCCCGCTATGTTTTCGATCGCTTCGTCACCGGGCCGAACAACCAGTACGCCACGGCGGTCGCCCACAGCGTCGCCGAGTCTCCCGCGACCGCCTACAACCCGGTGTTCGTCTACGCCGACACCGGTCTCGGCAAGACGCACCTCACCCAGGCGATCGCGCACGCGACCCTCGAGAGGCACCCCGAGCTGCAGGTGCGTTACGTCACCTGTGAGCGCTTCACCGACGACTTCATCAACGCCGTCACCGACAAGGGTCGAATCGAGGGCTTCAAGCAGACCTACCGCGACAACGACGTGCTGATCATCGACGACGTGCAGTTTCTCGCCGAGAAGCAACAGACCCAGGTCGAGTTCTTCCACACCTTCAACGCGCTGTACGAGGCCGGCAAGCAGCTCGTGATCACCAGCGACCGTCCGCCGCGCGAACTCGAGGCGCTCGAGGAGCGCCTGCGTTCGCGCTTCGGCCAAGGCGTCGTCGTCGACATCGGCCGGCCCGATCTCGAGACGCGTATCGCCATCCTGCGCAAGCAGGTCAAGTGGGAGGACTTCAAGATCGCGGAGCCCGAGGTCCTCGAGTGGATCGCGCAGAAGGTGACGACCAATATCCGCGAACTGTACGGCGCCCTCACCCGCGCCGTCAGCTTCGCGTCGATCCACGGTGGCGAGGTCACTCTTGAGACCACCAAGGAAGCCCTCAAAGACATCATCCCCAGGGCCTACCAGCACCCCATCACCATCGAGACGGTGCAGGCTGAGGTCGCCCGGCAGTTCGGCCTGCACGTCAACGACCTGCGCGGCAACCGCCGCACCCAGGATGTGGCCTACGCGCGGCACATCGCCATGTACCTGTCGCGCGAGCTCACCGAGGCGTCGCTGCCGCAGATAGGCTCTCGCTTCGGTGGGCGCCACCATACGACGGTCATCCACGCCGTGGACAAGGTGGAGCGGCAGCTCAAGGACGGCCACGACCCGCAGTTGCAGGATCTCCTGGCGCTCATCAGCGGACGACTCAAGACCGCGCACTGACCGACACGGCCGCGTCTCTTCACACCCCCTGTTGACGATACGGGGTAGCCCTGTGCACGATCACCAACGGAGCGCCGAAATCCGCTATGCTTCGCGGGAACACCGGAGCCGTCGAGGGGGGTCGTCACGTTCTGCACACACCGTCCACAACACTGTGCAGAGGCTTTCGCCCCTTCCATGCGGCGACAAGAGCGACTCTCCACATCGTCAACAGGGGCTGTGATGACGACGAGGAGTATCTACTTCTCTTTTTCTTCATAAGGAGTCGGGATGAAGTTCACGTGCGATCGATCGGCGCTTGTCGACAAGCTTGGCGTTCTCGGCCGTGGGGTCTCTACGCGAAGCGCTCTGCCCGTGCTGTCCGGCATCCTGCTGCAAGTGGGCGAGGGCCGTTTGGATCTCTTCTCGACCGATATGGAGTTGTCGATCAAGGCCGAACTGAAGACGTCGGTCGAGCGGGAGGGGGACATGGTCGTGCCCGCTCGGCTCTTCAGCGACATCATCCGCAACCTGCCTGATGAGGATGTCGTCATCGAGGCCGCCGAGACGGCGGTCAAGGTCAGCGCCGGCCGCGCGGCTTTCTCCCTCAACGCCTGGGCTGCCGCGGACTTCCCGCAGACATCCACCTTCGACATGGCCGGCGCCTTCACGGTCGGCCGTGACCCATTCGTTGAGACGCTCAACAAGGTCGGCCGCGCGGCCTCACGAGATGAGACGAGGCCCATCCTGACCGGTGTGCTCATGACCATCACGGGAGACACGCTCAAGATGGTGGCGACCGACAGCTACCGCCTCGCCGTCAAGGAGACGAAGCTGGACCATTCTCTGGAGACCGAGGTGCAGGCCATCGTGCCGGTCAAAGCGCTGGGAGAGGTCACCCGGCTCGCGGCGGCACTCGGACCCGGCGACGTCGAGATCGCCATCGGCGAGAACCAGGCGGTCTTCAAGCTCAGCGATCCGGCTGGTGACGTGTGGATCGCGTCGCGGCTCATCGAGGGGCAGTTCCCAAACTACAGACAGCTTCTCCCGGATACCTTCGAGCACGAGGTCTCGATCGACCGCGGCCAACTGATGGCGACAGCACGGCGCGTCAGCTTGCTGGCGCAGAAGAACGCGCCGCTGCGTATGTCGTTCGCCGAGAACCGGCTCACCATGAAGGCGCTCACGCAGGATGTCGGCCAAGCCGAGGAGACGCTCGACGTCGAGTTCGCCGGGGAGCCCTTCGAGATCGGCTTCAACGCGGTGTACCTCATCGAGGGCGTGGACGCCGTCGAGGCGGAGTCCGCACGATTGCGCTTCACGAGCCCACTGCGGCCGGGCCTCATCGGCGGCTCCGACGACGAGTTCACGTATCTCATCATGCCGATCCGTCTGAGCGGCTGACCGCTGTCGGCGGGTGACGCGGACCGCACCGGCATGGACGACGTCGCCGTCAGCGGCCCGCTGCATCTCGGAGCGTTCCTCAAGCTCGCCGGCGTGGCCGGTACGGGAGGCCATGCCAAGGTCGTCATCCAAGCCGGCGGCGTCACCGTGAACGGCGAGCTCGAGACGCGCCGCGGGCGCACGCTCCAGGCGGGTGACGTCGTCGCCGTCGGCGGCAGGGAGTACCGCGTGTGTTCGTCTCCGGCCTGAGGCTCATCAACTTCCGGTCCTACTGCGACGCCTCGGTCCGCTTCGGCTCGGGGCTCAATGTGGTGGTCGGAGAGAACGCGGCCGGCAAGACGAATCTCCTGGAGGCCGCATGGTTCGCGCTGCGCGGGAGCTCGCCGCGCACGCGACGTGAGGAGAAGCTCATCACCTGGGGCGAGCGGTTCGCGCGCGTCGAGCTGGAGCTGGGCGCGCAGGGGTCGAGACGACAGCGGGTCGATGTCGGCTTCGCTCCCGGGCAGGGTAAGCGCGTGCGCTGGGACGGAGCCGAGGTCGCCTCGCTGGACGAGCTGCGCGGGCGCAGCCAGGTGTTCATCTTCGTGCCCGAGAGCCTTTTGCTGGTCAAGGGCAGTCCGGCGCGGCGGCGCGCCCATCTCGATGCGTTCGCCGCCGCGTTCGACCAGCAATACGCCGCCGCCGCGCGTGATCTACAGCGTGTGCTGCGCCAGCGCAACGCTCAGCTGGCGGCGGTCAAGAACGGGGCGGATCCCGCTGGGCTCGACCCATGGGACGCGCAGTTCGCCCGCGTCGCCGGGGACCTCGGCCGCCGCCGCCGCGAGCTCGTGGACGATCTGGCCGCCGGGTTTTCGGCGGCGGCGGCGGCTCTGGCGCCCGCCGGCCAGAGCTTCGCGCTGCGCCTGGTCGCGCAGCTCGACGCGGTCGCCTATGACGAGGGCGCGCTGCTCGAGGAGCTTCGCGCCCGCCGACCCGGCGAGGTGAGCCGTGGCCTTTCCCTGTTCGGCCCGCATCGCGACGACCTCAAGTTCCTGGAGGTAGAACCGGCGGACCGCGCGGAGCGAACGTCCGCAGCGGTGCGTCGCGGCGTCCGGGACGCTGGATCCGGCTCGTCCGGCGGCCCCGCGCAGCCGGTGGTACCGGCTGTGACCGGCGGCCCGGCGTGTGGGCCCGTCGAGCTCCCGCGCGGCGGGCGTGATCTCCGACTCTTCGGCTCGCAGGGCGAGCAGCGCGCCGCGATCCTCGCCCTGCTCCTTGCGGAGCAGCGGCTCGCCACGGAGCGGACCGGCCAGCAGGGTCCGCTCTTTCTCGACGACGTCATGAGCGAACTGGACGACTCTCGCCGCCGCCTGCTGGTGCGGATGCTCTCCAGCGCCGGGCAAGCCATCATCACCACCACGAACCGCCACTACTTCACCGATGGAGAGCTCGCCGGCGCCACGGTGGTCGAGCTTCCGCTGGACGGCTCGCTGGCCGCCGGCGCGGCAGCCCCTCCGCACGATGAGGCGCCGCCGGCGCCGCCCGACCTGGATGCGCTGTGAGGGGTGGCTCTACGCACGAGCGGGACGGGGGCCCCGGCGTCCCGGACGCGAAGCCGCGGGCACCGGCGACGAGCCGCACCGCTCTTCCGCGCCGGGTCGGGGAGGTGCTCGTGCCGGCGTTGGATCGCCTGGCTACCGGTGACGAGGCGCGCGCGTACTCCGCGTGGGCGCGCGCCGTCGGTGCGCCGGTGACCGGCGGCACCCGCCCCAAGGCGTTCCGCCGGGGGCAGCTGACCATCGAGTGCGCATCGTCTGTCTGGGCCAACGAACTGACGTATCTCGGGCCGCAGATCCTGCGCCGGATGGATGAGGTGGCGCCCGGGCATCCCGTGCGACGCTTTCGCTTCATCATCGGCCGGCTCCCGACGCCGGCGCCCGCCGATGACGGGCCGGAGCCTCCCCCCCGCCCGGTCCAGCCGGCGTCCGGGAGTACGCCGGGCGCCGCCGTTTCAGGGGCACCAGAGGCTGCTGGAGTCTCCTCCACGCAGGGATCCGAGGGCTCGGCGGCGAAGGTGAACCGTCGGCAACCACGACCCGTGTCGTCCGATCACGAGTCGGCGCTGGCCCAGGCGGAGGGGGTCGGCGACGAGCGCCTCCGCGCCGCCATCGAGGCCGCTCTGCGACGGTCATCGGAGGAGCCTCCCGGGGCTCCCGGTCGCGGTGGCCCGACTGGTTGACGAAAAGCACCGTTTTGCGGCGCTTTTTGCACATGTCAAGGGTCGCCCTGAGCCTTCGTTTTTGGTATAGTCACGCAGGCAGGCCTCGCCTGCCCTCCAGCCCTATGCCCAGCCCCCTCGGCCACTGCGAGGTCGTGTGAAGAAGTCGCATTACGATGCCCAGGATATCCAGGTCCTCGAAGGACTCGAGCCGGTGCGCGAGCGGCCCGGCATGTACATCGGCTCCACCGGTCCCCGAGGCCTCCACCATCTCGTGTATGAAGTCGTCGACAACTCCGTCGACGAGGCGCTGGCCGGGTACTGCACCGGCATCGTCGTCACCATCAACCCCGACAACTCGATCACGGTGGCCGACGACGGCCGCGGCATCCCCATTGGGATGATGGAGAAGTACGACCTGCCGGCAGCGACCGTCGTGCTCACCATGCTTCACGCAGGCGGCAAGTTCGGCGGCGCCGGCTACAAGGTTTCGGGCGGTCTCCACGGCGTCGGTGTCTCCGTGGTCAACGCCCTCAGCGAGTGGCTCGAGCTCGACATCTTCGTCGACGGCTACCACTGGAACCAGCGCTTCGAGCGCGGCGTCCCGGTCACTGAGTTGGTCAAGCGAGAGAAGCTCGACAGAGACGGGCCTACCGGCACCACGGTCTCCTTCTTGGCCGACCCCGACGTCTTCGACGAGGTCGAGTACGACTATCGCGTGCTCGCCCAGCGCCTGCGTGAGACGGCGTTCCTCACCAAGGGCCTGGCGATCTCCCTCAACGACGAGCGCGCCGACGGAGAGAGCGTCACGTTCCAGTACGAAGGCGGCATCCGCGACTTCGTGGCGTACATCAACCGCGACAAGGACGCCATCCACCGCAGCATCATCTACTTCGAGAACGAGAGCGACGTCGGCGCGGTCGAGATCGCCATGCAGTGGAACTCGTCCTACAACGAGTCGATCTTCACGTTCGCCAACAACATCAACACGACGGAGGGCGGGGCCCACCTCTCCGGATTCCGCTCTGCCCTCACGCGCACGATCAACGAGTACGCCCGCCAGAAGAACCTCCTCAAGGAGAAGGAGGACAACCTCAGCGGGGAGGACGTGCGCGAAGGCCTCACGGCGCTTATCTCCGTGAAGCTCAAGAACCCACAGTTCGAGGGGCAGACGAAGACCAAGCTCGGCAATACCGAGATCCGCACGCTCGTTGAGACGTCGGTCAACGCCAAGCTGGCCGAGTTCCTCGAGGAGAATCCCTCTGAAGCGCGGCAGGCCGTCGAGAAGGCCATCAACGCCGCGCGCGCCCGCAGCGCGGCGCGCAAGGCTCGCGACCTCACGCGCCGCAAAGGCCTGCTCGAAGGCAGCACGCTTCCCGGCAAGCTGGCCGACTGCTCCATCAAGGATGCGGCGCTCAGCGAGATCTACCTCGTGGAGGGCGACTCCGCCGGCGGTTCCGCCAAGCAGGCGCGCGACCGCTCGTTCCAGGCCATCTTGCCGCTGCGCGGCAAGATCATCAACGTCGAGAAGGCGCGCATCGACAAGATGCTCGCCAACCAAGAGATACTCACGATGATCAGCGCCATCGGAGCCGGCATCGGCGACGAGTTCGACGTGCAGCAGGCCCGCTACCACAAGATCATCATCATGACCGACGCCGACGTCGACGGCTCGCACATCCGCACGCTCATCCTCACCTTCCTCTTCCGGCATATGAAGCCGCTGGTCGAGGCCGGATACGTGTACATCGCCCAGCCGCCGCTCTACAGGCTCAAGCAGGGCAACCAGGAGACCTACATCCACAAGGAGTCGCAGCTCGAGGAGATGCTGCTGCGCGGCCGCCTGGAGCTTATCCGTGTCGACAACACCGACACGGGATTCACGTTCAGCGAGACCAAGTACCAGCGCTTCCTCAAGCTCTTCGGCGAATACGAGGGCTGGGTGAAGAAGCTCAAGAGCCAGTGGGGCGGCGAGCTCATCGACTGGCTCAAGAACGGCC
>CAZJGT010000086.1:0-9814 GCA_964545565.1 uncultured Thermoleophilia bacterium
GTCTTGGTCGGCGTGGGCTTGGGCGTCGTCGGCGTGGGCTTGGGCGTCGTCGGCGTGGGCTTGGGCGTCGTCGGCGTGGGATCCGGCGTGATCGTCTTGGTGGCGCTGGGGCTCGGCGACGCGCTCTTGCTCGCCGACGGCGACGCCGACGGCGATGCGGAGGACTGCATCTTGCCCTCCCACGGGCTGAACGTCCACGGATAGTCCTTGAAGCTCGGGTGCGACGCGTCCTTGAGCGCCTCCGCGAAGAACTTGGCCCACATCGGCGCGCAGTAGGTGCCGCCGTACGCGCCGTTCATGGGTGAGTTCTTCTCGGCGTCGCCCATCCACACGGCAGCCGCGAGGTTGGGCGTGTAGCCGCAGTACCACACGTCCCAGCCGTTCTCGGTGGTGCCCGTCTTGCCGGCCCGCGGGTAGGGGAAGTAGGCGCCGGTCGCCGACCCTGTGCCTCCCGAGGCGACGCGCTCGAGGCACTCCGTGACCACGCTGGCCACGCCCGCCGGTATGGCGCGCTTGCCCTTGGTGTCGGGTTTCCAGTCGAGCTTGCCGTTCTTGAGGTAGACCTTGACGATCGCCTGCGGCCTGTGGCGGATGCCTCCGGCGGCCAGGGTGGCGTAGGCGTCGGCCATCTCGAGGGGCGTGACCCCGGAGGTGCCGAGCGTGATCGAGGGCACCGCGTCGAGCGGGCTCGTGACGCCCATGCGGTGAGCGACGTCCACCGTCTTCGCGGGGTCGGCGTCCACGCTGAGTTGTGCGTACACGACGTTGTCGGAGATCGTCGTGGCCGCCGCGACGCTCTCGGGGCCGCCGGGCCCGTCACCGTTGACGACCCACGGCTCGGCGTAGGCGCCCATGGGGATGATGATAGGGCTCTTGGACGAGTAGTAGGTCTTGTCGGGATCCATGCCTTGCTCGACCGCGTTCGCGAGGACGAAGGGCTTCATCGACGATCCCGCCTGGCGCTTGGCCTGCCAGGCCAGGTTGAACTTCTGCTTCTTGTAGTCGAGGCCGCCGACCATGGTGCGGATGTAGCCGTTGGCCGGGTCGACGGCGACGAGTGCCGCCGACGGCTTGAACCCGAAGTTCAGCGGAGCTGTGGTGCTCCTGAGGACATCGATGGCTTCGCTCTGCCAGTCCATGTCGATGCTCGTGTAGACGCGCAAGCCGCCCTCGAAGACGGTGCGCGAGCCGTAGCGCTTGCTGAGCACTCGCGTCACGTAGTCGACGAAGTAGTCGGCCATGCTGTTGTTGGCGTTCGGCGGATGCTTGAAGACTTTCAGCCCGCTCTTCATGAGCTTCGTGGCGCGCGTCTGCGAGATGTATCCCTGGTCGGCCATGAGCTGCAGCACGATGTTGCGCCGCTCCCGTGCCTGTTTCGGGTCCACGGTGGGGCTGAAGGCGCTGGGCGCCTTGGGCAGCGCGGCGAGGAGAGCCGCCTCCTTGGCGTTGATCCTGGAGATGGGCTTGTGGAAGTACGTCTGGGCGGCGGCCTGCACGCCGTAGGCGCCGGCGCCGTACGGCACGGTGTTGAGGTACTCGGTGAGGATCTTGTCTTTGCTCCACTTGTCCTCGAGCTGCCAGGCCAGCACCGCCTCGCGGACCTTGCGCATGTAGGTGCGTTCGTTGCCCACGTAGGCGTTCTTGATGTACTGCTCGGTGATAGTGGAGCCGCCCTGGACGACGCCGCCGGCCCGCAGGTTGAGGATCAGCGCACGGGCGACGCTCTGGTAGTCCACGCCGTGGTGTTCGTAGAAGCGCTCGTCCTCCACGGCTACCGTGGCCTCTTTCATGATGTCCGGGATCTTGCCGCTCTTGACCAGCTCCCGGTTCTCGGCGCCGTGCAGCTTGGCGATGACCTTGCCGTGGCGGTCGTAGATGATCGTGTTGACGGCGGTAGGGTTCTTCTGCAGTTCGTCGAGCGACGGGAGGTCGCGCGAGAGGGCGAAGATGGCCCCGGCGGCGACCGCCAGCCCCGCGATCATGGCGAGCAGGACGGCGACGACGAAGAGCTTCAGCCAGAGCCACTTGCGGCTGCTGGCTTTGGCGCGCTTCTTCTTGCGCGCGCGACCGCGCCGCGGAATGTCCTCAGGCTCGACGCCGTATCTCGTGTACTCGGCCATGGCTCCTCAGTGTACCCGACGGGGGACGCGGTACACGCCGCCGGCGTTCACGCCGGGGCGCGGCTGGCGGAGTCGCCGCCTCCCGGGGGGTCTTCCACGGCGGGCTGCTTCTCCCTCTTCGGCTGGACGAAGCGGGCGAGGATGATGGACACCTCGTAGAGGATGTAGAGCGGCAGGAACATGGCGAGCATGGAGAAGGCGTCCTGGCTCGGGGTGATGACGGCGGCGGCGACGGCCATGATGACGATCGCCCAGCGGCGGTTCTTCTTGAGGAACCTGTCGTCGATCACGCCGACCTTGGCCAGGAGGACGAGGATCACCGGGAGCTCGAAGACCACGCCGAAGGCGAGGATGAAGAGCGCCATGAAGATGAAGTACTCGCTGGCCCGGAGCTGGACGTTGAAGAAGCCGGCGCTGAAGGTGAGCAGAAAGGCCAGGCCCTTGGGCAGGACCAGGAAATACCCGAGGGCGACGCCGGCGAAGAACAGCAGCGACGAGGCGAACACCACCGGGTAGAAATAGCGCTTCTCACCTTCGGTGAACGCCGGCGCCAGGAAGGCCCAGAGCTGCCAGATGAGGATCGGCGAGGCCAGGATGAGCCCGCCGACGATCCACACCTTGAGGCTGACCATGAACGGCTCGGCCGGGCTGAACGTGGTGATCTTGGTCGCCGACTCGGGCAGGCCCGCGACCTGGCGCAGGGGGAACAGCAGGACCTCGAACATGAAGCCGTTGAAGACGGCGGCGACGAGGACGCCGACGGTCACCGCGATCAGACACGTGAACAGGCGGCGGCGCAGCTCGTCGAGGTGCTCGAACAGCGTCAGACGATCCTCGGGGGTAAGGGGCACGCGGTCAGGCTCCGGTCGGGGTCGTACCTGCGCCGGCGGTCACCGCGCCGTCGGGCGCCTGCGGGCTGCCCGGAGCCTCCGGCGCTTCCGGCGCCTCCGGGCCGGCGTCGCCCGGCGCCTCGGACGCGGCCGGTGCCTCGGCCGCCGGCGGCGGTTCAGACGCGGCCGGCGGTTCGACCGCGGTCGGCGGCTCGTAGGGGATCGCGTCCGGCCCCGTGCCCGGCGCCGGTCCGGGCGCCTGCGGCTCGGCCGGCACTTCGCCTGCGGCGGCCGCCGGGTCGGGCGCGCCCGCGGCTGCGCCGACCGCGACCACTCCCGCCGCCGCCGCCGCGTCCTCGGCCTTCACCGGCGCCTCGATGGCGGACTTGACGTCGACGCTCGACTTGAGGTCACCGATGGTGCCCTTGACCTCCTGGAGCGGCTCGGTGAACGTGGACTTGACCTCGTTGATCTGGTCGGTGACCTCACCCAGGCCGAGCTCGGTCTTGGCGGTCTCGGCCGCCTTCTTGAACTCGCGCACGCCCTTGCCCAGCGACTTGCCCATCTGCGGCAGCCGCTTGGGCCCGAAGACGAGCAGCGCGATGATGAGGACGACGATGATCTCTGTGGGACCGATGTTCACGTGGGGGGCCACCTCTGACCGGGGGGTATCGTGCCGTTCCATCGTACGAGCCGCGGCCCCGAAGTGCAACGCGGTGCGCCGCCGCGGTCCGAACTTGCGTCGCGGCGCCGGCCACGCCGTCCTGACCGCGTTCGAATCCCCTGCTCAACGCCGGTATTGCCGTATACCCCCACCGGTTTGCCGGCCAGTTGCGCCCCGCGAAGCGCGTTTGGTAGAGTACGCGAGCCGTCCGGCGACTCCCAGGGCAAGGGAGTCCGGGCGTCACCACCTATCCTATGACGAACGCATACCTCACCGACTGGCTGTATGTCTGGCTGTTCATCGTCGCCGGGGCGGCGCTGGTCGTCCTCATCCTGCTCTTCTCCAAGCTCATCAACCCCAGCCATCTCACGCCCGAGAAGCTGCAGCCGTATGAGTGCGGCATCCCCCCGGTGGGCAACCCGTGGCAGCCGT
Source organism: uncultured Thermoleophilia bacterium (assembly GCA_964545565.1). Classification (GTDB taxonomy): domain Bacteria; phylum Actinomycetota; class Thermoleophilia; order UBA2241; family UBA2241; genus CAIXSE01. The sequence goes on from CAZJGT010000086.1 coordinate 4,047, forward strand.
TCGCGGTGCGCTACTTCGTCTTCGGGCTGCTCTTCCTCGTCTTCGACGTGGAGGCCGTCTTCCTGTTCCCGTGGGCGATCGTCTTTCGCTCCTTGGGGACGGCCGGGTTCATCGAGATGCTGCTGTTCATCGCGGTGCTCGCCTTCGGCCTCCTGTACGCGTGGCGCAAAGGGGCCCTCAAATGGGCTTGAGCGAACGCGTCAAGGCGGCTCGCTACCCCAAGCTGGAGCATTTCAGCGAGCCGAACGTCATCACCACCACCGCCGACTTCATCTTCAGCTGGGCGCGGTCGCACTCGGTGTTCCCGTTCACCTACGGCCTCGCCTGCTGCGCCATCGAGATGCTCAGCTCCGGGTTCGCCCGCTATGACGTCGCCCGGTACGGCATGGAGGTCTTCCGCCCCACGCCGCGCCAGTGCGACCTCATGATCGTCGCCGGCACCGTCAACGAGAAGATGGCGCCGGTGCTCAAGCGCCTGTACGACCAGATGTCAGAGCCCAAATGGGTCATCAGCATGGGCGCCTGCGCCACCAGCGGCGGGCCGTTCTACGACGGCTACAACGTCGTCAACGGCGTCGACAAGATCGTGCCGGTCGACGTCTACATCCCCGGCTGCCCGCCGCGCCCCGAGGCGCTGTTCCAGGGCCTGCTGGAGCTGCAGGGCAAGATCCAGCAGCACAAGTTCGTCCCCGAGACCCCGGCGGCGCCCGAGTCGGGCGTCCCCGCCGTGGAGGCCTGAGCGCTTGGGCCTCGTCGTCGGCAACCACCCCATGAGCATGGACGCGATCGCCGAGCTGCTCGCCGAGCGCTACGGCGATCTGGGCGACGTGCGCATCCAGGAGCCGGACACCGTGGTCGCCAAGGCTCCGCGGGAGAAGCTCAAGGAGCTCGCCGCGGCCCTCAAGGCCGACCCCGACGCCGGCTACGAGACGCTCAACTGGATCGCCGGCGTCGACCGCGTCTCTTCGTTGGAGAGCGTCTACCACGTGTATTCCTGGAAGACCAACACCTACCTCGAGCTTCACGTCGGGGTGCCGCGCGAGCAGCCCGAGGTCGACTCGGTCGCCGGCGTGTGGCCGGCCGCCGACTGGCACGAGCGCGAGTCCTGGGACATGGTCGGCATCGTCTATGCCGGCCACCCCGATCTGCGGCGCATCCTGCTCAAGGACGACTTCGTCGGTCATCCGCTGCGCAAGGACTACGTCGACCTCGCGGAGAACCACCCGCATGCCTGACCAGTTCGCCACCGCCGCACCGGACGAGGCCGTGAAGCTGGCCCTGCGCCGTATCGAGGAGGCCACGGCGCGTGGCGAGGGCTCCGACGTCGACGGGCTCGCCTTCAACGAGGTCGTGGTCAACATGGGGCCGCAGCATCCCAGCACGCACGGCGTGCTGCGCCTCGTGGTCACCCTCGACGGCGAGCTCGTCAAGGACGTCATCCCTGTGATCGGCTACCTGCACCGCTGCAAGGAGAAGCTCGCCGAGCGGCGCACGTACTATCAGTACATCCCGATCGTCGACCGCACCGAGTACGTCGCCAGCATCAACTGCGAGTGGGCCTACGTCATGACGGTCGAGAAGCTCGCCGGCATCCAGGTCACGCGGCGGGCGGAGTTCATCCGCGTCATCACCGGCGAGCTCATGCGCATCGCCAGTCACCTGGTGGCGGTCGGCACGTTCACCGCCGACCTCTCGCCGCTGGGCACGGCCATGGTGTTCTACATGTTCCGCGACCGCGAGACGATCCTCGACCTCATGGAGGAGCTCACCGGCGCGCGCATGATGTTCAACTACTTCCGCTTCGGCGGCGTGCGCTACGACCTGCCCGACGGCTGGGTCGAGCGCTGCCGCGAGTTCCTGCAGAGGTTCCCCAAGCTCATCAAGGAGTACGAGGCCCTCGTCGACGACAACGCCGTCTTTCTGCAGCGCACGCAGGGCAAGGGCGTCATCACCCAACAGGACGTCGTGGACTACGGCATCACCGGCCCCAACGCGCGCGCCTCCGGCGTCGAGCTGGACCTGCGACGTACACGGCCGTACTCGGTGTACCCGGAGCTCGAGTTCGACGTGCGCACCGAGCAGCACGGCGACGTCTTCGACCGCTACCGGGTGCGCATGGAGGAGATGCGCGAGAGCGCCAGGATCATCGAGCAGTGCCTGGACATGCTGCCCAAGGGCCCCGTCCAGGTCGGCTCGCTGCGCGCGCCGTATGTGGTCACGCCGCCTCCCGGCTCCTGCTACGTCGGCCAGGAGAACCCGCGCGGCGAGTACGGCACCTACATCGAGAGTGACGGGTCGCGGTACCCGTACCGGCTCAAGTACCGCGACCCCTGCTTCTGCAACCTGCAGATCTTCCCCAAGCTGCTCAGCGGCAACAAGATCGCCGACGCCGTCGCCATCTCGGGGAGCATCGACCTGGTTCTGGGAGGGATCGACCGCTGATGGTGGACATCGTCGTCGGCATCCTTCGAGCCGTCCTCTTCGTCGTCATCGCCTATGCGGTGGTGTTCGTGGCGGCGCTCGTCAACATCGTCTTCGAGCGCCGCGCCCTCGCCTTCATGCAGGACCGTCTCGGCCCCAACCGCACGGGCCCGCAGGGGGTGCTGCAGAGCATCGCCGACGCCTTCAAGATGATGGGCAAGGAGGACTTCCGCCCGCTGCTCGCCGACCCGTATCTGTTCACGCTCGCGCCCGTGATGGTCATGATCGGCGCCGTCGCCATCCAGCTCGTGGTGCCGTACACCGACGGGATCATGGCCACGAGCCTCAACGTGGGCATCATCTTCCTCGTCGCGATCACCAGCTTCACGACCCTGTCGATCCTGCTCGGCGGCTGGTCGTCGCGCAACAAGTACTCGCTCGTCGGGGCCCTGCGCGCCGCCGCCCAGATGATCAGCTACGAGATCCCGATGATCCTCGGCCTGCTCGTCGTGGCGATGATCGTCGGCTCGTTGCGCATCGACGTGGTCGTCGCGTTCCAGGCCGGCTACGAGTGGATCGTCTTCTACGCGCCCTTCACCTTCCTCATCTTCTACATCGCCTCCATCGCCGAGCTGAACCGCGGTCCCTTCGACCTTCCCGAGTCCGAGTCGGAGCTCGTCTCCGGCTACGGCACCGAGTACTCGGGCATGCGCTTCGGCATGTTCTTCCTCAACGAGTACGCCGGGATGACGATCATGTCGATGGTCTCCGTCACGCTGTTCTTCGGGGGGTGGATGGGCCCGTGGGCGGAGGCCATCCAGTTCTGGGGCGTCTCCTGGATCGGCCTGGTCTGGTTCCTCGTCAAGACGTACGTGCTGGTCTTCGCGCTGGTCTGGATCCGGCTCTCGATACCTCGCCTGCAGGTCGATCAGCTCATGGCTTTCGCCTGGAAGGTCCTCATCCCGCTCGGCCTCGTCAACATCCTCGCGACCGCGGCGGTCATCCTCTGGGTGCCGAGCTGGAAGTGGGGTCTTGCGGTCTTCAGCTGGATCGCGTTCTTCGCCTTCGTGGGGTTGCTCGATCCCCTCCTCAAGCTCCGCCTGCGCAGGCAGCGCCGGCGACAGCCGGTGGTGAGCGCCTGATGCTCGGCATGTTCAAGGCGATGCGGCAGACGCTCAGCCATCTGCCCAAGAAGAAGATCACCGTGCAGTACCCCGAGCAGCGCGAGATGCTGCCGGCGCGGAGCCGCGGCCTCTTCCGCGTGGTCATCGACCCCGCGAGCGGCGAGCCCCGGTGCCGCTCCTGCACCTTGTGCGAGAGCAACTGCCCGGTGCAGGTGATCCGCGTGAACCACACCAGCAAGTACCGGCTGCCGGTGCCCAACGCGGCGCGCGTCGCCGAGGCGCGTCTCGCCGCGCAGCAGGGCATCGACCTCAAGGACCTGCAGCCGGTGCTCGACGACTACTACGAGCACGGCACCGGCCTCATCGCGATGCTGCAGAACGCCCAGGAGGTCTACGGCTACCTTCCGCGCGTCGCCCTTCAGGAGGTCAGCCTGCAGACCGGCGTTCCGCTCAGCCAGCTCTACGGCGTCTCCAGCTTCTACAACCAGTTCCGGCTGTCGCCCGTCGGTGAGCACATCATCGACGTCTGCCACGGCACCGCCTGCCACGTCGCGGGGGCGGTGCAGATCACCGAGGCCCTGGAGGAGGAGCTCGGTGTCGCCGACGGCAAGACGACCAGCGACATGAAGTTCACCCTGTCGTCCGTCGCCTGTATGGGCGCCTGCTCGCAGGCGCCCGTCATGCGCATCGGCGACCAGACCTACGGCGGTCTCACCCCTGACCAGACGCGCAAGATCATCCGCGGCCTCATGGAAGAGGTCGGCGGCAAGAAGGGGTGACCAGAGGCATCATGACAGAAGAGATCACCACTCCACGCCCCGACGACGACGCGCGCAACGTCAGCGTCGCCGAGCGTCCAGGCGGCGGCTACTCCGTCAAGGTCTGCGCCGGCACCGCCTGCGTGTTCGCCGGCTCACTCGCCGTGTACGACGCCTTCGTCCAGGCGGTCGAGGACGCCGGACTGGGCGACACCGTCGAGGTCAGCATCATCGGCTGCCACGGGCTGTGTTCCATGAGCCCGGTCGTCGTCCTCAGCGACGACACGCTCTACGGCCACCTCAAGCCCAAGGACGTCGACAAGGTCGTCGAGGAGCACCTCAAGGGCGGGCAGCCGGTCGAGCGCTTCCTCTACAAGGACGCGCGGACCGGCGAGCGCATCCGCGACTGGCACGACATCGGGTTCTACAAGGCACAGACGCGCATCGCGCTGCGCGATGTGGGCGTCATCGACCCCGAGAGCATCGACGAGTACATCGCGCGGGGAGGCTACGACGCCGCGCGCACCGCACTCACGGAGAAGACGGCCGAGTGGATCATCGAAGAGGTCACCGACTCGGGCATCCGCGGGCGCGGGGGCGCCGGCTTCCCGACCGGCGTCAAGTGGAAGTTCGCCAACCAGAGCAAGAGCGACGAGAAGTACCTCATCTGCAACGCCGACGAGGGCGACCCCGGCGCGTTCATGGACTGCTCCATCCTCGAGGGCGACCCCCATGCGGTCATCGAAGGCATGCTGATCGGCAGCTACGCCATCGGCGCGCATGAAGGGTACGTGTACGTGCGCGCCGAGTACCCGCTCGCCGTCAAACGGCTCACCAAGGCCGTGGCCGATGCGGAGGCCCGCGGCTTCCTCGGCGGCGACGTCTTCGGCACGGGCTGGGAGTTCAACCTGCATCTCAAGCTCGGCGCCGGGGCCTTCGTCTGCGGCGAGGAGACGGCGCTCATCGCCTCCATCGAGGGCAAGCGCGGCCAACCCCGGCCGCGGCCGCCCTATCCGGCGGAGTTCGGTTTGTGGGGCATGCCGACCCTGATCAACAACGTCGAGACGCTGGCGAGCGTAGCCCCCATCATCCGCAACGGCGGCGACTGGTACGCGCGGTTGGGCACGGCCACCAGCAAGGGCACCAAAGTCTTCGCTCTGGCCGGCAGCATCAACAACACCGGCCTCATCGAAGTGCCGATGGGCACGTCTTTGCGCGAGATCATCTACGACATCGGCGGCGGCGTGTCCGGCGACGGCCAATGCAAGGCCATCCAGACCGGCGGCCCCTCCGGCGGCTGCATCCCGGCCAAGTTCCTCGATACCCTCGTCGATTATGAATCCCTCTCGTCGCTGGGATCGATCATGGGGTCGGGCGGCATGATCGTCATGGACGATTCGGCCAGCATGGTCGATGTGGCCCGCTACTTCATGGAGTTCTGCATGACCGAGTCGTGCGGTCGGTG
>CAZJGT010000087.1:0-9598 GCA_964545565.1 uncultured Thermoleophilia bacterium
AGGGGAACGACTTGCTGAGCGGCAGATCCCGCTGCCGCTCAGCAAGTCGTTCCCCTCGTCCCACGCCGGCATGGCCGTGGTGGCGACGTTCACCTTCGGCGCCCTGTACCCGACGGCGATCCCGGCGCTCGTCGTCCTCACCCTCGTGCTCTGCTTCAGCCGCGTCTACCTCGGCGTGCACTACGTCGGCGACGTCCTCGGCGGCCTCGTGTACGGGGTCCTGTGGGGCGCCGCATGGGTCCTGCTCGTGCCGGCGCCGGTGTGACGTGGGCGCCTTGAGCACCCGAGGCGGGCAGCTCGCCGTGGCGACGGCCGCGGTCCTCGTCGTGGTCATCGGCCTCGCGGCCGGAGGCGCCTTCGACGGCTGCCGCGGCACCACGGTCAAGACGGGCCGGCCGTCCGCCGCCGTCTCCTCCTCCCCCTTCGGCGGCGTCGCCTACGCCACGGCGAAGGTCCTCGCGCAGACGATCGGTGCTCGCCCGGCCGACACCTGGGGCGAGATCCGCGCCCGCGAGTTCATCACCGGCGCGTTCCAGCAGTACGGCTACTTCCCTCGCACCGACGAGTTCATCACCGGCGCCGGAGAGCGACGCGTCCACTCGGCCAACGTCGTCGCCCTCAAAGAAGGGGACTCGGCGAAACGCCTGGTGGTAGGCGCCCACTACGACTCCGTCGCCGTGGGCGACGGTTACCTCGACAACGCCACCGGCGTCGGGCTCCTCCTCGAGGTCGCCGCCCGGGTCAAGAACGTGCCGACGCCCTACTCCATCGAGTTCGTGGCGTTCGGCGCCGAGGAGAAGGGCTCGCTCGGAGCCAGGGACTACGTGCGCCGCATGAGCGACGACGAGCGGCGAGCGACCATCGGCATGATCGACCTCGACGTGCCCGCCGGCGGCGACGAGCTCTCCGTCACCAGCCGCTTGGGTGGTCCGACGTGGTTGCGGGACGACGCGCTGAGCGCCGCCGACTCCCTCGGCATCCCGCTCGTCACCTCCCCGGAGGCGCGGGGCCGGCCGGCCGGCGTGACCCTGGCGCCGGCCGACGACGAGCCCTTCGCCAAGGAGGACCTCGCCACCGCCGTGTTCAGCGCCGTCTCGTGGGAGAAGAGCGAGGGGCGGCACGCGGTCGCGACCGCGGATGGGCCACCCATCTGGCATACTCCCCGCGACACCGTCGCGTACGTCGACAAGAGATACCCCGGGAGGGTCAAGGCCCAGCTCGCCGACCTCTCCGAGGTCCTCGACACCCTGCTCACCAGCAAACTCAAGAGGCGCCCGTGAAGCTCGGCATCGTAGGCCTGCCCAACGTGGGCAAGACCACCCTGTTCAACGCGCTCACGCACGCCCAGGCGGCCGCGACCGCGTACGCGTTCACGTCGGCCGAGTCCAACCTGGGGGTGGTCGCCGTGCCGGACCCCCGTCTCGACAGACTCGACGAAGTCCTCGAGACGCCCAAGAAGGTCCACGCCACCATCGATGTCGTCGACATCGCCGGCCTTGCCGAGGGCGCCAGCCGCGGCGAGGGTCTCGGCAACCGTTTTCTCGCCGACATCCGCGGCGTGGACGCGGTGGCACACGTGGTCCGCGTCTTCGCCAACCCCGAGGTCGCGCACGTCGGCGACCGGCTGGACCCACGGGCCGACGTGGACCTCGTGGAGACCGAGCTTCTGCTGAGCGACGCCGAGCTCGTGGAGCGCCGCCTCGAGAAGACGCGCAAGGCGGCGCGCAGCGGCGACAAGGCGGCCAAGCACGAGCTCGACGTGCTTGAGGACCTCCACGCGGCGCTTATGGACGGGGCGCTGGCGCGGAGCATCTCGCGCTCGGCGGACGACGAGCCGCTCTTTCGCGAACTCGCGCTCGTGAGCGACCGGCCGGTGCTGTTCGTCCTCAACACCGACGACGACCAGAGTTCCGCGGCCGCACTCGAGCAGCACGGCGAGTTCGTGGCGTGGGCGCGCGGCCGGGGCGACCAGGTGGTCGCCGTCGCCGCGCGCCTCGAGGCCGAGCTCGCCGACCTCGAGCCAGAGGATGCGGCGGAGTTCCGCGCCGAGCTCGGCGCCGACGAGGCCGGCACGCTCGACGTGGTCCTGCGCGCCGCCTACGAGGTTCTCGGGTACGTCACCTTCTTCACCGGCGACTACCGCAGCAGCGAGTCGCGCGCCTGGCAGCTGCCCCGCGGCTGGACCGCCAAGCAGGCCGCGGGCCGCATCCACAGCGACATCGAGCATGGCTTCGTGCGCGCCCAGGTGGTGGGCATCGACGACCTCATCGAACTGGGTTCCTTCCACGCCGCCCGCGAGAAGGCGCTCCTGCGCACCGAAGGCAAGGACTACGTCGTCCAGGACGGCGACGTGATCAACTTCATGCATACGGGCTGAGCGGGCCGCACGAGGTACTCGCGAGGCCGCGGTCACGGAGGCCGAGCGCCGCGACGAGGACCGATCAGTGCGAGGCCAGGATCTGGATGGCTCCCGCATCGCCCTGGACGGGATACGACTCCGCGACCGGCCCGTCGAACCACACGGCCACCGTGTCGCCTTCCCGGAGGTCGAGCGCGTCACCGCGGTGCCCTATCGCCGTCCAGACGGTCGTGTCCGCGGTGATGCTCACTGCGGCGCGGTCGTACTGACCGCTCGTCGCAGGGCCGGCCGCCACCAGCAGCGCCGGCAGTGCTCCGTCGCCGGCGCCCGGCCACAGGTCGCGCACGACACCCACGATGTCGGCGGTCACGACCGGAGGCGCAGATGGCGGAGCGGAAGGCGACGGCGAAGCCGGCTGGGCAGCCGTCGCACCTCCGCAACCGCCGACGACGGCAGCCCCCAGCACCGCGAGCACGGCCAGGGCCGTCAGCGCTCCACTGGCGTGTCTCATGAGCGCACCTCCCGCGGGCGCCGCGGGCGCCCCCTCCGTCGTCTGCAGGCGGAGACGCACGAGCGACGCGCGGCGTTCACCGACCGGCAGCGATAGAATCCAGGTACCGACGCCACACCAGCGCATGGACCTCCTGTCGCCACATCACACGCCACCGTCAGGCTACCGCCTGCGTGCTCCCACTGCCGACGACGCAGAAGCCGTCGCGGAGCTCAAGCGCGCCGTGGGCATCGAGTTGCACGGCGACTCCGACGTGACCGTCGACGAAGTGCGCGAGGAATGGGCTCTGCCGCGCCTGAGCCTCAAGGAGGACGTCTGGCTCATCGAGGATTCCGGACGAGCGGTGGTCGGCTACGGATGGTGCTGGGTCGAATCGCCCCCAGACGAGATCGTCGCCGAGCAGACCGTGGCGCCGGCGCATCGCGGGCGCGGCCTGAGCGAGTTGCTGTTGCGGCTCGGAGAGGCGCGAGCAGGGGCGCTCCTGCGTGCCGGGGCGCCGGGAGCCGCCGGTGACCTCGGCGTGGCGTCTCACGAGAGCGACACACGCCGCATCGGGTTGCTCACCGCTCACGGCTTCCGCAAGGTACGCACCTTCCTGCGTCTCGATCGCGGCCTCGAGGCGCCGGTCGAGGCGCCGGACTGGCCGGTGGGGATCACGGTCCTCCCGTTCCGCCGGTACCGCGACGAGGAGGCCGTCCACCACGCCGGTGAGGAGGCGTTCCTCGACCATTTCCGGCCGGCGGCGATGGATCTGGACGAATGGCTCGCGTTCCGTTTCGTCCGCGATGACTTCGACCCAGGCTTGTGGTTCATCGCCTGGGACGGCGCGGACGTCGCGGGAGGGATCATCGCCATCACGACGCCGGCCGGCGGGTACGTGGACGAGCTCTTCGTGCGTCGCCCGTGGCGCGGCCGGGGGCTCGGGCGGGCGCTGCTCCTGCACGAGTGCGCCGCACTGCGGCGGCGCGGTCTGCCGCGCGCATATCTCGGCGTCGATGAGGCCAATCCGACCGGCGCCATGCGTCTCTACGCATCCGCCGGCTTCGAGCCGCGACGCGGCGCCACCTTCTTCTTCGAGAAGCGCCTCGGCGCAGGCTGACGGCGCCGCTCAGGAGCCGGCCGGCAGCGCGCGTCGCATCTGGTCGGTGTAGCGGAAGCCGAGCAGGCCGCCGCACCACCAGAGGTCCTCGCTGCGGACGAGCCGGTAGCCGTGCCGCACGTACAGGGCTCGGGCCCTTGTGTTGTCGCGGACGCAGTAGAGCGACAGCGAGCTGCGCCCGCGGCGTCGCGCCTCGTCGTCGGCGAAGTCGAGCAGGGCGCGGCCGAGGCCCCTACCCTGGGCGTCCGGATGCACGGCGAGCGTCTCGAGATAGAGCTCCGAGGCAGGGAAGTCCACGGCATGGAACAGGGTCAGAAACGCCATGGCCCGCAGCGCCCGTCGCAGCGGCCGGATGCGTCGCAGCAGGGACGTGTCGAGGTGGGCGAGAAAGGGCCGCTTGCGGCCCTGAAAGGTGATCACCGCGAGCGCGCGACCTCGTTCGTCATCGCGCACCCAGGCGTCTCCGCCGGCGAGCGCCGCTTCCGCGAACACGCGCGCGGCGGACGGCGGGTCGCCCGGCACCGCGGCCGCCGTCTTGTCCGGAAACGCGGCAACGAAGATCGCCGCGACCGCGTCGAGATCGCCGGCGGCCATCCGCCTCGCGGCGCCGGCGTCGGACGCGACCTGCTTCGCAGCGGGTCGTGACGGGTCCACGCCGGATTCCGCCGACTCGCAGCGGTCTGTCGCGCTCAGGGCAGAGTCGATCATCCCGCCAATGGTCCGCTTTGGGGATCGGCGGTGCAAGCCGCGCTCCTCCCTCCCGGCGGCCCCGCGCACCTCGTGTAGACTCGCGCGGAAGGACTCCGCCCCACAGTCGATCCGGAGGCGCCATGCCCGTCATCGAGGCCGAACACCTGAGCAAGCGCTACGGCAAGAAGGTCCTCGCGGTCGACGACGTGAGCTTCCGGATCGAGGCGGGCACCGTCACCGGTCTCCTCGGGCCCAACGGAGCCGGCAAGACGACGACGCTGCGGATGATCCTCGACCTCGTGCGCCCGACGGCCGGGAGCGTGACCGTGCTCGGCAGCCGCTATCGCGACCTGCACGCCCCCGCCGCCCGGGTCGGCGCGCTGCTCGACGCCTCCGGGTTCCATCCCGGCCGCTCCGGCCGCAACGCCCTGCGCGTCGTGGCCCGGGGCGCCGGCATTCCCGACGCGCGCGTGGACGAGACGCTGGAGCTCGTGGAGCTCATGCCTGCCGGGCGGCGTCGCGTCAAAGGCTACTCCACCGGCATGAAGCAGCGCCTCGCCCTCGCCGCGGCCCTGCTCGGCGACCCGGAGGCGCTCATCCTCGACGAACCCGCCAACGGACTCGATCCCGAGGGGATGCTGTGGCTGCGGACGTTCCTGCGCGCCCAGGCGAGCGCGGGACGCACGGTGGTCGTCTCGAGCCACGTGCTCGCCGAGGTGGAACAGACCGTGGACCACGTCCTCATCATGAACAGAGGAAAGCTGCTCGCCCAAGGACCTGTGCGCGATCTGACGGCGTCGGCGCAGCCCGTTGTCCGCGTGCGCTCGCCGGGCGCCGAAAAGCTGGAGGCCGCGCTCCGCTCCGCCGGCGCGGCCGTCAACCGGCTGGACGACGCGCTCGCGGTGCGCGGGCCGTCCGCCGCCGAGGTCGGCGAACTTGCCCGCGCCCAGGGCATCGCGCTCCACGAGCTCCTCACCGAGCAGCCGAGTCTCGAGGAGCTCTTCCTGCAGATCGCCGGCACGAGGCGGGAGCGATGATCGCCCTCGCCCAGGCGGAACTCCTCAAGCTGCGCAGCACGCGCACCGCCCTCGGCCTCTTCGTCGCCGTCCTCGTCGCCACACTCCTGCCGCTGGTGCTCATCATCGCCCTCACGCCCAAGGACTGGCTCGAGAGTGACGGCGTCAGCGCCTTTCTCAGCACCGCGAGCGCCCTCGTGCCGCTGGTCCTGCTCGTGTTCGGCATCCTGGGCATGACCAACGAATACCGGCACGGCACGATCACCTACTCGTACCTCGTGACCCCGCGTCGCTGGCAGGTCATGGTGACCAAGCTGGCCGTGTACGCCGTCGTCGGCATGGCGACCATGCTGCTTGCGGTCGCGCTCGTGTACGTCGTGATCGGTGTCGGAGGAGCCGTGCGCGGGGTCGACATCGACGCCACGGGCGGCGCCACCGGCGGTGACTACGCCCGCCAGATCGTCGTGGCCGGGCTCATCACGGCCTTCGGCGTTGCTCTGGGCGCCCTCGTGCGCGCCCAGATCGTCACCGTCGCCGCCACGCTCATCTGGGCGCTCTTCGTGGAGAACCTGATCGCGGTCCTCAAGCCGGCCGTCGGCACGTGGCTGCCCTTCAGCGTGTTCAATCAGGTGAGTGCCGCGCAGTACTCGATGGAGGTCGACGACACACCCTTCGCGACGACGGGTCTCAGCGGACCCCAGGCCTTTCTCGTCAGCGTCGCCTACATCGCCATCGTGAGCGTCGCGGCGGTCTTCATCTCGCTGCGCCGCGACGTCAGCTGAGGCCGCCATGGACCCGCCGGGCTTCATGGTGAGCGGCCCGCTCAGCGGGCAGGGCGCGGCGGCCGGGCGCATCCTCCGCGCCCTGCCCGACTGGTTCGGCATCGAGTCCGCCATCACGGACTACGCGACCGCCGCGAACGCGCTGCCGAGCTTCGTCGCCGCGGCGGACCGGGACGTCGTCGGTTTCGTGACGGTACGGGCGACGAGCCAGGACGCCCTGGAACTCCACGTCATGGGCGTCCTCGCCGCGTGGCAGCGGCGCGGGGTCGGCCGCGCGCTCGTCGAGCGCGCGGCGGCATACGCTCGCGCCGAGGGTTACTCCCTGCTGCACGTCAAGACGCTCGCCGCGACCGACCCGGACCCGGGATACGCGGCGACTCGTGCCTTCTATCTCGCCTTGGGCTTCCGGCCGCTGGAGATCCTGGCGGCCGTCTGGGGTCCGGAGAACCCCTGCCTCCTGCTCGTCAGACCGCTCTGACGGCGCCCGGCCAGCGGCTCACGCCGGACCGGGCGCCGCCCGAGGCGCTTCAGGCGCCCGCGGGCGCGAGCGGCGAGGGGATGTGGTAGAGCCGCGCGCCGAGCTCCCTGTCGAGCTGGTAGAGGCCCGCCGGGTGTTCGCCCGCCATGCGGAACTTCTGCACCATGTCGGACGCGGTCTCCTCCTCCTCGACCTGCTCGGCGATGAACCACTGCAGGAAGTTGTAGCTGGCGTGGTCCTTGATCTCGAGCGCGAGCGAGGCGAGGTCGTGGATGCGCTCCGTCACCTTCTCCTCGTGGGCGAGCGCGTCTTCGAACATCGAGAGTCCGTCCGGCCACTCCGCGCGCGGCTTGTCGATGGCCTCGAGCACCACGCGGCCGCCGCGCGTGAGCACGTAGTTGAACATGATCTGGGCGTGCGCGAGCTCTTCCTGGTACTGCACCGTCATCCAGTTCTGCCCGCCGGGCATGCCGCTCTCGGCGAACTGGCTGGCCATGGAGAGATAGAGGTAGCCGGAGTAGAGCTCCCAGTTGATCTGTTCGTTGATCGCGTCCTGCATACGCTGGTCGAGCATGGTCACCCTCCGTCGTCGTCTCTCGGATGCGGCGTGTGAGCCGCGTTTCCCCACCTATCTACCCATTCGCGAGGGAGTGCGCTCACGGGCGTCGAAGGGAACACTCGGAAGGTCATTCCGATCGGAGTCCCCATGAGCAGAGCGTTCGTCAAAGAGCCGGACGAGGGCGCGCCCGCCGAGGCCTTGCCCGAGCGGCAGATCAGCGACCACCCCAACTACGTCACGCCCGCCGGACTCCGGCAACTGGAGCGTAAGGTCGGCGAGCTCGAGGCGAGGCGACTCGAACTGCTCGACGATGAGGACGACCTCGCCGGCGAGCAGCTCGCTTACGTGGATCGCGACCTGCGCTACTACACGGCGCGTCTCGAGACCGCCATCCCGGTAGCGATGAACCGGCAGCCGCGACGTAAAGTCGCGTTCGGCGCCGCCGTCACCGTGAGCCAGAAGGGCGCCGAACGGCGGACGTTCACCATCGTGGGCGAGGACGAGGCCGACCTCAAGGAGGGCAAGATCAGCTACGTGTCTCCTCTCGCAGAGGCCCTGATCGAAGCCCGCGTCGGCAAGACCGTGCTCTGGCGGCGGCCGGCCGGCGACCGTGAGCTCACCATCGAGGCGATCGAGTATCCGGACTGAGGGCGGGCCGGCGCGGCGGCGCCCGCCCTACTCGAGCACGACCGCGAGGTACGCCGGCGTCGGCTCCCGCCCGAGCAGGATGCCCGTGACTCCCTTCTGCGTGTCCCACCCGTAGGAACGGTCGCGGTTCTCGTCGCTCATCACCGCGAGCGCCCACTTCCTCTTGCCCTTCTCAAGCCAGGCGGCCTGGACCATGAGCTTGTTGTCCAGGCCCAGCCATCCGCCCTTGAAGTAGGTCTTCCACCCCTCAGGTCCGGCGGCGGCGGGGATGCCCCAGCGCTGCATCGGGGTGATGCCCGAGAGCAGCCGCCCTGCCAGACTGCGCCCGGCGGGAGGCACGAGCGACTCGAGGCCGTAGAAGAACCGCGCCTGGTCGGCGGCCGAGACGCGCGTGTCGATCCAGCCCGACCCCTGTTCGTAGTCCCGCATCCCGGCAGCTTTCGCGACGGCGCGCATGCCCTTGGCGCCGACGCCCCCGAAGATCGCGTACGCGGCGTCGTTGTCCGATTCCGTGACCATCCGCGCCAGCGCCGCCTCAGTGCCGGCGTCAGGCGACGGGTCGTCGCGCAGGGAGGCCACCAGCAGGATCGCCTTGGCGAGGCTGGCGGCCTGGAAGGTCCGGTGCTCCTCGAGGCCGCCGGCATCCCTGCCGTTGGTGTCGACGACCGCGAAGGCCACATCGCCGTCCCTGTGGTCGAGCCAGCGCGCCGCCGCGGCGACCGACGTCGCACCCGGAAAGCCGGGGGGCAAGGGCTCGAGGACGCGCAGCTCCGCAGCGGCCAGGTCGTCGGCGTCGCCCGGCGAGGGATTCGGCGAACCAGCCGGCTCAGCCTCGCCGAGCCGCAGGGCGTACGTGTACCGGCCGGGCGGCAGGTCGATGCGTACCGCCGCCCGCTGCTCGCGACCGACCGGCGCGGCCCCGGTGAGCCGCCGCGCCTTGACTTGAGCGCCGGACCTATCCGTCACGACCAGAGTCACCGGCGTGGTCGTGCCCGCGCCGGCCACGACGCGATAGCGGATGGTGACCGCGTCGCCGCGGCGTACCTCGAGGTCGAGGAGGTCGGCGACGCGTGCCGGGACGACCGCCGGCGACGGAGAGGCTGTGGCGGCGGGTGGCGCCCCCTGCCCACCGCCGCCCGACCCGTCGCCGCCGAGCAGCACGGCAGCCACGCCGGCGACGGCCGCGACCACGAGCACCGCGATGAGCGCGCCGAATGCGGCGCCGCGCGCGCCCCGCCGCCGGCGCTCCCGCGACTCGTCGATGGTCGGATGCTCGCTCACCCGACCATCCTAACCGCCCGTCCGTCCACGGGAACCTCGCGCCCGCGCCTCGTGGACTCACGCGCGCCGGACGGCGTCCCTTGCGCACGGCTCAAGCTCGCGGCGGCGACCGGGTCGATGCTGCAGATGACCTCAGGATGCTGGATGCGCGGGTGGTCGAGACTGTACGCTGGGC
>CAZJGT010000088.1:0-9393 GCA_964545565.1 uncultured Thermoleophilia bacterium
TGCCCCCCAAGTCCTTCGCCCTGAACGTCACCAGGTAGACGCCCCGCGTACGCGGTTTCCATGCGCACACGTGGACCACGCCCTGCTTGACCCACCCGCAGGTGATCGTGCCCACCTGCTTGCCCTTCACGCTGGTCACCGCCGCGACCACCCTGACCCGCCCGCTGAAGGCGTCGCGTACGCGGTACCGGAGCTTCGCGGTCGTGCGGTTGCGCACCGTCGCGGTCGCAGGCGCTGAGACTCGGGGCCGGGTGAGATCGACGGTCACCGGGCGGCTGACGGCGGTGACGCCGACCGCGCCGCTCGCCGCCGCCGTGATCGAGTACGCGCCGCTGGTCGCGACGCCGGCGACGTCCCTCGCGCCGTCCCAGGTCACCGAGCGAGCACCCGCGGCGAGCCTGCCCAAGGGCATCGTCCGCACAGCGGCGCCGGCACGCACCACGGTGACCGTCACGTCGGCGGCGCGAGCGAGCCGGAACGCCAGGGTCACGGTGTCGTAGACGCCGTCGCCGTTGGGAGAGAACGTCGTGCGCGATACGGACGCGAGCCTCAGGGTGCGGTCGACCGTGACCCGGCGACGCAGACTGGTGGCGTTGCCCGCGGCGTCGCGGACCTCCAACAGGAGCGTCGCAGGACCCTCGGTCACCGGCCTCAGGCTCGCCCCCGAGCCCACGCGGCCGTCCCAGGTCACACGCTGGGCGGACCTGGTCACGGCCTTCCAGCCGCTCAGACGACGCAGAACGGTGCCGTCGTCGGCGAGCACGGAGACCCGTGCGGAGCCGGCCTCCCCCGGCACAAAGGCGAGCGTGGCCGCGTCGTCGCAGCCGTCGTCGTTGGGGCTGAACGGGTCTGGTGAGACGCCGACGCCGCCGACGCGCGGCGGGACCGTATCGAGACGCACCTCCGCGGTCGCGGGACGGGCGTCACCGGCGGCGCTCCTGGCATCGGCCTGGATGGAGTACACGCCGTCGGGCAAGACCCTGCCGTCGTCGTCCTTCCCGGCCCACGTCGTCTCCACGACCTTGCCCTCGCCGGCGAGGTGACGCACCAGCGAGCCCGCCTCGTCACGGATCTCGAGCCGCCAGGCGGCGGTCTGCGACACCGTGAAGCCGATGGTGGCGTGGTCGCGCACGCCGTCGCCGTCGGGGCTGATCACGGGATCCTCGGCGATGAAGCCGTAGATCTTGGGCTGACCCCTGCGAGCCACCACCTTGCGCACGGTCGGCAACTGCGCGTACAAACGCCCCCCCGGGCAGTCCGTGTAGTTGGCGTCCCGATGGCCGGCGATCGCGGGAAACGTCACGCGTTGCCCCGTCCTGAACTTCTGGCCGTAACCACACACCAGCCTTCCCGTACCCAGGGGGTCGACATGATGCACGTCGAGCTTCCACTCGAGCAGTCTCTCGAGCGCGGTGACCACGGCCGAAGGAGGAGTGGCGGTGGAGAAGGTGCCGAGGACGGAGACGCCGACGCTGCCGGTATTGAACCCGAGCACGTGGGCGCCGATGACGCCCCGGGTCACGCCACCGTACCGCCCCTCGTAAACGACCCCGTAGCGGTCGATGAGGAAGTTGTAGCCGACGTCGCTCCAGCGCAGCGAGCGCGTGTGATAGCCGTACACGCCACGGACGACGGCGGGCGCCTGGGCGGCGGTGTAGCTGTTGCCGCCGGCGGTGTGGTGGACGAACGCCACCTTGACGGGAGCGAGATCCGGCGAGCCCGAGCGCCAGGATTCATTGGCCCCCCACTTCGCGCGGGTCACGATCCTGGGCTTCTTGGTCATCGCGCCCACCGGCGGGGCGAGCTCGAGGCGGGCGATGGTGGCGGCCGCGCGGCGAAGGACGCCGACGACCGCGGCCGCGCGGTCGGCGTCTTCGGTACTGTTGATGGCGACCGCGCGCACGTCACGGAGAAGCGCCGCCGGCGCCGCGCCGGCGCCGCCGCCCTCGGCGGCGACCTGCAGATAGCGGCCACCGCCCGTCCAGATCGGCTCGGTGAACGCCTGCTCGCGACCGCCCTGCTCCGCGACCCGCTCAAGGACGACGGGGTACCAGCGGCTCCACGACTCGGCGTCCTCGCTGCTGCGGATGAGTACCCGTACCTCGCCACGCCGCGCCGGCGGCGCGCAGATCACGCCGGCCATGGTGAAACGCATGCCGGCGTCGACGACGGGTGAAGCGGTGACGGCGGTCACCAGCGCATCGCCCGCGGCCGCGCCGCGCGGCGCGCCGCCGCGGGCCGGCGGCCCGCCGACCGGCAGCGAGTCCGAAAGGGCCACGGTACGCAACTCCACCGGCGGCGTGCTCATCCACGCCGCGACCGCCTCGCTGGCGCGCGGAGCGATCCACACAGCGGCGATCGCCCCGAGCAACGAGAGGATGGAGATGGCCGCGAGACGCGCGGCGCGCTTGTGCGGGTGAGGTCCCGGCATGTCGCTTGTCCGACCGCCCTTAGGCTTCGACAGAGTACCACGTATCCCTCAGCCGACGAGCGGCCGGCGTCGATACCCGCAGGCGCAACGCAGCGGCGGGCGGCGGGGCCCGGCCCCGCCGCCCGCCGCCCGCGCACACGCGCCGGAGTCAGCTCACCGGCACGGGCGCCTCATTCGTCTGTTCCTCGCCGGCGCACATGCAGCTCCAGACGGGGTTGTAGAGCTCGTCGACCCGCCGGGCGTAGGCGTCGAGCTCGTCATGCAGGTCGGCGATCATGACGTCGCCGCCGGGGTGCGTGGGTCGCGCCCCGGTAGCCGCCATGATCTCGCGCGACTGCGTCGGGTTGTCGATCCACATGCACGGCATCAGCAGGTTGTGGTTGAACGGCTGGCGGCTGCGGATCTCCCGGAAGAACGGCGAGTTGAACGCCTCCAGAAGGCTCACGTCGCGGATGTTGTCGGTGGCGAAGTGCGTGAAGATGCACGGTTCCACCCAGCCGGCGCTGTTGATGTGCATGTAGTGCTTGCCGGCGATGCACCCGTTGACCCAGGGGGCGTCGCCCCAGAAGTCGATCGGGAAGATCGGTTTGGCGTCGCGGATGCGGTGGATGTCGACGCGGAACTGGTTGCGTTCCTCGGCCGTCAGCATGAGGCTCACGTCGGGATCGCGACCCACCGGCATGTAGAGGAAATGCCAGCTCAGCATGGCGCCCTTGGCGATGAGCGGGTCGATGAACTCGTCGCTCACGATCGCCTGCCAGTTGTTGCGCGCCACCGTGCACGAGTAGCCGAAGAGCACGCCCGCCTCGCCGAGCTCGTCCATGATATCCATGATCTGCGCGTGGACGCCCTCGCCGCGCCTGGCGTCGGTGAGCTCGGGTGAGCCCTCCAGGCTGAGCATGGGGGCGATGTTGCCGACCTCGGCGAGTGCCGCGATCGTCTCCTCGTCGAGCAGCGTGCCGTTGGTGAACACCTGGAAGTAGGCGTCCTTGTTCTCGCTGGCGAAGTCGAGCAGCTCGTCCCACATGAAGGGCTCGCCGCCGAGCAGCGTGAACAGGTACACGCCCATGGCGTTGCCCTCGTCGACGATCTTCTGCATGAGGGGTCGGTCGAGGTCCTCGTCCGGAGAGTACTCCGCCGCGTAACAGCCGGCGCAGGTGAGGTTGCAGCGCATGGTGGGGCTCATGAGGATCGTCGTCGGCGCGTGCATGCCGGTCGCCTCCACGAGCTCTTTCCGCTTGGCGACGCCGCGAAGAAGGGTGTTCACGATAAGACATTCGATGAAGCTGTCGCGGCAGCGCGGGCTGAGCTTCGAGGTCACGTGCCTGGCGATGGTGAGCGCCGGGTGGTCGTCCTTGACCTTCTCGGTCACGAAACGTACTGAGCCCTTGTACTGGTCCGGGGTGATCCGCTCGGCAAGTCGGAACGCCTTGACGATCTTGGCCTTGTCGTCGCTGGCGGCCAGCTTGACCATCTGGTTGATCACCTGCCTCTGCACCGCGGTGTAGAGGCCGTCCGCACGGCTCATCATCCCTCCTCTCCGTTGCCGCGCCCCGCGTGCGGCGGGCGCGCAACTGACCTGGTCGAGACGGAGAGGGCACGCCGAGCAGCTGCTGCGACGCTCAACTGTGACCGCCCGGACGCATCCGCTCCCCCCCGACGATTACGGGTGTTGTCACCGTAGTCTAGCACCGCGCCTCGAGCGCTCGGGAGCCGCGTCCGTTGTCCCCGTGGCGACACTTGTGGCGCCGGGAGGCCCGCCGGCACTCAACTTCCGCGCCCAAGCCGCCGATATCGAGGAGGAACGAACGTCGTAGACCCGTCGCGGGCAGGCCGGCTGCGAGACAGCGACGCAAGCAAACGCCCGCCGGCCGTGAACGCGCCGGCAGGCCCGAGGAGCGCTCTGTGGAGGCGATGACCATGCGAGCCAGGCACTGGGTACTCGCGCTCGCGCTGCTCTGTCTCCTGGCCCTGCCCTCGGCGGCAGTGGCCGCGGACGACGGCGGCGAGGGCAAGATCGACGAGAGCGTGACGACGGTCCTCGACGCCACCGGCGGCGATGAGGCCGTCCCCGTCATCGTCTACACGGAGCCCGGAGCGGAGTCCGTCGTCGACGGCGTCGTCCCGGAGGGCGTGGAGACGACGGCCCTCCCCGGCTTCGACGCCGTCGCCGCGTACCTGACCGGCGACGAGATCGATGCGCTCGCCGCCGCCGGCTGCGTGGAGCTGATCGTCGCCGACAACCCGGTCTTCGGGTTCGATTACGCGAGCTCCCTCGACATCACCAACCTGGCGATCGGTCTGGACAAGGTCGCCGCGCCCGCCGACGGTGGCCCCGCTGGGGCCGGCGTCGGCGTCGCGATCCTCGACAGCGGGATCGCCACGACCTCCGACCTCGCCGACAGCCGCATCGTCGGCTGGAAGGACTTCGTCAACAAGGCGAGGCGTCCGTACGACGACGCCGGCCACGAAGGTGCCGTGGCCGGCCTCATAGGCGGCGACGGCACGGCGTCCCTGCCGCTCGACCAGGGCGGCTACGCCGCCGTGCAGTTCCGCGGGGTGGCGCCGCAGGCCGACATCATCGGCGTCAAGGTGCTCGACAGCACCGGCCAGGGGCGCGCCTCCTCGGTCATGGCCGGCATCCTCTGGTCCATCGCGCACCGGGACAAGTACAACATCCGCGTGCTCAATCTCTCGATCGGCAGCAATCCGGTCGCGCCCGCCGACTTCGACCCGATCGCCAAGGCCGTCGAGTTCGCCTGGAAGCACGGGATCACGGTCGTCTGCGCCGCCGGCAACGAGGGCGAGTTCGGCCCCGGCGGCATCCTCTCCCCGGGCAACAGCCCCTACGTGATCACCGTGGGCGCGACCGACACGCGTCAGACGGCGACCCTCGACGACGACGCGGTCACCTACTACAGCTCCGCGGGCCCGACCCTGTGGGACGAGTACGCCAAGCCCGACCTGGTCGCCCCCGGCAACCGCCTGATCTCGCTGCGCGTGCGCGACTCCTTCATCGACGCCACCGCGCCACAGAACCTGATCCCCGTGGCGTCCTACGCGCCGACGGCGCCGGCCGGCACCGAGCCGAGCTACCTGATGCTCTCCGGCACCAGTACGTCGGCTCCCGTGGGCGCCGGCGTTGCCGCCCTGATGATCGGGGCCGATCCCAGCCTGCGCCCCGACGACGTCAAGGTCCGGATGATGGAGAGCGCCGATCCGCTCGCCGGCGCCACGCGCTTCCAGCAGGGCGCCGGTCTGCTCGACGCCGCCGGCGCCCTGGCCAGCGACGCGCGGTCGGACGGCTACGCGCTCTCAGAGGATGTCGGCGACGGAACGACGATCCTTACCAAGAGGGATTACGCCGCCTGGGAGCGGATCGCGTGGATGAAATACGGGTGGACCAAGTTCCGCTGGACGAAGTTCCGCTGGACGAAGTTCAGGTGGACGAAGTTCCGCTGGACCGGCGTCTCGTGGACCAAGTTCCGCTGGACGAAGTTCCGCTGGACGAACGTGGCGTGGACCAAGTTCCGGTGGACGAAGTTCCGCTGGACGGAATACCAGTGGGCGAAGTTCAGATGGACCGTCCTCGTCGAAGGGCAGTGAACGCGGACTCACCCGAGATCGTCGGTCATGATGAGACGGCCGCGCGCTCGCGCACGGCCGTCTCTCTGTACGTAGCCCTCGTCTGCGCGGCAGCCGCCGCCGTCTCCGTTGTGGCCGGAGTGGTCGACCCGGCGGCGTTCACGCTCGACCTCGTCGCCTTCATGATCCTCGCGACGCTCACCGACCTGCGCGAGATCAAGCTGCCGTGGGTCGGAGACGTCACGCTCTCCTTCGTGCCCGTGCTGGCCTGCCTCATCACGCTCGGCCTGTGGCCGGCGATGGCGGTGGCGGCCGTGAGCGGCGTGACCGCGGCCTGGGTGACGCACGACCCGGTCAAGATCGCCTTCAACGTCGGCAACTACGTCGTCTCGACCTACCTCGCGGGACTTCTGTATCTTGCCCTGACGCCGCCCGCCGGCGCCTTCATGACCAAGGTCCTCCCCACCTTCGCGGCGACCGTCGTCGACTTCGTCGCGCACACCGCTCTTCTGGCGGGCGTGATCGCGCTCTCGACGCAAGACGGAGCGATCACGGTCTGGCGGCGGAACTACCAATGGGCGCTCCCCGGCTACCTCGCCGGCTCCACGCTCGCGCTCCTCGTCGCGGCTCTCTACCTCTGGCTCGGCGTGCCCGGCATGCTGCTGGGCATCCCGCCCCTGTATCTCATCTACTACTCCTACGACATCTACGTGAAGCGGGCGCGTGAGAAGGTCAGCTTCGACGCCGAGCGCGACAGCTTCCACAAGGAGCTCTCCGCGTCGGTCCAACTGCACGACGAACTGCGCGCGGCGCAGCTCAAGGTGGCGGCCGAGATCGAACGCGCGCGCCGCATCCAGACGGACCTCCTGCCCACGTGCACGCCGCAGGTGGAGGGGCTCGCACTCGAGCAGCGGATCGAGTTCCTCGGCGACATGGGCGGCGACTACTACGACTACATCCCCTTCGGCGACGGCCGCCTCGCGATCGTGTGTGGCGACGTCATGGGCAAGGGCCTGCCCGCCTCGCTCATCATGGCCATGGCACGGTCTCTGCTGCACGACGCCGTCGCCCCCGGCAAAGACCCCGGCGACATCCTGGCGGAGGTGAACGACGGCCTGACGCGCGACCTCGAAGGCCAGCGCCTGCCGTACTTCCTCACGCTGGCCCTGGCTGCGTACGAGCCGGCCGACCGCAGCCTGGTGATCGCCGGCGGCGGGCACAACCCGGTGCTCATCGCGGACGCGCAGGGCGTGCGTGGGGTGCCGTCGCGCGGCGCCGCTCTCGGCGTGCGCACCGGGCTGCAGTTCCCCGAAGACAGGCTCGTCCTCGACCCGGGCGCGACCGTCGCACTGTATACGGACGGGCTCACCGAGGCACGCGATCCGAGCGGTACGCTGTACGGCCTCGAGAGACTCGAGCGCGCGCTGGAGGGGTGTCGGGACGCCCCCGTTCATGACACACTCGGCCGTGTGTGGGACGACGTCGCGGCCTTCCGCGGTGACGGCGCTCCCAGCGACGACGCCACGCTGCTGCTGGCCCGTCTCACCTGAGACGGGAGCCACGCGGTCACGGACGGGGAACGAGGTCGAAGGAGACATGGCCGATCACAAGAGCGACTCGCCCGCCTCGCTCCAGGTGTACCGCTACAGGGTCGGCGCCGACCGTGTCGAGGCCGTCATCGGCACGCTGGAGCCGGACCTGCCTCACGAAGACCTCGTCATCCACGCCTCCGAGGCGCTGGAGCACGACGCCTTCCTGTGTTACGCGGTGTCGCAGACCGATGATTTCGTCGCCGACGAGGTGTGCTTCGTGCCGCAGGGCGACCGCTGCGACATCCTCACGATCCGGACGAACGGCTGGCAGCGGCACCACGGCGACCATCGGCGCAGCCTCGTCGAGATCCTCAACAACATCGCCGCAGCGGTAGCCTGCGGCAAGCTCCGCATCCTGGACACGGCAGAGCTCGCGACCGAGGAGCAGGAGGGGCGAGCCGCACTGCGCTTCCAGATCGGCGAGACGGCCGACCTGCAGGGTGCGAGGGAGGCCGTCGACGAGGTCCTGCAGCTGGCGGGACTGGACGACATCAACCGCCAGCGCACGATCCTCTGCATCTCGGAGGCGGTCACCAACATGCTGCTGCACGGCGGCGGCCTCGGCAGCATGACGGTCCGCCGCCTCGACGACCGGCTGCGGTTCGTGGTCGCCGACGAGGGACCCGGCCTGAGCTTCCTGAACTGGATCGAGCCCCCGGCCACCGGCGGCCAGGCCTCCATGGGCTACGGCTACAAGATCATCCTCGACTACCTCGACGCCGTCGCTCTGCATACCGGTCCGCGCGGTACTACGCTACTATTGGACCGCATGACCAACTGAGCCAGGAGAGCACATGCTGCAGACTTCCATCGCCCAGGGCCCGGCGCCCACCGTCTACCTCGCCGGCGAGATGGACCTCGACTGCGCCGACACCCTGCGCGCGGCGGTCACCGAGGCCGGGCGCGGCGCTCAGATGGTCATCCTCGACTTCGCCGGCGTGGAGTTCATCGACTCGTCCGGCACCGGGATCTTCGTACGCCTGTGTCTCGACTCGAAGAGCCAGGGCGCACCGCTGGTTGCGCGCAACCTCTCCCCCGCCGTGCGCGGCGTGTTCGACATGCTCCGCGTGCGCGAGCTCGTCGGCGACGAGGTGTTCCCCGACTGAGCCCGCCGGCCGGGCGACTCAGGCGCGGCGCAGCGGGCCGGGCGCCTCAGGCGCGGCGCAGCGGGCCGGCCCCCGCGAGGACGACCATGGTCGCGATCTCGGTACCATCGCTGATGCTCGAGACGTACGCCTCTCCGCGCAGATGCGCCCCCTCGCGCGTGACCATGGTGAGCAGCATCGACGAGCCGTCCGTGAGGTGGGTGCGGAAGTCGTCGACGCTCGCCGGCGACTCGACGCGCAGGTGCCAGTACGGCTCCCTGCCGCCCTCTTCCTCGACGACGCGCGCGCTGTGAAAGCCGATCTCCGCGCGCTCGTGTTTGAGCCTCAACAGCCTCGTGTACGGCATCGTTCCGCTCGCTTCTCCGCTCAGCCCGTGTGCGACCGACTTCGCTCTCTCCTATCGGCCCCTCAGGCCACGGAGTTGAGACACGTGACGTCCGTCAGGCTCCCAGGACCTCGTTCAAGCCCTCGATCACCTGGGCGAGTTCCTCCGCTGAGACGGCCCCGAGCCTGCGGCCGATGCGACGCGCCGACAGCGTGCGGATCTGGCCGATCGTGATCCAGGCCGGCTTGGGGAGCTGCGCGGGACCCACCTTGAGGGTCAGCGGAAAGCCGGCTCACCTTCAAGGGGCTGCCGGAGATGCACGCCGGCGCGAAGGCTGCAGCAGCGCGTCAGCGC
>CAZJGT010000089.1:0-9275 GCA_964545565.1 uncultured Thermoleophilia bacterium
GCAGATCGCGCGTCATCCGGTATTAGCGTCCCTTTCGGGACGTTATCCCAGTCTCCGGGGCAGGTTGCCCACGTGTTACTCACCCGTTCGCCACTGTACTCACACCCGAAGGTGCTTTCTCGTTCGACTTGCATGTGTTAAGCACGCCGCCAGCGTTCGTCCTGAGCCAGGATCAAACTCTCCGTGAAAACTTGGTGCTCGCGCCCGAAGGCGCGGAACAAGCTTAGAGAGAGCTCGAAAGCTCAAAAGCCGAAGCACGAATGCCTCGGTTGTCTGTGACCCCCGTCCGCCGGCCCGAGGGCCGCCGGTTTCAGCAATGCAGGGTCACTGACGGGATAAATCATTTGAACCAGGCACACCCGAAGGCGTGCCAGGCGCACTGGCGTCCACCGATCATCGTGCCGCCTCGAGGGCGACGCCGGCTGATCGGCTTCCTCATCCTGTTCAGTTTTCAAAGACCGCGTGCCCGTAGGCACTTGGTGAATCGCATGCGGTTTCAGCGCGCACGAACCCTGCAGAGGTGATCGCGGGGTTGAACTTGCCTCACCACACGTCCCGGCAGGGACTTCGTAGTATACACGAAGTTGCCGAGCCGTTCAACGATTCGCGCCGCTTGGTCATCATCGAGACGCTGTCTGCGACGAGCGGACTCCTGAAGCGCTAGGGGAGTATACCCGCTGCAAGCAATGTGTCAACCTCGCCGGAGCAATTCTCTTTGTCAGGCTCGGCGCGAGCCTGAGGACGCAGCGCCGGGGGGCGTGCGGCAGGGGGCCTACAGGCCCCGGATCACGCCCTGGGCGGTGGCCGACTTGCCCGCCTTGAGGTGCTTGCCGGCCAATGCCGGCGCCGGTACGGCGAGGTCGGTGACCGGCTCGCCGTCGAGGCTCACACCGCCCTGCCCGATGCGGCGGCGCCACTCGCTGCGCGTCTGGCCGAACCAGCGCTCCATCACGGCCGGCAGGAAGACGGCGCCGCCGTCCTCCACATCGCCGGCCTCGAGCGTCAGTTCCTGGAGGTCGGCGGCCGACTCGTGGCGGCGGAAGACGCTGTCGAAGTGCTCTTCCGCCGCGGTGGCGGCCTCGGCGCCGCGGAGCCGCGTGATGATCTCGCGCGCCAGGCGCGCCTTGAGGTCACGCGGGCTCACGGCGCCACGCTCGTAGTCCTCCTCGATCCGCGCCAACTCGTCGGCGTGGTGCGGCGTCAGCAGGCGGAAGTACGTGAGCATCACCTCGTCGGGGATGCTCATGACCTTGCCGTACATGTCGCGCGGGTCCTCGGTGACGCCGACGTAGTTGCCCGTGCTCTTGCTCATGCGTTCGGTGCCGTCGGTGCCGGGCAGGATATCGAGCGTCATGATCGCCTGCGGCTCCTGGCCGAAGTGCGCCTGCAGGTCCCGGCCCATGAAGAGGTTGAACACCTGGTCGGTGCCGCCGATCTCGATGTCGGCTTCGACGGCGACCGAATCGTAGCCCTGGGCGAACGGGTAGAGCATCTCGAGCATGCTGATCGGTTGATGCGCGGCCCAGCGCCTGGCGAAGTCGTCACGCTCCAGGATGCGGGCCACGGTGGTCGTGGCGGTGATCTCGAAGAGCTGTTCCATGGTCAGGGACTCGAGCCACTCGCCGTTGTAGCGCAGGTCGAGTCTGGCCGGGTCCTGGTCGAGGATGAGGAACGCCTGGTCCTTGTAGGTCTGGGCGTTGGCGTCGATGACGGCGCCGTCGAGGCGGGGGCGCGTCTTGCTGCGCCCCGACGGGTCGCCGATGCGGGCCGTGTAGTCGCCGATGATGAGCACGGAGACGTGCCCCGCGTCCTGGAACTGGCGGAGCTTGTTGAGGACCACGGTGTGGCCGAGGTGGATGTCCGGGGCCGTGGGGTCCACGCCGAGCTTGACGCGCAGCGGACGACCCTCGCGCTCGGCGAGGTCGAGCTTCGCCTCGAGGGCTCCCTCGGGAAGCACCTCGACGGCGCCGATCATGAGGTCGTCGATGAGGCGGCGGTCGGCCATCGGCGCGAATGATAGCACGCGGCCTTGGCGGGCGGCCGCGGCCCGCGGGAGCGCGGGCTGGGCGTCGTCTTGCCGGTCGACCGTGCTCCGGCCGAAGTCACGCGACGCCGCGGAACAGGTGCCCGGTCGTCGAGCGCTCACGCGACGCCATCGGCGCGAGCGCCTCGAGGCCGCCGGCGGCGAAGGCCCGGCGTTCGTCGTCGTCCAGGTCGCCCTGGACCACAAGGAACGTCGCGACGCCGGCCTCGCGCAGCTCGGCGAGGTTGGGCGCGAGGTTGGTGACGCGGGCGTTGAAGATGCGCGTGCCGTCCGCGTCCGCCTCGGCCGGGAACTCGTAGCCCTTGGCGTCCTCGAGCAGCAGGGCGACGTGCTCGCCGGGGCCGGGCGCCTCGTAGAGGCCCTCAGCCCGGCCCAGCCTGTCGCGCGTATGCAGCACCTGCTGGCGGCCGAAGGCGAGGATCTCGAGCGCCGGCGGCGGCTCGAGGGGCGGGCAGCCCGCGACCATGGCCGCACGCAGCTCGGCGATCTCGGCGAGCGCCGCCTCGGGCGAGATGAGGACGGCCGCCGGGGGGCGGCCGGCGAGGCCGGCGACCACAGCGGCCGTGAGGCCGTTCAGACCCTGCAACGGAGACTCGAGGATCAAATCCGCATATCCGCCTCTCACGCCACCCGGTGCCGCGGCAGCGACCGCAGCCAACACGCCGAGGTGACGCACGTAGACGGCGTCCCACGACCCGGTGAGGATGGCGTCAAGCCAAGTCGTGTCGTCGTCGAAGACGACCTCCGGCAGGCGCAGGCGAAGCTCCAGACCGGTCCGGCGCAGTCCGGCGGCCGCGGCAACGATGACGTCAAGGGGGTCCGCAGTGAGGACGTCCAGGCACAGCGCCTCCACCCCGGGCGCCAGGATGGGCTCCTCCCCCGGGCGCAGCAGAACCATCACGTCCGGCGGGCGGGACTGCAGTGCGGGCGAGGCGAACGACGAGGTGGGCGCCGGCGGCGCAGCGGGCACCGGCGTTGACGCCTGGGGCGCAACCCGGCGGCGAGCCTCGAGGCGACGCTCGCCGAGCGCCGCGATCGCGCGCCGCCGCAGGTCCTTCAGCTCAGAGACGGCCAGGAACAGACCCGGCTCGACGGCGAAGTCCACCTCGCCGAGCCGATATGGCGTGCCGCCCAGGGCGCCGAGTGCTTCACGACTCCTGGCCTCGTCGAGGGCAGCAGTGCGGGCTACGGCGAGGGGTTTCTCAGAGAAGATGGTGACGGGCTCCGATCCCGGCTCACCCGGCAGCGCGACGGTCAGCGTGGCCGGCTCGCCCAGCCGGCCGGAGATGCGCATGTGCAGGAACTGCGGACGGCGCGCCACTCGGGCCGTCTCGAGGTCGCGGGCGAGTTCGTCGGTCTGCGCCGCCGCCAGCCGGAACAACCGGTCCTTGACGCCCACGCGCTCGTGCAGACGCAGCGTGAGGCTCGTCTCGCCTCCTTCCTCGAGGCGCAGCGGCTCGGTCTGCCCCGTCGACGTGTAGAGACAGACCAGATCGCCGGCGTTCACGGGCTTGCTCAGACGCACCTCGACCTCTCCCCTGGCCTCATCGGTCCGGCTCACGCGGCCGACCAGCACCCCGCGATGACCGCCGCGGCCACCGCTGCGCACCGCATCGTGCCGGCCTTCGAGGTGCGCGGTCGTGAAGCCGCGCGAGAAGCTCTGCTCAAGGCGCGCCGTCCACTCGGTCGACGCAGAGTAGCCCTTTGGATCGGCCAGCGCCGCGTCGAGGGCGTCGCGGTACACGGCGGCGGTGACGCCCACGTAGGCGGCGTCCTTCATCCGGCCTTCGATCTTGAACGAGGTCACGCCGGCCGCGAGCAGCTGCGGGAGCACGCCGATCGCCGCGAGATCCGAAGTCGACATGACGCGAGCAGCCTCGGCGGAGTCGCCGACCGACGTGCCGGGCGCGCCCGTCCGGCGCAGGGCGTAGCGAAGCCGGCACGATTGGCTGCAGCGGCCGCGGTTGCCGCTGCGGCCACCGACCATGCTGCTGAGCAGGCAGTCTCCCGAGTACCCGTAACACAGGGCGCCGTGGACGAAGGCCTCAAGCTCCAGACCGGCCGGGTCGAGGGCGGCGATCTCGGCGAGGCTCAGCTCGCGCGCCAGGATGGCGCGCGCGAAACCGAGCCGCGCCAGCGCCGCGAGCTGAGCCGAACTGTGCGTGTTGAGCTGCGTGCTCGCGTGCAACGCGAGGTCCGGGTACTCGTCGCGCACGCGCGCGGCGAAGCCGAGGTCGGCGACGATGAGCGCGTCGAGGCCGGCGAGATACGGCGCCTTCAGCGCCGCCAGCGCCGGCCCGACCTCATCGTCCTTGAGCAGCGTGTTGAGCGCCAGGTACGCGCGCGCGTCATAGAGATGAGCCTGCTCGACGGCGGCCACCGCCGCCTCGCCGCCGAAATTGCCGGCGAAGGCGCGCGCGCTCCAGCGCTCGAGGCCGAAGTAGACGGCGTCGGCGCCGGCGGCCAGAGCCGCGCGCAGCGCGCGCGGCTCTCCGGCCGGCGCCAGGAGCTCGGGACGAGCAGGCAAGGGGTGCGGCGCCCTTATGCCAGCGGCAGCGCGCCGGGCTCCTCGCCGGTGACCTTGCCGCGCTTGTCGCGGTGCACGCGGATGAGGCCGCTGGTGGCGATCGTCCGCACGCCGTTCCGCTCGAGCTCGTCGAGGAACAGGTTGATGCCCAGTGAGTCGCTGCTCATGTGCCCGGCGATGACCACGTGGATGCTGTGCTCGTCGGCTTCGTCGCGGAGGTCCTGGCTCATGTGCATGCCGACGATGGTACCGACGCCGCTGTCGGCGAGCTTCGCGATGGCCTTCTTGGGGCCCTCGGTGCCGCCGGTCATGTCGATCCAGACCTTGCCGGCCCGCGCCCCAGGGCTGCTCTTGCCCACGTATGGTCCCGCGCCCTTTTGCGCGGCGATGCGGTACTCGGGGATCTCGAGCAGCGCCTTCTGCACGTCGTCGATGGTGCTCGGCTTCTTCTTCGCGAACCACTTGTCCAGATAGTGGACGACGAGGTTGTCGGTGGGCGTGTGGGCGGAGAAGAACGGCACGCCCAACAGGCGTGCGGCGTCGATCGCCTGGTCGTAGTTGATCGGCATGAGGCGCCGTCTGACCTCGTCCATGCGCTCGGCGATGAGCTTCTCGCCGGCCTGGATCGGCACGCCGAGCGACGCCCAGATGTCCGCTTGCACCTCCATCACGCCGTCCAGCCTGGTGAGTCCCCACGACTCGGGGTGATGCGTGTAGACGGCGTCGATGGGCACGCCTTTCTCGCGCAGGCGGTCGGCGAGGAGCACCTCGCCGGTGTTCATGTCGATGCCGCCGAGCAACGTGGTGACCTCAGCGTCGGGGTCGCCGACGTAGATGCGTGTGTCGTTGAAGGGGTTGGTGAGCTCTTCGCGATCGGCGAACTCCTTCAGGTGGGCGGGCAGGGCCTCCTGGCGCTTCTGCGTGCGCGCCAGGAACTCGTTGACGCCGGCCTTGCCGCGCGGGTCGGCCTCGATGCCCATGCGCACGGCGGTGTCGTAGATCTCACGGAGTTTCAAGGGTGGTCCTTTCGTCCTGAGCTTGAAGCGCACCGCGGGCGGGCCGACGTGGCCCGGCGCCGCGCGCGTAGGGAGTTGCGCAACCCTCCTATCTTACCCAGCGGGCAGGATGGGAGTCCGCGAAAGCGCGCGCGAGAGGAAGCGGCTGTCGGCGTCGACGAACCGCCAGGGCTTCTGGTCTGCCCCGCGGACGCCGATGCGCGCCGTGGTCAGGACGAGAGGCTCGGGTACGGCGGGATCCCGCGGCAGGATCGCCAGCGGCGGCTTCCAGACGGGGAGTCCGTTGTGGTCGCGTCCGATACCGAGGGCCTGGGCGAGTCGCGCCGGGCCGGAGGCCAGCAGGCGCAGCTCGAGCATCCCGCGGAGGGCGACCATGCCCTCGACGCCGCGCTCCGGCTCGAGGGCGCGAAGCAGCACGCCCGCCGCCACTCCCTCCGTCTCGGAGGCGACGTTGGCGCAGAAGTGCATCCCGTACGTGAAGTAGACGTAGAGGTGACCGGGCGGCCCGAAGAGCACGGCGTTGCGGTCGGTCCGACCGCGGTAGCCGTGACAGCAGGGATCGTCCTGACGGTACGCCTCGGTCTCGACGATGCGCCCGCCGGCGCCGCGGAACAGGAACGTGCAGCCGATGAGGTCGCGGGCGACCTGGAGCGCCGAGCGCGCGAAGAACGTTTGCGGGAGTGGCTGCGGGGCAACAGTGGGCGGTTCGGGCGCGGCGTTCATGATGCCAGTGTAACGGAGGGTCTTCAGAGACCCGCCCCGGCGGCGCGGCGGCATATGCCGTTTTCGGCACACGTACGCCTGCACGTACCTCCAAGAGCATGCATGTGCCATCGGACGTACGCCTGGGCGTGTCGGTCGCGAGAGGACACACGTCCCGGGGATCAAAGGACGGAGGGTCTGCGGACCGAACGGCGCCGGCGGGCGCAGTCGACGCGGCGGCGCAGCCGCACCGCCGCGGACGAGCCGCCGTCAGCAGCAGGGGCGCGCGGCGAGGGCCACTCGCGCCCGCTCGAGTTGCTCGCGCACACGCGCGGGGGCGGAGCCGCCGCGGGAGCGCTTGCGCGCCAGCTGCGCGGCGGGCTCGTGCAGCGCGTAGTAGCCGTCGTCGAAGGCCGGTGAAAGGGCTTGCAGGTCCTCGAGCGAGACCTGTGCGAGCTCCTCGCCCGTGTCGAGGCAGCGGCGCACCAGTCCTCCGGTGAGGTGGTGCGCCTCGCGGAAGGGGAGGCCCCTCTCGACCAGGTAGTCGGCGACGTCGGTGGCGGCGAGGAAGGGGTCGCAGGCCGCCGCCATGCGCGCCTCGTCGAAGGTGACTTCCTCGAGCAGCCCGTGCACGACCGGGAGGAACTGGTCGAGGCAGTCGACCGCGTCGAAGAGGTAGCGCTTGTCCTCGCGCAGGTCGGTGTTGTAGGCGAGCGGCAGGCCGTGCAGCACGCCGAGAAGGCCGCCGAGATCGGCGGCCAGCCGCGGAGCGGCCGCCCGCATCAGCTCGGCGGCATCCGGGTTCTTCTTCTGCGGCATGATGCTCGAGCCACCCGCGTAGGCGTCCGGGAGGCGCACGAAGCCGAACTCGGCGCTCGCCCACAGCACCAGCTCGGCGCCGAGGCGCGAGACGTGCGCCCCGAGCTGGGCAGCGGCCGAGAGGTAGTCGAGCACGAAGTCGCGATCGGCCACCGCGTCAAGTGAGTTGTCGGCGACGCGCTCGAAGCCGAGGTCCGCCGCCTCCGCATCACGGTCGAGGTCGAAGTCCAGACCCACGGCGGCGCCGGCGCCGAGCGGGAGCTCGAGACACGCCTGGCGGGCGGCCTCGAAGCGTGAGCGGTCGCGGTCGAGCATCCAGAAGTAGGCGAGCAGATGGTGCGCCAGCGACGTGACCTGGGCGCGCTGCAGGTGCGTGTACGCGGGCAGCACGGTCTCGGCGTGGCCGGCGGCTCTGGCCAGCACCAACTCCTGCAGCGAGGCGAGCTCCGCGTCCTGGCGTTCGGCGACGCGGCGCAGGTGCAGCCGCACGTCGGTGACCACCTGGTCGTTGCGGCTGCGGCCCGTGTGCAGTCGCGCTCCGGCGTCGCCGATCAGCTCGGTGAGCCGGCGTTCGATCGCCATGTGCACGTCCTCGTCCGCGTCGGTGGGGACGAAGGCGCCGGCCTCGATCTCGCGACCGACAGTCGCGAGGCCCTCCTCGATGGCCCTGAGCTCGGCCGCACTCACGATACCGGCGCCGCGCAGCGCCCGGGCGTGCGCCACCGACGCCTCGATGTCTTCGGGCCAGAGGCGCCAGTCGAGCGCCAGGGAGCTGTTCAGCGCCACGAAGGCGGGCGCACGCTCGCCGGCGAAGCGGCCCGAGCGGGCGACCGTCATCAGACGGCCCCCCGAGCGAAGGCCGGTCCGCCGACGAGCTCTCTGTCTGCAGTGGTCGTCATGCCCGGCATCATACGTGTTCCCGGACGGATGCGGAGCGGGCGGCGGCCAGCCGGCGGCCGCCCGCTCCTCCCCGTCGTCGGCTCTCGGGACCGCCGTCAGGCGGTCTCGGCCTCCTCCATCTCGAGCTCCTTCATCATGTGGTGCTCCTTGCCGACTCGCGCCCATACCTCGATCGGCAGGCCCCACAGCTCGATGAAACCTGCGGCGGCCGTGTGCGAGAACTCGTCCTCGGTCGTGTAGGTCGCGAGCTTGTAGCTGTAGAGGCTGAAGTCGCTGCGCCGGCCCTCGGCCACGCAGCCCCCCTTGTGGAACTTGAGCCGCACGTCGCCGGTGACCCGCTCCTGGCTCTGGAAGAGGAACGCCTTGCAGGCCTCGGTGAGCGGGTCGAACCACTGGCCCTCGTAGATCATGTCGGCGAGCTTGCTCTCGATCGTCTTCTTGAAGTGCAGCAGGTCGCGGGTGAGCACGAGGTCCTCCAGCTCGCGATGCGCGATGATGAGCGCCAGCGAGCCGGCCACCTCGTAGACCTCCCGGCTCTTGATGCCGACCAACCGGTTCTCGATCATGTCGACGCGACCGAACCCATGCGCGTTGCCGATCTCGTCGATCTTCTCGATGAGTTCGACCATGCCCATGGCCTCACCGTCGAGCGCGACCGGCTTGCCCTTCTCGAAGCTGACCACGACCGTCTGCGGCTCGTCCGGCGCGTCGGCCACCGACTTCACGAACTGGAAGGCGTCCTCGGGCGGCGCCACCCACGGGTCCTCCAGCACGCCGCACTCGTTGCTGCGGCCCCACATGTTCTCGTCGATCGAGTACGGGCTCTTCTTGGTGAGGTTCACGGGGATGTCGCGCTCGGTCACGTAGTCGATGAGCTCCTCGCGGCTCGGCCAATCGGCGGCCCTGGCCGGGGCGATGATCTCGAGCGTGGGGTCGAGCGCGCGCACGCCGATGTCGACGCGCACCTGGTCGTTGCCCTTGCCGGTGCAGCCGTGGGCCACGGCGGTGGCGCCGTACTTGTGCGCCGTCTCCACGAGCTTCTTGGCGATGAGCGGGCGGCCGATGGCCGTGGAGAGCGGGTACTTGTCCTCGTAGAGGGCGTTGGCCATGAGAGCCGGCAGACAATGATGCTCCGCGAACTCCTCCTTGGCGTCGATCGCCTCGGCGGCGACGGCGCCGGCGGCCATGGCCCGCTCCATGATGCCGGGGACGTCTTTGACGCGGCCGATGTCGACGAGGCAGCAGACGACGTCGTAGCCGTACTTCT
>CAZJGT010000090.1:0-9131 GCA_964545565.1 uncultured Thermoleophilia bacterium
ATCTTGACGTTGGCGGGGGTGGAGGGCACGAGACGCACGGAGTAGCCGGCCCGCTCGAGAAGCATGGCGTCGTCGGTCGCGCCGTTCAGGTCGGTGCGTGCGTACACGTCGCGCAGGGCGGCGGCGCGGAACACCTGCGGCGTCTGCGCCGCCCACAAGCCGGCGCGGTCGACGGTGTCGGCTACCGAGCCTCCCTCACCCTCGCGCTTCAGCGTGTCGCTCACCTCGACGGCGGGGACGGCCCCGTGGGCCTGCTCGAGCGCCTCGAGGCAACGCTCGAAGACCCGGCGCGCGAAGAGCGGGCGCGCGCCGTCGTGCACGGCGATCGCCGTCGCCGCCTCCGGCACCTCCAGCAGGCCGGCGCGCACCGAGTCCAGACGCGTGACGCCGCCCTCGGCGACGAGCAGGGGTTTGGCATCGTCAAACGCCATGAGCTCGTTGGCGAAGCGTACCGTGTGCGACGGGTGCAGCACGACGACGATACCGTCGACCGAACGCATGGCGAGCAGGCGACGCACGGAGTGCGAGAGGATGGGCTCGCCGCCGAGCAGCAGGAACTGCTTGGACTCGCCGTCAGGCAGCCCCATACGCCGGCTCTCGCCGGCGGCGGCGACGATCACCCATGTCTCCCCGGCCTGCTGATCCTCCACATCC
Source organism: uncultured Thermoleophilia bacterium (assembly GCA_964545565.1). Lineage (GTDB taxonomy): Bacteria > Actinomycetota > Thermoleophilia > UBA2241 > UBA2241 > CAIXSE01. Next base: position 655 of record CAZJGT010000090.1, read on the forward strand.
ACGTGCATCACCTTCCGCTCAGTCTTCGGCCGACGGCGCACCGGTCACGCGGCTGAAGATCATCTTGCCCGAGGGGCTCTGCAGGACGCTGGTCACCTCGGCACTGACACGCGAGCCCACCAAGGCGCTGCCCGCCTCGACGACGATCATGGTTCCGTCGTCGAGGTAGCCCACACCCTGGTCCCGCTCGCGCCCTTCACGCAGGATCTTGACCTGGATGATCTCGCCTGGGAGCACGGCCGGCTTCACCGAGTTGGCGAGGTCGTTCACGTTGAGCAGCCTGACGCCCTGGATCTCGGCGACCTTCTTGAGCGTGTAGTCGGTGCTGATGATCAGGGCGCCGGTGTCCTGGGCGAGGCGCACGAGCTTGGCGTCGACGGCGTCGATGTCGGCGTAGTCGGTGTTCTCGATGCGTACCGCCCCCGAGCCCTTCTGGATGCGCTTCACGAAATCAAGGCCGCGGCGGCCGCGCACACGCTTCTCGGCGTCGGCGGAGTCGGCGAGCCGCTGCAACTCCTCGACGACGAAGCGCGGGACGAGCAGTTCGCCCTCGACGAACCCGGTGTCGATGACCTCGAGGATGCGCCCGTCGATGATGGCGCTCGAGTCGAGGAGCTTGGCCGGCGTGAGCCCGGGCACGGCCGCGGAGGCCGTGTGCACACCGAGCAGGCGCAGGATCTCCACGTGCTTCCTGACCGCGAGGTAGGCGGCGAAGTAGCCGGCGAGGAGATAAATCGGCACCGTGAGGTACGGGCCGACGATGGGGATGCGGACCAGGGCCACGCTGAGCAGGGTGGCGATGAGGAGTCCCACCACCACGCCGCCGACGCCCACCACGACCTCGGCGCCGGTGGCGCGGGCCATGACCTCGTCGACGACGTGAAGTCCCCGCCGCATGAGCCGCGAGACGACCACGCCGAGGAGATACCCGAGTACGAGGCCGGCGGCCGTGAAGACGACCAGCCAGATGACCTTGCCGTTCTGGTCGAGCGCCGGAGCGAACGAGGAGACGACGGCGCGCTCGGCGACCTGGTATCCGGCGAGCGCGCCCAGCAGGGCGAACACGACGCGGATGGCGGGCGACAGCACGCCCCGCGCCTTGCGGGGCCGGCCGGCAGCGCCGGCCTCAGACGACGGAAGCCGGCTCTCGGGCGTCGTCGGCAAGGACAGGACCGTCGACGTGGATGTCCTCGAGGACCGTCTCGAGGAAGGCATTGGCCTCGTCCTCGGAGAAGTCGCGCGCGTACATCAGCTCGCTGGCGAGGATCTTCTTGGCTTTGGAGAACATCTGCTTCTCGCCCGTCGACAGCCCCTTGTCGGCGTGACGGATGGCCAGGTTGCGCACCACCTCGGCGACCTCGAAGATGTCACCGGTCTTGAGCTTGTCGCGGTTGTGCTTGTAGCGCCGGCTCCAGTTCTTGGGCATCTTGGTGGGATCGCCGCGCAGCACATCGAGCACGCGCTCGACGGTATCGGACTCGATGACCTTGCGCAGCCCCGCGCGGTCGGCGTTCTCCACGGGGACCATGACGGTCATATCGTTGTGCAGGATCTGGATCGTGAGGTAGTCGCGCTGGCGGCCGAGCACTTCCTTCTGCTCGATCTTCATGATCTTGCCGGCGCCGTGATGCGGGTAGACCACCTTGTCTCCGACTGAATACAAGTCTCAAACCCCCCACTCGTCGTCGTTCGTGGCCCCTGAGGCCGACTGCGACACGCCGCCGCTGAGAAGGGCGGCGAACGCCCCACGCAAATCGGCCGCGCCCACGGCGCGGCTCCCGGCCCGGCGTGCATCGGCGAGGGGAACGACGATGCGGTCGAAGCCGGTGCGGCCGGCCTCGGCGACACGCCGTTCGCTCTGGCTGCAGGATCGAAGTTCGCCCGTCAGGCTGATCTCCCCGAACACCGCTGCCTTTGACGGGAGCGCCATGTCGCGTTGCGCGGAGGCGATGGCAAGGGCGACGGCGAGGTCCGCCGCAGGCTCGTCGATGCGAATTCCACCTGCAATTGTAACAAAAATGTCCGACGAAGACAACGGCAGCCGGGCGTGACGCCCGAGGACGGCGACGAGCATGGCCAGGCGGTTGCGATCGAAGCCGACGGCGACACGACGCGGCATCGCCAGTTCGGTCTGGTTGACGAGAGCCTGCACCTCGACGAGGAAGCAACGCGTTCCCTCCACGGCGACATGCACCGCGGAGCCGGCCGCCGGCTCGGACTCGCTGAGGAACAGGGCGGAGGGGTCGGGCACCGTCTGCAGGCCCGACCCCGTCATCTCGAAGATACCCAGCTCGTTGGTGGAGCCGAAGCGGTTCTTGGCGGCGCGCAGCGTGCGGTAGAAGCGGTAGCGGTCGCCCTCGAACTGGAGCACGGTGTCGACCATGTGCTCCAGTACCCTCGGCCCGGCGATGGCGCCCTCCTTGGTCACATGGCCGACGAGGAAGACGGCGGCGCCGGTGTCCTTGGCCAGGCGGAGGAAGCGGCCCGCCGCTTCCCGCACCTGGCTCACGCTGCCCGGCGCCGACGTGAACGCGTCGCTGTACAGCGTCTGCACCGAGTCGACCACCACGAGCGCCGGGCGGGCGGCGGTGACCGCCTCGAGCACCGACTCCAGCTCGGTCTCGGCGAGCACGTCGATGTTGCCGGCGCCGCGGCAGATACGCTCGGCGCGCATCTTGACCTGCGCCGCCGATTCCTCTCCGCAGACGAGCAGCGCGGGGCGGCCGGCGGCGACGTTGTCGAGCACCTGCAGCAGCAGCGTCGACTTGCCGATGCCGGGGTCGCCGCCGACCAGCACGAGCGAGCCGGGGACGATGCCGCCGCCGAGCACACGGTCGAGTTCGTCGATGCCGCTCGAGAAGCGTTCGGCGGCCGAAGACGTCACCTCGGAAAGACGGACGGGGCCGGCAGCGAAGCCGGCGCCGGCCGCGTCCCTCGCCTTGCGGCGGGCCCTGCCGGCGTAGCCGGGGCCGCCCGCCGGGGGCAACTGTTCTTCGACGAACGAGTCCCAGGCGCCGCAGTCCGGGCAGTGGCCGAGCCACTTGGCCTCCCTGCGCCCGCACTCCCCACAGACGAAGACGGTCTGCGCCTTCGCCACGGTCAGCGGCTCCCGGGGCACCAGGGATCGAGCGCCGTCACGACCCCTCAGGCGCCGGCGGACGCGCCGCCGGCGTCGGGACCGTCATGGCCGCCCGACGGCGGCCCAACGGGAGCCCCGCTGCGTGAGAGCGGCTCGTCGAGGCCGACCATCGGCAGCTCGACGCTACCGCCCACGACGTCCCCGTTGACGGTGAGCACCGTGTCCTCGTTCTGGCCGTCCACCAGCACCACGGTGCCCTCCGGGAACGCACGCTCGAGCATCGCGTCGCTGAGCTTGTCCTCGATGTAGCGCTGGATGGCGCGGCGTAGCGGGCGCGCGCCGAGCATGGGGTCGAAGCCCTTCTCCACCAGCACCTCACGACCCGCGTCGGTGAGCTGCAGCTTGATGCCGCTCACATCCAGCTGCGTCTGCAGGCGCGCGATCATGAGGTCGACGATCGCGCCGATCTCGCCCCGCTCGAGCTTGTGGAAGACGATGACCTCATCCACGCGGTTGAGGAACTCGGGCTTGAAGACGCGCTTGAGCTCGCCCGTGATGCGGCCCTTCATGTCGTCGTAGGTCATGCCCTGGTTGGCCGTCTGACCGAAGCCCAGCGGTGTGTCCTTGGTGATCATGGAAGCACCGATGTTGCTGGTCATGATGAGGATCGCGTTGCGGAAGTCCACGGTGCGACCCTGCGAGTCGGTGAGGCGTCCGTCCTCCAGGATCTGCAGGAGGATGTTGAACACGTCCGGGTGCGCCTTCTCGATCTCGTCGAAGAGGATCACGCTGTAGGGCTTGCGGCGCACGACCTCGGTGAGCTGACCCCCCTCGTCGTGCCCCACGTAGCCGGGCGGCGAGCCGACGAGACGGGACACGGAGTGCTTCTCCATGTACTCGCTCATGTCGATCTGCACGAGGTGGTCCTCGTCGCCGAAGAGGAAGTTGGCCAAGGTGCGAGCCAGCTCCGTCTTGCCCACGCCGGAGGGGCCGAGGAAGATGAACGAGCCGGTGGGGCGCCGGGGATCCTTGAGCCCGGCGCGGGCCCGGCGGATGGCCTTGCTGACGGCGCGCACGGCCGGGTCCTGGCCGATGAGCCTCGTATGCAGCTCCTCCTCCATACGGAGGAGCTTCTTGCTCTCGGCCTCCGTGATCTTGACCACGGGGATGCCGGTCCACATGCTGACGATCTCGGCGATCTCGTCCTCGCCGATGCTGGCGCTCATGCCCTCGTCGCTGGACTTCCAGGCGTCCTCGAGCTCGAGCTTCTTGTGGCTCAGCTTGCGCTCCGTGTCTCGCAAGTTGGCGGCCTTTTCGAACTCCTGGGCCTCGATCGCCGATTCCTTCTCCTTGCGCACGCTGCTGATCTCTTCCTCGAGCTCGCGGTAGCTCGGCGGCGCCGTCATGGTGCGGATGCGCATGCGGCTGGCGGCCTCGTCCACGAGGTCGATGGCTTTGTCCGGCAGAAAACGGTCGCTGATGTAGCGGTCGGCCAGCTCCGCCGCCGAGGTGAGGGCATCGTCGGTGATGCGGATGCGGTGATGGGCCTCGTAGCGGTCGCGAAGGCCCTTGAGGATCTCCACGGTCTCCTCGACCGACGGCTCGGCCACCTTGATCTGCTGAAAGCGGCGCTCGAGCGCGGCGTCGCGCTCCAGGTACTTGCGGTACTCATCCATCGTCGTGGCGCCGACGGTCTGCAGCTCACCGCGCGCCAGCGCCGGCTTGAGGATGCTGGCGGCGTCGATGGCTCCCTCGGCGGCGCCGGCGCCGACCAGGTTATGGAGCTCGTCGATGAACAGGATGGTGTCACCCGTCTCGCGGATCTCCTTCATCACCTTCTTGAGGCGCTCCTCGAACTCGCCGCGGTACTTGCTGCCGGCGACGAGGGCGGCGAGATCGAGGGTCCACACCTGCTTGCCCTTGAGGAGCTCGGGTACCTCGTGGTTGGAGATGCGCTGCGCGAAGCCCTCGACGATGGCGGTCTTGCCCACGCCCGGCTCGCCGATGAGCACCGGGTTGTTCTTGGTGCGCCGGCTGAGGATCTGCATGACGCGCTCGATCTCGGTCTGGCGGCCGATGCACGGGTCGAGCTTGCCCTCTTCGGCGAGCTTGGTGAGATTGCGGCCGAACTGGTCGAGTACCTTGGCCGCGCGCTTGCCTTCGGCGCCGCCGCCACCCGGCGCGCTGCGGCGGCCTGGGCCGCTGAGCGCGCGCATGACCTCGCCGCGGATCTTCTCGGGCTCGGCATCCAGGTCGAGCAGGATGCGCGCGGCGACGCCCTCGTCCTCGCGCACGAGGCCGAGGAGGATGTGCTCGGTGCCGATGTAGTTGTGGCCGAGGCTGAGCGCCTCGCGCAGCGCCAGCTCGAGGACCTTCTTGGCGCGCGGGGTGAAGGGGATCTGCCCCTGCGGCGACTCCTCGCCTGAGCCGACGATGCGCACCACGGCGGCGCGGACCTCCTCGACGGAGACCTCGAGCCCGTCGAGCACGCGCGCGGCCACGCCCTCTTCCTCGCGCAGCAGACCGAGCAGCAGGTGCTCGGTGCCGATGTAGTTGTGCTTGAGGGAACGGGCCTCTTCTTGCGCGAGGACCACGACCTGTCTGGCGCGTTCGGTGAAGCGTTCGAACATGCGGCCACTCCTTCACGGTACGGGAGCCGCTCGAGTCTGTCAGAGGACGGGGGACGGCTTCCGGTACTTGCTCTCAGTCTCCGGCTTACCCGCTCTCGCCCCGCCGGAGACATGACGTGAGTCTATGGTACCCGATTGTCCGGAGGACGCGACCCGGGCGTCGTCGCGCCCTCGGAGTCCGCGGGAACCGTGCGGCAAGTATGATGACTCCTCACAGCGCGTACGCCGCACGCCGACAGGAGCCACCGCCATGCGCCGTATCATCACCTGGTCGGTCCGCGGGAACCATCCGTGGATCGTCATCGCCGTCTGGATCGTCATCGCCGGGGTCCTCTCGGTGGGACCCAAGCTCCAGAGCGTGACCAGCAACGACGCCTCGAAGTCGCTGGCGGCGGGCGTCGAGAGCAAGCGCGCCGATGCGCTGCAGCAGGCGTCGTTCCCCGACGCTGAGGGCACGCCGGTGATCGTCGTCTACAGCGCGGAGACGCCGCTCGGCGCCGCCGACAAGGCGGCGATCGGCGCGGGTAAGGACTGGCTGCTCAGCGGCGCCGAGCCGATCAACAGCGCCAGTATCCAGTTCGCCGGTGACGGCAAGGGCGCACTCATCGTCGCCAGTCTCAGCGGCAACCCCGGCGATGAGTCTTTCCGCGACTCGGTACAGACGATCCGTGACCACTTCGGCGAGACCGTGGAGGGGATGGCCGTCCGCGTCACCGGCCCCGGCGGTCTCATCACGGACGTGTACAAGATCTTCCTCAACGCCGACATCAAACTTCTCGTGGGCACCGTGATCCTCGTCCTCGTGCTGCTCCTGCTCATCTATCGATCACCGGTGCTGCCGTTCGTGCCGCTCATCGCCGTCGGGTTCGGCTACTTCTGCGCCGGCGGCATCCTCGCACTGGCAGCCCGCGCCTTGGACGTCACGCTCTCCGGCCAGGCGACCTCTCTGATGGTCATCCTGCTGTTCGGCGCCGGCACCGACTACGGCCTGCTGCTCATCTCGCGGTACCGCGAAGACCTGCGCCGTGAGAGCGACGCCCGCGTCGCCCTCACCACGGCCCTGGGCGAGACCTGGGAAGCGATCGCCGCGAGCGGACTCACCGTGACGCTCGCCGTGCTCACACTGCTCTTCGCGCAGTACGGCGACTACCGGTCGTTCGCGCCGGTGCTCGGGCTCGGCGTGTTCGTCACCCTCATCGCCGGGCTTACGCTCATGCCTGCACTGCTCGCCCTTCTCGGCCGCCGCGCCTTCTGGCCACGAGTCCCCCGGGAGGGCGACGTGACGCGCCACCGCACCTGGGAGCACGTCGCGCTCTGGGTGGCCGCGGGCCCGAGGCGCGCGGCGGCCCTGGTCGCCGCCATCCTCGTCGTGCTGGCGCTCGGCTGCCTCTTCTACAGCCCGCGCTTCAGCTTCACCGAGGACTTCCTCACCAGCATGCCGTCGAGCGAAGGCTACGCGCTGCTCGAGCAGCATTTCCCCAAGGGTGCGCTGGCGCCGACCACGGTGCTCATCGTGGCGCCGCAGGCGCCGCCCGAGTCCGTCACGGGCATGATCACCGGCGCGCTGAACAAGAGCCCGGGGGTGGCCGCCGCCTTCCCCACCGGGACAGCGTCCGCATCGGGGAGCACGGTTCTCGGCTTCCAGGTCATCCTTGAGGGCGACCCGTACTCCAAGGAGGCGCTGCAGCAGGTGAGAGACCTGCGGACCGTCGCGCGCGAGGCGGCGACTGCCGGAGGAGGTGAGGCCCTCGTCGGCGGCCCGACCGCCATCCAGGCGGACACCTGGGCCCAGAGCAACCGCGACACGCTCGTCGTCGCCGTCGCCGCGCTTGTCGTGGTGGGCGCGATCCTGGTCGTCCTGCTGCGCGCCCTGATCGCGCCGCTCTACCTCCTGGCGACGAACGTGCTCTCGTACCTCGCAGCGCTGGGCGCGACCATCGTCATCACCGAGAAGATCTTCGGCTGGGACCGCATCAGCTACCGCATCCCGCTGTACATGTTCATCTTCCTGGTAGCGCTCGGCAGCGACTACAACATCTTCATCACGACGCGCATCCGCAGCGAGGCGATGCTGCGCGGACTCAGGGACGGCACTGTGAAGGCGCTCTCGGCCACCGGAGGGGTGCTCACCAGCGCCGGCATCATCCTCGCCGGCACCTTCCTCATCCTGCTCTCGCAGCCGGTCAAGGATCTCGCGGAGATCAGCATCGGTGTGGCGCTCGGCGTGCTCATCGACACCTTCCTCGTGCGCACCGCGCTGGTGCCCGGGCTGACGCTCTGGATCGGGCCGAAAGCCGGCTGGCCGGGTCCGCTCTGGACACAGAAGAGCGCCTCAGACGGAGCGCCGGACCGGTCACAGGTTCTCGTGGGTGCACGAGAGCCCGTCGGAGACAAGGCGTAGCCGCAAGTACCGGCGGGCGACCGTCGGTCCGGCGTCAGTCCTGGCTGCGCAGCGCCGGGAAGAGGATCACGTCGCGGATGCTGGGCGCACCCGTGAGGATCATGACCAGGCGGTCGATGCCCATGCCGAGGCCGCCGGTGGGCGGCATGCCGTGCTCCATGGCCTCGAGGAAATCCTCGTCGAGCCGGTGCGCGGTCTCGTCGCCGTCGGCGAGGTCCTGCATCTGCTGCATGAAGCGCTCGCGCTGGTCGTCGGGGTCGTTGAGCTCACTGAAGGCGTTGCTCAGCTCCATGCCGGCGATGAAGCCCTCGAAGCGCTCGACGAAGCGCGGGTCGTGCGGCGTCTTCTTGGCGAACGGGCTGGTCTC
>CAZJGT010000091.1:0-9067 GCA_964545565.1 uncultured Thermoleophilia bacterium
TCCCGAGATCGTCGATCACGCTCGCGAAGTTGTAGCCGGCCACCCCGTCCGAGCGCACGATGATCGGGTCGCTGAGCGCGTCGGCGCCGATGGTCACCGGCCCGCGGATGAGATCGTCGATGACGACCTCCCCGGCGGGTACCAGAAAGCGCACGGCCGCCCGCTCCCCCGCATCCAGCCGCCGCTGTACTTCGCCGGACGGCAATCCGGCGCACCGCCGGTCGTAGCGTGGCGTGCGCCCGGCGGCCAGCGCCTCGCGGCGCAACCCCTCGAGGCGCTCCTCGGGGCAGAAGCAGCGGTACGCCCGTCCGGCGGCCGACAACCCGTCGGCGGCGACCCGATACGACTCCAGGCGCTCTCGTTGTCGATAGGGGCCGGCCGGACCGCCGACGTCCGGCCCTTCATCCCACGTGAGCCCCAACCAGCGCAGGTCGTCGAGGATGCTCGCCTCGAGAGAGGCGTCCGAGCGGGCGACGTCGGTGTCGTCGACGCGCAGCACGAAGCTGCCGCCGGCATGCCGGGCGAGCAGGAAGTTGTAGAGCGCCGTGCGCGCCGAGCCGATATGCAGCGTGCCGGTAGGGCTCGGCGCGAAGCGTACTCTCACTGTGGGGTCGAGGGTGATGGTCGCTCCCCGAACGTCGTCGTTTCCCCTGCAAACAGATCGAGTCTATCATCCCCGCTCGGGGTGGCTTGCGGGCGCCACTCGGCGGACCGGCGAAGCGGTGGTCGGGCTCTACTCCGGCTTCTTGACCCCGAGTGTCGTGAGCGTGAACAGGGGGTCGAACGTGAGGTCCCTGGCCTCGATCTGCTCACGACCTCCCTCCTCGCGGTCGACGACGCAGAGCAGCGCACCGACCGAAAGGCCGGCCTCGCGAAGCTTGTCGACGGCCATGAGCGCGGCGCCGCCGGACGTCACCACATCTTCGACCATGACGATCCTCTGGCCGGCCTCGGCCCTGCCCTCCATCGCCTTGTCGGTGCCGTAGCCCTTGGCGCCCTTGCGCACGATCACGAACGGCTTACCGCACGCGAGCGAGACGGCGGCCACGATGGCGACGGCTCCGAGTTCCGGGCCGGCGAGCAGATCGAAGGGCTCGTAGGCCGGCAGCTTCCGCGCCAGGCCGGCGGCGATGTCGCGCAGGAGGTCCGGCTGCGTCGAGAAGAGATACTTGTCGAGGTAGAACTTGCTGCGCCGGCCGGAACGGAGGAGAAAGTCTCCCTCGAGGTAACTGGCGTCGAGCAGACGCCGGCCGAGATCGCTCACAGGGCCCCCTTCGATCGTGGTCCGAGGCTGATGGGGGTGGGAGAAACACCCCCGGAGACTGTATCAGGTGCCGCCGATCGCCATGCCGTCGATGACGACGGAAGGAGTGAGGATGCTGCCGCCGGGCACCCAGCGAGCGTCGTCGCCGAGCGCGCGGATGCCGGTCAGCATGCCGACGATGTCGCCGGCGAGCGTGACCTCGTGCACGGGCGTGGTGAACTCGCCGTCCTCGATGAGCACGCCGCTGATGCCCACCGAGAACTCGCCGGAGATGGGGTTGGCGCCCGAATGGATACCGACCGCGTCGGTGACGAGGACGCCGCGCGGCATGCCGGCGACGATCTCCGCGAGCGATGTCGAGGGCCCGGCGACCACCAGGTTCGTGGGACGCACGCCGGGCAAGCCGGAGTACCCGCCGCGCAGACCGTTGCCGGTGCTGGCGCGCCCGGCTTTGCGCGCCGTGTAGGTGTCGTAGAGGAAGCCTTGGAGCACGCCTCCGGCGATGAGCGGCGTGCGCCCCGACGGCACGCCCTCGCCATCGAAGGGCGCGCTCTCGAGGCCGTCGGCGAGCGTGCCGTCGTCGACGAGCTCGAGGAGGTCGCCGGCCACGCGTTCGCCCTCTCGGCCGGCGAACAGCGATCGGCTCTTCTGCACCGCGTCGGCGGTGAGCGCCGAGCTGAGCACGCCGAAGAACGCCGCCGAGACGAAGGGGTCGAGGATCACCGGCGCCTTCATCGAGGCGCACGTGCGCGCGCCGAGCAGCCGCGTGGCGCGCCCGGCTGCCTCGGTCCCCACGGCGGCCGGGTCGAGCTCTTCGAGCGCACGTCCGACGCTGTAGGAGTAGCCGGTCTCGACCTGGCCCTCCTGCTCGGCGAGCACGTAGGCGAAGGCGTAGCACTGGCCGGCGCGATAGCTGCCGCGCACGCCGGCCGTGCTGGCGATGAAGACCTCGCCGTCGCCGTCGACGTACATGGTGTCCTCGACGGTCTTGACGCGAGCATCCGCGGCGAGCGCCGTGGCCTCCACCTCGAGGGCGACGGCGATGCGCTGCTCGTCGGTCGCGGCGACGAGTCGCGGGTCGAACGGATCCACGTCGGCCGGCGCGCCCGCAGGCGCCGGCAGCGCGGCGAACTCGTCCGGGTCGCTGACGGCGGCGTGGTCGACGGCGCGCTGCACGACGACGTCGAGCGCGCCGTCGGAGAGGTCCGACGTGTAGGCGTGGCCCACAGCGCCGGCGGCGAACACGCGCACGCCTACGCCGCGACGCTGCGCGACGGTGAGTTGTTCGACCTCTTGGCGGTACACCTTGATGCGGTGCGAGGTGGACCGCTCGCCGTAGACCTCCACGTCCGTGGCGCCGCGAGCCTCGGCTCGCTCGAGCACAGCGTCGATGACATCGAACATCAGCCCGTCCCCCCCACCGTCATCTCGGCGATGCGCAGCGTGGCCTGCCCGGTGCCGACCGGGACTCCCTGGCCGTCCTTGCCGCAGATGCCTGTCTTCACGTCGAAGTCGCTCGCGATCATGTCGATCTTCATGAGGATGTCGATGCCGTTGCCGACGAGCGTCGCGCCGCGCAAGGGAGTGGTCACCTTGCCGCCTTCGATCAGGTAGCCTTCGGCGACGCCGAAGACGAAGCTGCCACTGGCCGGCTCGACCTGTCCGCCGGCCAGGCTCTTGGCGTAGAAGCCCCTGGGCGTCGCCGCGATGATCTCGTCCACCGTGGAGACGCCCGGCGCGATGTAGGTGGTGGTCATACGCGGGATCGGCACGTGGCGGAACGACTGGCGTCTCCCGTTGCCCGTCGGTCGAGCCCCGGCCTCCCGCGCCCGCAGCCGGTCGTAGAGGTAGCCGGTGAGCCGGCCGTCTTCGATGACCATCGTCTTCTGTGTGGGAACGCCCTCGTCGTCGAAGGCCTGCGATCCCCAACCGTTGGGGATGGATCCCTCGTCATAGGCGCTCACGATGGACGCGGCCACGACCTCGCCCATCTTGCCCTCGTAGATGCTCGCTCCCTTGGCGATCGCGTCGGCTTCCAGGCCGTGGCCGCACGCCTCGTGGAAGAGCGTGCCGCCGAAGCCGTTGGCGAGCACGACGGGCATGGCGCCGACCGGAGCCGGCTTCGAGTCGAGCATGACGCGGGCTTTGTCCGCGGCGCTTCTCGCCACCTGCCGCGCGACCTCCTCGTCGACCAGCTCGAACCCGGCGCTCCCGCCGACGGTCTCATGACCGGTCTGGATGACCTCTCCGCGACGGGCCACCACCTGGGTCGTGAAGCGGGTGCGCGTGCGGTCGTCGAGCACGAGATCGCCGAGCGAGTTGGCGATGAGCACGCGCTGGCGTGTGTCGCCGTAGCCCACGGTGGCCTGCACGATCTCGGGCGACGCCGCGCGCGCGGCCTCGTCGCCGATGCGCACCAGCGCGGCCTTGCGGGCGATGGCGACCTCGTCCGGCGGCGTGAGCACGGGGTGTCTGCCGGGATCGGCGCGGACCGCCCCGAGATCGACGACCTCGGGGCCCTGCGCGCCGGCGCTCACCGCCGCGGCGACCGCGTCGGCGGCGGCCGACAGGCCGGCCTCATCGACGGCGTCGCTGTACGCGTAGTACGTGCGCTCGCCGGAGAGGAGCCGTACGGCGGCGCCGAGCTCGTGACCGCCGCTGGTCTGCTCGATGCGCCCGTCCTCGAGGCGCAGACCGAGGTTCTCGCGATCCTCCACGAACACCTCGGCGAAGTCACCGCCCCGGCGGAGAGCCCGCGCGATGGTGGCGCGCAACAGCGCGGCGTCGAAGGATGCGACGTCCATCAGGTCGCTCCGGTGAGGCCGTCACGCACACCGACCGCGAGCGCCTCGAGCTCGGCGCGCGCAGGGTCGTCCTGCTCGAGCGTGTGCACGGCGCCGTCGGCGAGACCGATCTGGACGCCGGGTGGCGACGCAGCCGTGCGGCGTCGCCACCATACGAGACCGGCGACTGCTCCGGCGACGGCGGCGACGGTGGCGACGCGCCGGGCCTTCACCGCGCACCCTCTTCTGCGGCGAAGGCGTCGCCCAGGCAGGTCCGCAGGTCGAACAGCAGCAGAGCCGCGGCGGGCCGGGGGCCGGTGACCGCCGCGGCGCGGTGGCCGTGCGCCGCCACAACGGCGACGGCGGCGTCGTCCACGGGCACCACGACGTGCTCGAGGGCCGCATCACCGAGGCCGCCGGCTCGGCGGGCGGCGGCGTCCCAGACCTGCGCGATGGCCGCCGCGGCCTGGGGCCGGGGCTCGCCGGGTGCGGCAGCCACCACGGCGCCGGTCTCGTCGACCACGGCCACCGACCTGATGTCGGTGGACACATCGAGGAGGTCACGAATGGTTTCGTCGATCGTCACGAGATCCTCCCAGTGGTTCGGATGCGCCAGTACAGTATCACCGCGCGCAGCGCTTCTCTCACCCTTCGTCCGAGAACGAGCACAGCATCTCGCAGCACTCGCCGCCGCGACTGATCCGGCGGCCGCCGTCATGGATGCGCACGTCCCCGAGGCCGACAGTGGCGACGCGGAGCACGCCTTCGAGAAAGGCGCGGTGCATCGAGCACACCAGGTCCGGATCGGCGCCGGAGAGCTCGCGGAAGCTGCAGTTGTTGACGACCACCCTGAGCGACCCTTCCACCCACTCGATCTCGGGCAGCAGGCCCTGCTCCTCCGTGACGGCCCTCACGACGGCGGCGGCGGCGGTCCGGTCGCCCGGCGCGCCGGCCTCGCGGACGAGGGCCCTGCGCGCCTCGGCGGCGCCCGCCTCGAGACACACGCGCAGCGCGTCCTCACGTGTTCCGCCGGCGGACAGGGCGTCGAGGGCGAGACGCGAGAGCAGTTCGTAGCGCCGCGGCGGAAACCCGAACGTGACCACCAGGTCGCTCAGCCGGTACAGCTTCGCCGGCCGGCCACCGGCGGCGGCACGCCGGAACCCGGTCGTGAGAAACCCCGCCTGTTCCAGCTTGGCGAGGTGCATGCGGGCGACGTTGGGATGCACACCGAACTCGCCGGCGACGTCCGCCACCGTGACGTCGGCGCCCGGTCGGCCGGCGACCCAGCGGTAGATGTGGTAGCGGGTGTCGTCGGCGAGGACGGCCGAGAGCTCGTGATCGCGATCCACGCATCTTCCCCTCTGCAGGTGACGGCAGCCAGATAGTAGCTTCGGGCTCATCTCCTGTAAACACGGTGCGCGTAGTGCGAAATCGCGTCAGCGCTCGATCACGTAGCGCGAGGTGATGGGCAGCGCCGGCCGCAGCGTCGCCCCGACGGAGCAGTAACGCTCCTCCGAGAGCTCGATGGCCCGCTGCACCTTCCGTTCGTCCAGGTCGCCCTTGAGATGGTAGACGACCTCCAGGGATGTGAAGCGCTTGGGGTGCTCCTCGGCCCGCTCCCCGCTCACCTCGACGCTGAAGCCCTCGAGCGGCTGGCGCATCTTGATGAGGATCGACGCCACGTCCATGGCGGTACAGCCACCGAGCGACGTCGCCAGCGCCTCCATCGGTGTGACGCCGTTACCGGGCTCGTCCAAGCTGGAGGCGAGAGACATCGTCCCATGCGCGGTCGTGGCCTCGAACAGCAGCCCTTCGTTCTTCCACCGGACCGTGACCGGCTCGCTTCTCACCATGAGACCATCACCCCTCCCGGGCGGATCCCGTCCGCCGTCGCCTGCGCTCACCACACAGGTATACCGTGCGCTAAACTCCTCTTCGGCCACGCCCCGACCACCCCAGCGCAAGACAAGGAGTCAGATGACGATCCTCCAGGCCATCATCCTCGGTGTCGTACAGGGTCTCACGGAGTTCCTGCCCATCTCGAGCTCGGGGCACCTTCTGCTCGTGCCGTGGTTGTTCAACTGGCACTTCCTCCTCGACAACCCCGACCTCAACAAGACGTTCGACGTGGCGCTGCACCTCGGGACCTTCGTGGCCGTCGTCCTCTACTTCTGGCGCGAGCTCGGCCGGCTCATCGGCGCTTGGGCGCGCAGCATCGTCGGGCGTGACCTCGCCGACCCCGAGGCGCGTCTGGCCTGGCTGCTGATCGCCAGCACGATCCCCGCGGCCATCGTCGGGGTCCTTCTCGAGGACTTCATCACCAACACGCTCGGCAAGCCCTGGATGATCGGCGTCGCGCTGATCGTCTTCGCCGCGTTCATGTACCTGGTCGACCACGTCGCCAGACTCGACCGCGACCTGAGCGCCCTCACGTGGCTCGATGCCGTCCTCATCGGCGTGGCCCAGGCGCTCGCTCTCCTCCCCGGCGTCTCGCGCTCCGGCGTCACCATGATGACGGGCCTTCTCGTGCGTCTCGACCGGGAGTCGGCCGCGCGGTACTCCTTCCTCATGAGCATCCCGGTGATCGGCGGCGCGGCCGCGTTCAAGGGCATCGAGGTCGCCAGGGACGGGCTGCCCCCGGGGACGGCGACACCGTTTGCCGTCGGCATCGTCTCCGCCGCGCTCAGCGGCCTCGCCGCCATCTGGTTCGTGCTCGCCTATCTCAAGCGGCACAACTTCAACCTCTTCGTCGTGTACCGGATCGCGCTGGGCGTGGGAGTGCTCATCCTCGTGGTGGCCGGCGTGCGCTCGGGTGCAGGCGTTTGACTCGTATAGAATCCAGGGCCCAACGATCCACGACCCCTCCACGAGGAGCCCCTGGTGCGTGACCTCTCCCGCGGCGACCGCGGCAAAGAAGTCCTCGACGTCCAGACCCGGCTGCGCGGGCGAGGCTTCGAGCTGGGCCGGGAGGGCGTGGACGGGTTCTTCGGGCCACACACGGAAGACGCCGTCCTCTCGTTCCAGCAGGAGCGCGGCCTGCTCGCCGACGGCCTCGTCGGAGCCAACACGTGGCGTGAGCTCGTGGAGGCGACCTACGCGCTCGGCGACCGCCTCCTCTACCTGCGCGAGCCGCCGTTTCGCGGCGACGACGTCCTGCAGCTCCAGGTCAAGCTCAACCTGCTGGGCTTCAACGCCGGCGCGGAGCGCGGGGTGCACGACGAGGGGGTCGAGCGCGCCGTCCTCGATTTCCAGCGCAACGCCGGGGTCCCCGTCGACGGCATCGTCGGCGCGAGCACCTTGGGCAAGCTCGAGGCCGTGCGCAAGGCCGAGTCCGGCCGTGAGGGCAAGAAGATCCCCGAACGCGATGGTGGCTTCGTCGCCGCGCGCAGCCTCACCGGGCAACCCGTCACCATCGACCCGGGACATGGTGGGCCCGACCCGGGGATCGTGTCTGCGGGCGGCTTGGCCGAGAAGGACGTGACGCTGACTCTCGGGCGGCGCGTGGCGGAGCTGCTTCGCGCCGAGGGCTGTCGCGTCCACCTCACGCGCGAGACGGACGCACAGGTCCCGTTGTACGCGCGCGCCGCCGCCGCCAACGCCGCCGGGTCCACGTACTTCGTCTCGATCCATTGCAACGGCGACGCGTCGCCGGCTGCTCGCGGCTGCGCCGGCTACTACTTCCAGCGCAGCCACTACTACTCAGAGCACGGCCGGCGTCTGGCCGCGTACGTCGGTGCGCGCATGGAAGCCGCCGGAGTGCCGTGGCTGGGCGGCTTCGGGCGCAACTACGGTGTCTTGCGCGAGACCCGCGGCATCGCCCTCGTGGTCGAACCGCTGTTCTTGACCTGCCCCGGCGACGAAGCGCTGGCGCGGCGACCGGAGCATGTGGAGAGGCTGGCGCGCGCGCTGGTCGGCGGCCTCGCCGACTACCTCGCGCGCGTCCCGCTCGAGAGCGCAGGGCCGTGATGCCGGACCGGCGCGACGCTCCGGGCATCCGCCTCACGCCGACGCAGGCGCAGCGCCTGCGCGAACTCGGCGCCGATCCGCTCGTCGCGGACAGCCTGTTCGCCGACGCAGGCGAGCGTGACGCCGTCTTCAAGCGGCTCGAGAACGAGCTCGTGTCCGCCGGTCGCCGCAGTCTCCGCGATCTGCGCCGCGGCAAGCGCCTGCCGCGGCTGGTCGAGCTCGAGGGCGGCCTGAGCGACGCGCTCGTCGGCGCCGGCTTCGTGCGCGTCGCGACGCCGCTCATCATCGCCGCGGATTCACTACGCAAGATGGGCATCGAGCACGGCCATCCGCTCCGCGAGCAGGTCTTCTGGCTGGACGACGGTCGCTGCCTGCGGCCGATGCTGGCTCCCAATCTGTACACGCTTCTGCGCCGCCTCGGCAGGATCTGGACCAAGCCGTTCGGCATCTTCGAGATCGGTCCGTGCTTTCGCCGCGACAGCAAGGGCGCCGGCCACCTCAACGAGTTCACGATGCTCAACCTCGTCGAGCTCGGCCGGCCGGCCGAAGAAGGCGAAGGGCGCCTGGAGGAACTCGCCGCGCTCGTCATGGACGCCGCCGGGATCACCGCCTACGATCTCGAGGTCACCCACTCGGAGGTCTACGGCGCCATGGTCGACGTGCTGGTCGGGGGGGCCGAGGTATGCTCCGCCGGCCTCGGCCCCCACCCGCTCGACGGCAACTGGGGCATCGTCGATCCATGGGTCGGCCTCGGGTTCGGGCTTGAGCGCCTCATCATGACCCGCGAGGGCTACCCCAACATCGAGCGCGCGGGACGCAGCCTCAGCTACGCGGACGGCGTGCGGCTCAACCTCTGACGAGGGGCGACCAGCGCCCGCGCGGCGACCGCCCGCGCGGCTCACGGACAGGCCCCGGGTCACGCGTCCCGGCTCCGTACGTGCGAGGGGGCGGGCCGCCGGCCCGCCCCCTCGCAGCCTCTCAGACGCGTGCGACGCGGCCTTACTTCCCCAGCAGCGCGTCGATCTTCTTGACGCCGTCGTTGGCGTCCTCGGCG
>CAZJGT010000092.1:0-4156 GCA_964545565.1 uncultured Thermoleophilia bacterium
CGCCGTAGCCGCCCCAGTTGCTGATGGCGCCGACGAGCTGACCAAGCTGCTGCCGTGCTGGGCCGCCTGCAAGTGCACCTGTGCGTCGGACCCTGTCTGTCACGTGCCCACCGACGTGCTGGTCGTCGGCGCCATCAGCAACTGGGGCGGCTACGGCGTGTCGGCCTGCCTCGCCTACCTGCTCGAGGATCCTGCGATCCTCCAGTCCGTGGAGACCGAGCGGCGCATGGGTCTCGACTGCGCATACGCCGGGGCCGAGGGCGAGGCCGGCATGAAGCAGCCGTGGGTGGACGGCACCTCGCCGGAGACGCAGGAGGCCGTGGTGACCATGCTGCACATGCTGGTCCGCAACGCGCTCTCCAGCCCGCAGGACCGGGGCTGGTAGCGTGGGCTCAGGCGGATCCATCGACCCTTCGGTGGGCTACGCCAGAGGTCCCATCCTCTCGTCCTCGCTCGACGAGGCAAGACGGCGCACTCATGCCTTGCGACTGATCCGCGAGCGCGCCGCGACTCTGGGCCACGATAGCTTCTACAACTTCACGGGGCTGCACCGTGACTTCCACGTGCCGCCCGACAAGGTCGCCTGGGGAGATGAGTGGGTGGGCCCGGCCTTCTTCTCAGATCAGTTCGAGCAGCTGGCGCGGGAGCACTTCGGCGGAGATGCCGGGCACGAGGTGGCGGTCTTCAACCGCTGTTCGGCCGGCATCATCGCCGCTTGTGTCGCCCTCGCCCGGCCGGGGTCGGTCGTGGCTTCGGTCACGCCCGGCGCTCGCTCGCACCCGTCGATCGGGCGCGGCGCCCGGCTCGCCGCCGCGCAGCTCCGCCAGACCACGCTGCCTTCCGACGTGGGTCTTTGGCTGGACGAGCATGACGTGAGCCTCATCGTCATCACCGGGGTCTCGAGCGAGCTGGAGATCCTGGACCAGGACGTGCTTCTCGCGGCGGTGCGCCTCGGCCGCGAGGCGGGAGTCCCCGTGCTGCTGGACGACGCCTACGGCACCAGGCTGCGCCCCATCGTCTTCGGCGGTCTCAAGACCATGGAGACGGGCGCGGATCTGGGCATCACGGCATGCGACAAGGCCGGCCTCGGCGGCCCCAGAGCAGGCCTCATGGTCGGCGAGCCTCACCTCATGCAGCAGGTCGTCGCCAAGGCCGCGGAGTTGGGGATGGAGGCGCGGCCGCCATTGGTCTTGGGTATCTGGTCCTCGCTCCTCAGGTTCGATCCCCAGGGCCTGCGCGAAGAACACGAGCTCGGCGGGCAGATCTACGGGGCGCTGAGCGGGCGTTTCGGGGAGGATCGCGTCGTGCGCTCCGCGCTCGGCGCGAGCATCCCGGCCGACACCATCTACGGGCTGGTCCAGGAGATGTGCGGTCAGGACCTGCCGGTCGTGCCCGGCGAGCTGACCGCCGGCATCGGTCTGTACTGGCTCGGGGTGCACGGCGTCATCAGCGTGAACGCGATGGGCCAGCCCGGCGCCAGCATCTGGCTGCGCTTCAAGCCGTCCCCCGGCGAGCTCGAGCGTTTCGGCGGCGTGCCGGCGCTGCTCGACATCGTCGAGCGCGGCATCGACTGCGTCGCGCAGCGGGCGCACTCGGTCACGGAGATGCGGCGTCTCATCTTGGGCGAGGGCCCGGACGACGAAAGGGATGAAGGAGCATGAACAGCGGCGGATATGTGGGCAGCCTCCTGCGCGTCGACCTGACGGCGGGGACGACCGCCGTCGAGCCCCTGTCGCAGGGCTTCATCGAGACCTGGGTGGGCGGCGTCGGCTTCGGCGCGCGGATCCTCCATGAGGAGGTTCCCGCCGGCGTCGAGTGGGACGACCCGGAGAACCGGATGGTCTGGACCGCCGGCCCGCTGGGCGGCAGCGGCGTCTACGGAGCAGGGACCTTCAACGTCGCGGCCAAGGGACCGATGACGGGCCTCGCCGGGGCCTCGCAGGCCAACGGCTTCATGGGCGCTTACCTCAAGTTCGCCGGCTTCGACGGCATCGTCTTCCAGGGCCGGTCGCCGGAGCTGGTGTATCTGCATCTCGAGAACGGCGAAGCCGAGCTGCGTGATGCTCGGCACCTTGCGGGCACCGATCTCTTCGAGCTCGAACGTGACGTGCGCGAGGAACTGGGCGTGAGGGCGCGTCAGGTCAGCATCTACGGCATCGGGCCGGCCGGTGAGCGGGGCGTGCGTTTCGCGGCCATCGGCGGCGACGGTGGGCACTTCGCGGCCCATAACGGACTGGGCGCCGTGATGGGCGCCAAGAACCTCAAAGCCGTCGTCGCTCACAGGGGCGAGCTCAACTTCCCCATTCACGATCCCGACCGGCTCAAGGTCGCCAATCTGGCCATGCTCGAGCATGCCAAGGGCTTCGGCCACGTGTACAAGTGGGGCACCGGCGGCGGCTTCTCCGCGGTGCATGACGGCGGTCGGCTCCCGGTGCGCAACTACACCACCAACCTGTTCCCGGAGCACGAGCGCATGAACGGGCAGTACATGCGCACGCATTTCGAGACGCGCTCGATGCCCTGCTACAAGTGCCGGCTCTCCCACGTCAAAGAGGTGACGGTCACCGAGGGCCCCTACGAGGGTTTCGTGGGCGAGGAGCCCGAGTACGAGCAGCTGGCCGCCTGGGGTCCGCAGATCGGCAACACCGACCTGGGGGCGGTCGTCATGCTGGCGCGCGAGGTCGACCGCCTGGGGATGGACTGCAACGAGGCCTCGTGGACGGTCGGCTGGGTCATGGAATGCTACGAGAAGGGCCTCTTCTCCCAAGCGGACCTGGACGGGCTGGACCTGCGCTGGGGCAACGTCGAGGCGGTCAGAGAGCTGCTCGGCCGCATGGCCGCCCGCGAGGGTATCGGCGAGCTGCTGGCGCAGGGCGTGAAGCGCGCGTCCGAGAGCGTCGGCGGCGAGGCCGCCGATCTCGGCATCTACACGCACAAGGGCGCCAGCCCCCGCAGTCACGACCATCGCGGCGGCTGGGCGGAGCTCTTCGACACCGCTCTGGGAAACACCGGCACCATCGAGGCGACGTGGGTGGGCGTGCACCCGGAGCTGGTCGGGCAGCCGGCGGTGACCGACCCCTTCTCCCACGAGGAGGTGTCGCGCGTCAACGCCCGGTACAACGGCATCAGACAATTCGACGATTGCCTCGGCACCTGCCGCTTCGTCTCGCCTCATCCGGGTCTCCAGCTCGAGTGCCTCAACGCCGTCACCGGCTGGGAGATGACGCTGGACGACGCGTTCACCGTCGGTCGCCGGGTCGTCAACCAGCTCCGCATGTTCAACTTCCGCCACGGCATGCGCAGAGAGGACGAGCGGCCGTCCCGAAGGTACGGCTCGGTGCCCATCGACGGTCCCGCCGAGGGCAAGGACATCATGGAGAAGTGGGGCTTGATGCTCGAGGTCTACTACGCAGGGATGGGCTGGGACGTGGAGACCGGCAAGCCGCTTCCGCAGACGCTCAGAGACCTTGGACTCGACGACCTGATCGCGGACCTCTGAGCCCACAGGCACACATGCCCGGAGAAGGAAGGCACGACATGAGCGGGACGCCGATCTCACTGCGCGGGGTGTTCACTCCCATCGTCACCTCGTTCGACGAACGTGGGGCGGTCGCCCACGACAAGATGGCCGAGAACCTCGAGCGCTGGAACCGGACGGGGCTGAAGGGCTACGTCGTCCTCGGCTCCAACGGCGAATGGGTCTTTCTCGACGAGCGGGAGCGCCTCGAGGTGCTCAAGACGGCCCGCCAGGCCATCGGCGGCGACAAGCTGCTGATCGCAGGCGCCGCCGCCGAGTCGACCGTGCATACGATCGCCCTCACGGAAGCCGCGGCCGCCGTCGGGGCCGACGCGGCCATCGTCGTCAACCCCAGCTACTACAAGGGCCAGATGACGCCCCCGGTCCTGGCCGACTACTACCGTGCGGTCGCGGACCGATCGCCGATCCCCATCGTCATCTACAACCTCCCGCCCGCCACCGGCATCGACCTGTCGGCCGCGCTGCTGGTCGAGCTCTCGCGTCACCCGAACATCATCGGCGTCAAGGACACCGGTGGCGATGTGGCCAAGATGGGGGAGACGTTGCGGCAGGCCGACGATTCGTTCGAGGTGCTCGCCGGCTCCGCCGGCTTCTTCTACCCGACCCAGGCCATGGGCG
>CAZJGT010000092.1:4166-8999 GCA_964545565.1 uncultured Thermoleophilia bacterium
TCCTCGCCCTGGCGAACATCGCTCCCGACGAGTCGGTGGCGCTCTACGACCTGTTCCACGCCGGTCGCCTGGACGAGGGGCGCGAGCTGCACCTACGGATGCTGCCGGTCAATCTGGCGGTCACCAGCCGTTTCGGGGTCAGCGGTCTGAAGGCTGCCATGGACATACTCGGGTACTACGGCGGACCGCCGAGATCGCCGCTGAGGCCGCTCGACGAGCTACAGACCGATGAGTTGCGGTCGATCCTGGGTCAGGCGGGTCTCCTGCCCACGGGGTGAGCTATGCTCAGGCGGCTGCCACGGAGGCAGAGGAGGGACTCTAACAAGAGAGCTTTCACTGAACCCGGGGCGTCAGCGCGTGCGGCGATGTGCGTTTATGTGCGGCGGGCTGCGACGGGCCGTGGCGGCTGCCGCGCCCTCAACACTCGCCTGACGCGAGCGTAGGCGAGCGCCAGCACGTGGCTGGCGACGAGGATCGCCACGCCCAGCAGGGCCGCCAGCCACGACGACTGATCGAACACGCCGAGCGTGATCGCCACCCACCCGATGATGATCCACTGGATCAGGTAGACCGCCGTGATGTTGCGGCTGAGCGACGTGAGGTACCGGGGCGCCAGGCGCCACGAGAGCCGGCGGTCGAGCCCCCAGAGCGAGGCCAGCCAGACGAGCACGAAGCCGGCCAGCAGCACCTGCATCGGAAGTCCGCTGCGGTAGTAGTCACCCACCGCCAGGATGCCTCCGGCGTCCGGCGCGATCAGCATCACAGCGCCGCCGACCAGCACCGCACCCAGACCAGCCAGCGCCCAGGTCCGCATGAGCCGCGTGGCGGAGGTCGCCCGGGCGGCGAAGCCGGCCAGGGCGAGCCCCAGAAGCGGATAGGTGAGCCAGGGGAAGAGCGGGAAGGAGACCCAGTCGCCGGTCCCCCACAGCGGGTCGAGAAGGAAGTTCTCGCTCAGGAGGAAGCTCCCGCCGAGCCCCCACAGGAGGGGCGAGACGGTCGCGACCGCCGCTGCCAGTGCGAGGACGACGCGCGGGTCGCGAAGGTGGTGTTTGACCAGTCCGAGGATGATCAGGGAGAGGCCGGCGAGCTGCAGGATGTCGATCTCGAAGAACGGTCCCCACCAGGTGTCGCCGAAGAGCTCGACGATCCGCGGGTGGGTCCCCAGCAACAGCGGCAGCATGAAGCGCAGCACGTTGAGCACGTAGCCGAGCGCGAAGAGCTGCAAGCCGCGCACGATGCCGCTGCGCACACCGGTCCGGGTCGAGCTCCCGAACAGGAAGCCCATCGCGACCATGAACACGGGAGCCGCCGGGGCCGTGCCGAGGAGCACGAAGAGCAGACCCAGTGCCGAGTCCTCCCCTTCGCCCACGGCGAAGATCACCTGGACGTGCTGCATGACCATGAAGACGATGGCCAGACCGCGCGCCAGGTCGAGGAAGCGAAGCCGCCCGCCCGTCGTGAGCAAGGGCCCGAACGCGCGGGGCGAGCCGGGGCGCAGGACCGCCGCGCCGCTCACTTGGGTTCGCGCTTTGCGGAGGCTGCAGCGACCGACGAGTCCGTGAACAGCGCCACGATGGCGACGATGGCGGTGGGGATGGCGGCGCCGATCGCGGCCGCGACGGCGGCACGGGTGAGGCGGCTCACCGTGCCCCGTCACGCATCGCGGCCACCCTCCGGCTGGTGGCGATAGGCCTTCCAGGCGATGGAGGCGATGCCGGCCGCCATGATGGCGATGAACACCGGACTGGTCAGAATGGCGATGAGAGGTTCGCCGAGCAGGACGAGCACCCAGAGGATGGCGGCGGTGATGAGCGCATCGACGACCAGCTCCTCCAGCACGAATCCGGTCCTCGACTTGGAGCGCTTCGACGACGTCATTTGAGGACCCTTCCGGGGTGGGATCCGGCTGCTCGGCAGCCAGCGGCAGATGCACGATACAGCATGAAACTGTCTTCTTGCAAGTGACTTTCAGATTGGTTACGCTGACTGTCGATGTCGATGCTGACCCTCAGACAGCGCAACCGGCTCGCCGGCATGCGCCACATTCAGGGTGTCGCGCTCGAGCTCATGGAGGCGCGCGGGTTCGACGGGGTGACGCTCCAGGATGTCGCGGTCGCCGCCGGCGTCTCACCCTCGACCGTGTACCGGTACTTCGAGACGAAGGAGCGCGTCGTCCTGTGGGACGAGCACGACGCGCCGATCGGCGCTCAGTTGGCGTCGCGTCTGCGCTCGGAGCCTCCGGCGCTCGCGTTTCGCGACGCCTTTCTGGCGGCGCTGGGCGAGCGCGACGACGTCGCGGCGTTGCTGCGCCGCGTCCGCTTCATCTACGCGACGCCGCAGGTGCACGCGGCCGCTGTCGAGCAGGACTTCCGGGACCGCGCCGAGCTGGCACGCGGGATCGTGCAGACGGCGGCCGCCGCCGACGCCCTTACCGCGGATGTGCTGGCCGGCTGCTGTATGGCCGCACTCGACGCCGCCCTCGACCACTGGCAGCGCGCCGACGGGACCGCCGACCTGCGCGCGATCGTCCACGCGGCCTTCGCGCCGCTCGTCCGGGCGGAGACGTCCGTGTGACCGGCGCTGCGCACCCTCGCGCGCGGGGAAGCTTGCGCCTGCACGCACGCGTGGCATACACTTCGCGGACCATGCGTCGCCGTGCGACAAGCGAGTCCCGCCGGGAGGCCCACATTGGGGTACGCGCCCGCGACCTCTCCCTCTTCGGCTGCCTGCTCTTCCTCCCCCTGCGGGGGGATGCGTAGACACCTGCGGCCTGCACGGCCATTTCTTGGATCACAACCCGATCCTCTGCTTCATCTGACGACGACGCATGCCTTGGGAGGTGTAGGTGACTCGTGAGCGCTGACAGGTACATCAGGATCTTCGACACGACGCTGCGCGACGGTGAACAGGCGCCCGGCGCTACCTTGAACAGGGGCGAGAAGCTCGAGATCGCGCACCAGCTCGCCAAGCTGCGCGTGGACATCATCGAGGCCGGATTCCCGATCGCCTCGCCTGACGATTTCGAGGCGGTCAAGGCGATCGCTACAGAGGTGGAGGGCCCGCGCGTCGCCGGTCTGGCGCGGGCCATCGAGGAGGACATCCGGGTCTGCTGGGACGCGGTCAAGGTCGCGCAGGTCCCGCGCATCCACACGTTCATCAGCACCAGCCCGGTGCACATGAAGTACCAGATCAAGAAGACGCCGGAGCAGGTGCTCGAGGGCACGCGCGCCATGGTGAGCCTGGCGCGCGACCTCGCGAGCACCCACGCGGAGGCCGACGTCGAGTTCAGCGCCATGGACGCGAGTCGCTCGGATCCCGAGTTCCTGGCGCGGGTGCTCGAGCTCGCCGTGCAGTGCGGCGCGACCACCATCAACGTGCCCGACACGGTGGGGTACGCCCTGCCGCTCGAGTTCGGCGACTTCATCCGTGAGCTCTGCCGCTTGGCGCCCTCGCTGCACGATGTGCACGTGAGCGTGCACTGCCATAACGACCTCGGCCTGGCGACGGCCAATTCGCTGGCCGCCGTGCGCGCCGGCGCCACCCAGGTCGAGTGCGCCGTCAACGGCATCGGCGAGCGCGCCGGCAACGCCTCGCTCGAGGAGGTCGTCATGGCGATCCGCACGCGCGGTGACCACTTCGACTGCGAGACGGGCGTCGACACCAGGGAGATCGCCCGCACCAGCCGCCTGGTCAGCTCGCTGACCGGCTACACCATCCAGCGCAACAAGGCGATCGTCGGGCGTAACGCGTTCGCGCACGAGAGCGGCATCCACCAGGCGGGGGTGCTCAGTGAGGCGTCGACGTTCGAGATCATGACCCCGGCCGACGTCGGGCTGGCCGACAACGACATCGTGCTCGGCAAGCACAGCGGGCGGCACGCGCTGCGCGCCAAGCTGGCGGAGCTCGGTTACACGCTCTCGGACGCCGAGCTCAAGGACGCCTTCGCCAGCTTCAAGGAGATCGCCGACAAGAAGAAGCAGGTCACGGTGCTCGACCTCGAGGCGCTGGTGAGCGAGGAGATCCGCGAGCGTGAGGACCAGTTCACGCTGCGCAGCTTCGTCAACCAGTCGGGGTCGGCGATCATCCCGACGAGCCAGGTGGAGGTCGAGGCGCGCGGCGAGCTCAAGAAGGGCCGCAGCTTCAGCAACGGCTCCGTGGAGAGTGTGTTCGCGGCCATCGACGACGCCGTGGGCATCAGCGGCAGCCTCGCCGACTACCAGGTCCGGGCGATCTCGTCCGGCAAGGATTCGCTGGCCGAGGTGCGCGTGGCCGTGGAGGTCAACGGCCGTTCGTTCAACGGGCAGGCCGTCAGTTTCGATGTGATGGAAGCCTCGGCAAAGGCCTATGTGAGGGCCGTGAACAACGCCGCGGCTGCAGGGGAGGTCTGATGGGTTCCACGATCACCGAGAAGATCCTCGCTCGCGCCGCGGGGCGCGAGCAGGTCCACGCCGGCGAGATCATCGAGGCGAAGGTCGACCTCGCGCTGGCCAACGACATCACGGCGCCGCTGGCGATCGCGGAGTTCGACAAGGCCGGGTTCACCAGGGTCTGGGACCCGGCCCGCATCGCCCTCGTCCCCGACCACTTCGCGCCCAACAAGGACATCAAGGCGGCGGGCCAGGCCGTGAAGATGCGCGAGTTCGCCCGTAAGCACGAGATCGTGAGCTACTTCGAGGTCGGGCGCATGGGCATCGAGCACGTGCTGCTGCCCGACAGCGGCATGGTGGCGCCGGGCGACGTCGTCATCGGCGCCGACAGCCACACCTGCACCTACGGCGCCGTGGCCGCGTTCAGCAGCGGCGTCGGCAGCACCGACTTCGCCGCCGCCATGGC
>CAZJGT010000093.1:0-8958 GCA_964545565.1 uncultured Thermoleophilia bacterium
GCGGGCGGAATCAGCGGACCCTGAGCCTGCCCACCTGCGCCCTGCTCTGGGAGTTGCCGGCGCGGTCGACGGCGTAGACCCTCACCGTGTAGCGACCCCGCGGCAGGGTGCACTTGAAGAGCAGGCGATGCTCGACGTTGCCGCAGCGACGCCACCCGAGCCTCCAGGTTCGGACGGTGCGACCGCGGACGTCGCGGATGCGGAGGGTCACGCGGGCGTCGGCACTGACCGCGTCGTCGACCCAGTACCGGAGGACGCCGAGCCGGCCGGCCTTGACGACGCTCGAACGGGCCCGGGTCCGCGGCCCCACCACGTCGCCGCGGGCCGTGGTCCAGCTGGCGCCGGCGTCGTCGGTGCGCAGGATCTGCTCGCCGTCGCCGACGGCCCAGGCCCTCTGCGCGTCCAGGGCGTAGACCGCGGCGAGGTCGAAGCCGATGCTCTCCCCGCTTCGGCCGTCGATGTCGAGGTTCTGCTCCTGCCACGTGACTCCGCCGTCGGCGGTGTGCAGCAGGAGCGCCTTCTGCGCCGGGCTCGCGTCGCCGACGGCCCATCCGTTCAGTGGGTCGGCCATGTCGACGTCGTTCAGGCGCAGATCGGCGGCTCCGCCGCCCCACTGCGCCTCCCAGCTCGCACCTCGGTCGGGGCTGTGCAGAAGGACGCCCTCACCGCTCACGCGCGTGCCGGCGACCAGCCCACCTGCGGCGGGGTCCCCACCGGCCACCCACACGTCGCGGCCGACGCTGTCGACCGCGTAGAGCAGCGTTCCCGGGGCGGTCACCTGCGGCGTCCACGTGGCGCCGGCATCGCCGGTGAACTGGACCGTTCCGGTCGTCGACGGACCATCGTTGGCGAGCACCCAGCCACTGTCCGCGTCCGTGAAGTCGAGAGCGAAGAGGTCGCCGGAGGGCGCCGCAACCGGCTTGAAGCGTTGCATGCCCGCGCGCCAGCGCAGCAGCGTGCCGCCCGTGCCGCACGCCCACGCCGTGCCCCCGGCGGGTTGGTCGACGCCGAGCAGGTACTCGCTGGTCCCCGCGGGCTTGAGCGGCCACGTACGGCCGCCGTCAGCGCTTCGTGCCACCAGGCTGCCACTCCAGCCCTCGCTGCCCGCCGCCCAGATCCGTCCGTTCGGCGCCGGGGCGATGGAGCTGAACATATACGCGTACCAGGAGCGTGGACTCCTGGTGGTCCACGTGGCGCCGCCATCCCTGGTCCGCAGGATGATCGCGTTGTTCGAGACGTTGTCGTAGCCGGTCGCCCAGCCATGCCCGGCATCGGAGAAGTACACATCGGTGAGGCCGTACGTGGCCCGCGGCAGCCGTGGATCGGGCTTGCGACGATCCGCCCGGCCGCCGGCGTTGAAGTCGCGCAGCAGAGCGTACCAGCCCACGCCGCCGCGAGCCGCCGCGGCGCCGAACAAGGACTGTGCGCGATAAGCGCTCCGGTCGCCGGTCCAGTCGGAACCGGTGCCGGCCCACACGGTGAGGCCCTCGAACCAGGGTGAATAGGAGCCGCTGGTCACGGCGGTCACCATGGATCCGCGGACGGCGTCTCGTACCCGGCCGGCCGCGACCAGCAGCCCGGGATCGTCGTCGAGCCGCCCGCCCGCGACGAGCCGGTCGGCGAACATCGCGAGATCGACCTGCCACGAGTCCCAGGCATGGATACTCGTGGCGAGCGCCTCGCGCACGGCCGTGCGGTATTCGCCGGGGTCCGCCTTGAGGCCGGCCCGCAGCCGGCCGACGAAGTCGGCCAGGTCCGGGCCGGCCGCCCTGACCGCGGCGAGGTCCACGGCGGAGAGGCTCAGCCAGTTGAAGCATCGCAGTGAGCCGTAGTAGCGGTCCCAGCCGCGCAGCATGTCGCCCGTCACCTGCCCGACTGTGCGCCCGGGGTCGGCGGCGAGCGGCGCGAACATGTCGTCGTAGGGATACCCGTCCTGGTCGATCGTCTCTTCGGAGCCGACCAGGTAGTCCACGAGCGGGGCGCCGGGATCGGACGGGTCCGCCACAGAGGCCACGTCCCAGGCGACCTCGATGTCGCCCATGTTGCAGGCGTCGAAGGCCAGGATGTCCACCGGGACGCCCGCGTCGGCGAGCGCTGCGCGCAGTTCCGGCATGGTGATCCTGTCGTGGGAGCGGGCGTCCTTGGAGAAGTAGCGCCAGCCGTAGCCGTGGTCCCAGCCGATCACCACGAGATGGTCCGAGGGAAAGCGTGTGTGCACCTGGCGCAGGAACCAGCGGAAGGTCCCGCCGGCGCCGAAGTTGCGCTCGGTCGTGTAGTGCTTCTCGGTGGTCACCGTCGGTCCGCTGATGCGGTACAGCCAGACGCCGTCCTTCTTCGGCCTGTCGAGCATGGCGACCACGCTCACGGCGTCAGAGGCCGGGATGCGCTTGAGCGCCGGCAGCGTGAAGCGCGACCAGGTGTAGAAGAGGTCGTTGTCGCCGTTCGCGTAGACGGCGACGGTCCAGGTGTGGCCACCGGATGAAGTCGTCGCAGGGCCTGCGGCGGCGGCGCTGTCGGCGGCGGCGGCGCTGTCGGCCATGGCCGGCGGCAACGCCGTGCACAGCAGAAGGAGGACGAGCAGACGAACGGCCCTTGGACACTTCATGCGGCCCCCAGACCCGGTCTCGCCGGGATCAGCGTTCGTTGTGGTGACGCGCACCGATCGCAGCCGGTTCGGCGCCTCGATCTTCCTATCGTCAGGGTCGATGGAAGCGCGGTCAAGCGTTGGCGGATCGGGGCGGGGATGCGGCCCGTCGATCACGCGATGCAGAAGCGCCGGGACTCGCCCGTCGCCAAGCGTCGACAAGCTCCGCCGGGGTCAGGATCGGCAGACCCAGACAGCGATCGTCCGGGAAGTGGCCGCGATTGCCGGTGACGAGGCACCGTGCTCCGCCGGCAAGCCCGACCTCGACGTAAGGGTCGTCGTCCGCGTCGGGAAGCGGGCGCGGCAGAGGAATGGAGGCCACCGCAAGGCCGTGCCGCCGCACGGCGCCCATCACCTCATCGACGGCCAGGGGATCGTTGCCGAACTTAGGGCGTCGCAGGACCTCCCCATACTCGGCGAGCACGCGTGCGTCAGTACACGGTTGAAGAAGACCCTCGCAGATCAGTCCTACGATACGGCCGGGCGGCCCGAACGGAGTGAGGAGACCGGCCACCAGGACGTTGGTATCGATGACGAGCCTCACCCCGCACGACGGCGGCGGCGGACGGCCTGGATCTCCGCGTCGATCTCCTCCGCGGTGATCCGGTCACGACCGCTCGCCACCGAACCCAGCTGCTGGGTCTGGACGGCCACGAGCGCCCGGTTGCGCCTGAACGACGCCAACGTCTGCTCGATGCTCCCGGCGTCGACTGCCGCGAGGACCGCCACCGGCCGGCCGTTGTTGGTCACCACCATCTGGCCCTCTGATGGCAGGTCTCTCCAGAGCTCCGCCGACTTCGAGCGGAGGTCGCGCACGCTGACAAAGCGCATGGTGGCCTCCTGTTCGTGTGACACGATGGTGACACATTCGTGTCTCGCGTCAAGCGCACCTGACGCGATGTTCCGGCGACGCGCCGTCGTCTCAACCGCCGGCTCGCGCCCGATATACTGCCTGCATGAGCTCCGACCGCCGCACCCTCGCCGACCTGCGCGCCGCGCCACTCTTCAGGCGCCTCGACGACGACCAACTGCAGCGGCTGGCGAGCGTCGCGCAAGCACTGCGGCTGCCGTCCGAGGAGTCGCTGTTCCTGCAGAACGACCCGGCGACTGCCTTCTACCTGCTCGCGGAGGGCCGGCTCAAGGTCTTCAAGCTGCTGCGCGACGGGCGCACCGCCACGGTGCGCCACGTCGAGGCCGGCCAGACGTTCGCGGAGGCCGCGCTGTTCCACGGGACGTATGCGTCGAGCACGGAGACGATGACGGAGTGCCTCGTCTACCGCTTCGACAAGGAGGCGACGCTGGCGCTGTTGCTCGCCGAGCCTCAGCTCTCGATCAACCTCCTGGCCGCGATGGCGCACCTCCTGGGGTTGCTCAACCGCCGCGTCGAAGAGCTGCTGCTGCCCGTGCCCGCGCGCCTCGCCAGGTACCTCCTGGCGCGCGCCGACGACCAGCTCGAGCCGGCGGGCGCCGAGGAGCAGGCGGCGGAAGGCGAATCGCCCGGACACGCCGCTCGCGACGTCCCGCGCGTCATCGTCCTCCCCGTGAGCAAGCGTGAACTCGCGGCACGGCTCGGGACCGTCCCGGAGACGCTCAGCCGCACCTTCGACAGGCTCAAACGAGCCGAGGTCATCCGCATGAGCGGCGACCACCGGCTGATCGAGATCCTCAGCTTCACCAAGCTGCACCAGCTCGCTCAGGAGTAGCGCGCCGCGCAGCGGCGACCCGGAGCGTTGCCGGAGGTCGCGACCCGTCGACTCAATCAAGAAGGACGGGCGCCCGTCGGGCGCCCGTCCTCTTCTGTTGGGTTCTGCTCCTCGACCTCAGAGTAAGAAGGCCAGAAGAACGATGATGAGGATCAGAGCGATGATTCCGCCACCGATATACATGGTCGGCCTCCTCGTCGTTCGATGCTTCATGCTCACTGCATAGGTTGGTCCTTCCCTTGCGAAGCGACTGATAACCGTTACGCATCTGGGAGGCCCGGCGAACGGCACCGGGATTGCGTCCGACGCGGCGCGGGAAAAGGGACCGTCATGGAGACAACGGCGAGGGATCGATCGGATCCTTCATGGAGGCATCGTCATGGGCATCGGTACAAGCATCTTCCTCATCGCAGTAGGAGCGATCCTGCGCTATGCGGTCACGGCGACCGTGAGCGGGGTGAGCCTCGGCACGATCGGCGTCATCCTGATGATCGTCGGAGTCGTCGGACTCGTACTCTCTCTGATCTTCTGGTCGGCTCTCGGCTCGTGGTATCCGGGCAGGAGCGTGACGCGTCGCGATGACTGCGCCGACGGGCATTGCCTGGCTTGACGCGATATGACGGCAACGGCGGGCGCCCGACGGGCGCCCGTCCCGTCGTCACGGGGAGACGGACAGAATATTGGCGCGACGTGGTGCACGGCAGGCAAGCAGGCACGCAACTGATCGCACGACTGAGGAGTTGATCGATCATGGCTGAGAAAGACCCGGTCTGCGGCATGATGGTCGAACCCGACGACGCGGTGGCCGTCGCCGAGCATGACGGCACGACGTACTACTTCTGCAGCGTCGACTGCAAAGAAGAGTTCGAGGAAGACCCCGAGTCGTACGTCTGAGCCGGGGCGGCTTGCGCTGAGATGAGCGGCATCGCCGTCGCACTCACGATCTTCTTCGTCACGCTGGTCGCGTTTCTGGTCTTGCGAGGGGCTGAGCGCAGACTCGCTCCACGACCCTCCACGGCACCTGCGCGCGTCCCCTTCACGGGCGGCCGCCCGCCAGACACGCACGCCTGGAACCGCTACCACGTCCGCTACTACCCGATGAGCCTCCTGTTCCTGGCCTTCGACATGGAGATGGTCTTCATGTATCCGTGGGCGGTCGTGTTTCTGGATGAGGGTCTGATCGCGCTGGTCGAGATGCTGATGTTCATCGTCATCCTGCTGTTCGGGATCCTCTACACATGGCGGGAAGGGGCGCTCGAGTGGGCTTGAGCACGGTGCTGGCGGGAGTCGCCCGCGGTGCGCCGGCGCGCTGCTTTGCGGTGGCAGGTCCGGATGCTTCGGAGACAGCGCGCTGGTTGCGCTTGGATCCGCAGATCGAGGTTGTCGACAGCCCGCGAGCCGCAGACGTCCTCTTGGTGCTCGGTCACCTGAGCGGCGAGGCGATGAGGGCGGCGATGGCTGTCCACGACGCTGTGCCCCCGCCGCGTGGTGTCCTCGTGTGGCGCCCCGGCGCCGGGTCATTCGGCGAGCCGAACCGTGAGCCGTCCGACGCCCAGCCGCCCGGCTCGCCGTTCACCGATACGCATCAGATCTCGGACGCGTCGCGGATCGGGCCTGAGGCGATACGCCTGCGTGACGCCGTGCTTTTGGGCCGACTGGCGTCCACCCCGGATCTGCTGCCCGACGTCGACCCCGCGCCGTGGCGGGGGGTCGGTCCCTTCGGGCAGGGCGGCACGGGCATGACCGGGGGCGTGCCGTACGGGCGCCCGCTCGCGGGTCGAGCCGAGGACCGGGACGGCCTCAAGCTCGACCAGCTCCTCCTGCGAGCGGGGCCGTTTCTGCCGCCCCTTCCCGCCGGGCTCACGCTGGATGTGAAGCTGCAAGGCGACGTCATCCAGGAGGTGGCAGTACCGAGCGCTGAGACGGCACCTGCGGCTCTCGGGGCGGCGCCACCGTTTGGTGCCGACCGTTCTCTCTTCATGGCCGCTCTCACACGTCCGGTCTCAATCGCCGAGCTGGAGCTGGCGCGGGCCCGGCATCACCTGGCATGGCTGGCCGAGATGCTGCGGGTGATGGGTCTCACGGCTCTCGGCCGCCGCGTGCTCGCTTTGGCGCGGCGTGCCGGTCCGGAGGATCTCGGAGAAGTGCAAGCACTGGCACGCCGGCTGCGCCGCAGCCGCAGCCTCGGTTGGAGTCTGCGGAGGGTCGGGATCATGCCGCGCGATCGGCTGGCGGCCCTCCCCGGCGGCCCCATCGCCCGAGCCGCCGGGATCGCGGTGGACGCGCGCAGCCACGACCCCGGCTACCGCGAGCTGGGTTTCCAGCCCCGCGTCGAGGAGGAAGGCGGCGCGCTGGCCCGGCTGCGGCAGCGTCTGCAGGAGGCGCAGCAGGCCCTGGAGCTGGCTCGCTCTGCCGGCGCCGCCGAGACTGCCCCTATCGGCACCGTGGAGAGTCCGACCGGCCCCATCGGCGGCTCGACTTCTGCCGGCGTCGTGCTCCTCGGACTGCTTCCGGAGCTTCTCGTGGGCATGGAATGGGGCGAGGCTGTGACCACGATCGTGAGTCTCGACCTCGACATGACCGATGTCGTGAGCTATCCGGCTGTCGCACCGCCGACGGAGCCCGCATGAACGTCGGTGGAGTCGTCATTGCGACCGCCCTGGTCGGCGTCGCCGCTGTCCTCGGCGTGTACGTCGCGGCCTGGTTCGATCTGGTCCTGTTCCGGCTCGTCGGGGGTCTGCAGGTGCGACCGGCGCAGGCGCTTGTCGCACCGATCCAAGCGGGAGCCGCGGTCGTGCTGAAGGCGCGCACCACGACCGAGCGACCGGACGCCGAGACCTGGGCGCTGGCCCCAGCGCTGCTGGCGGCTCTGGCGGCCGTCGGCCTCGCCACCGTGCCGCTGGCGCCGGGCCTTCTGGCGGCCGACGTCGCCAATGGGGTGGTGCTCTTCGGCGCCGCCGTGGCGCTCGTGATGGTCGCCGTGTACCTGCAGGGCTGGTCGCCGAACTCGCCCCTGCCGATGATCGCCGGTTACCGGTTCATCGCCGAGGGGCTCTCCTACGAGATCCCCCTGGCCGTGGTGCTGATCGGTGCGGCGCTTCCGGCTCGCTCGCTGGCGGTCGCTGAGATCGTGGCGTCTCAAGAGAACCTCTGGAACCTCGTGCGGCAGCCGCTCGGCCTGCCGATCTTCCTGGTCACCGGCCTTGGCGTCGCCTTCTGGGGGCCGCTGGCCCTGCCGGAGGGCGAAGATCTGGCCGGCGGCACGTCGCTCGAGGTCTCCGGCATGAGCCGCCTGCTGTGGCGCTTCGCTCAGCTTCTCGTGCTGGTCGCGGTGGCGGCGATGGCGGCGGCCGTCTTTCTCGGCGGCTGGCTCGGACCGCTGCTTCCGGGCGCCGCCTGGATGATCCTCAAGACGCTCCTCTTGTTGGCATTGCTGGTCGCCGCTCGTCACTTCGTCGCGCGCGTGCCGACGGAGCGCTACGTGGTGATCTCCTGGGCGATCCTCATCCCGTTCTCTCTGCTGGACGTCTTCATCGCCGGCATCCAGGCACTGGCGGCGGCACCGTGATCGTCACCGTCACCTTCTGGGCGTTTGCGAGCCTCGCCGTCTTCAGCGGCTGGCGCGTGTTTCGCGCCGACTCGATGGTACGCGCCGCCTACTGGCTCCTCGTCTCGTTCGCCGCGGTGGGCATCATCCTCGTGCTGCTACGGGCCCAGTTCCTTGGGCTCATCCTGATCCTGATGATGGGCGGCGAGATGACTATCATGGCCGTGTTCATGGTGGCGTTCATGATGAACCCGGCTGGGCTGAACCCGATGACGATGGTGCATCGCAACACGGTCGCCATCGTCGCCGGTGTGGTCTCGTTTCTCGCGATTGCCGCCGTCGGCCTGTTCGCACGCTTTCCCTCGGCAAAGGCGCCCCCCGGCCAGGACCCGACGCACGCGCTCGGCATCGAGCTGATGGGCGACTCGATGTTCATCTTCGAGTCCGCCGGCGTCACCCTGCTCGCGACGATGATCGCCGTGATCGCGATCAGCAGCGTGCGCGGCCGGTACGGCGACGCGGACGAAGGCTCCGTGGAGCCGGAGCAGCTGGTCGCCGAGCCCGACGGTGGCGCCGGCGGCGCCGGGCGAGCTGACGACGCCGGGCGAGCCGACGGCGCCCGAGCCGGCACAGCAGGCGGCGCGGCGGCGTCGGGAGGCTCGGCGTGACGCTGCAGACCCTGATCCTCGTCGCCGCGGCCATCTTCGGCGTGGGCGTGTACGGCGCCCTCAGCCAGCAGTCGTTCGTGATGATCATGATGGGCCTCGAGCTGATGCTCAACGGCAGCATCCTCGCGGCCGGCTCCATGTGGGCGCTGGCCTCGGGCGGCAGTCCCAAAGGCCAGCTGCTCGTTGTCGTCCTGATGACCGTGATGGCGGTGGAGGCGGCGATGGGGTTTGCGCTGGTGATCGGCATCTACCGCGTCCGCCGCGCCGACATCACCGAGAAACTGCGTCGTCTGAAGGGTTGAGCGATGCTCTGGCTGCTCATCCTGGTGCCCGGCCTTGGCGGCCTCGGTCTGCTCCTCGCGGCGCCGCGGCGCGAGGAGCAGACCGAGGCCGCCA
>CAZJGT010000094.1:0-8817 GCA_964545565.1 uncultured Thermoleophilia bacterium
CGACGCCGTCACAGGCGTCTGGGACCGCGTCAGTCACCGCACAGGTCCAGCAGGGCACGCACCGTAGCCTCGATCTCCTCATCCGGCGTCGAGGCCCCCGCCGTCACGCCGATGCGCCGCGCCCCCTCAAGCCA
Source organism: uncultured Thermoleophilia bacterium (assembly GCA_964545565.1). Classification (GTDB taxonomy): domain Bacteria; phylum Actinomycetota; class Thermoleophilia; order UBA2241; family UBA2241; genus CAIXSE01. The sequence continues at coordinate 135 of CAZJGT010000094.1, forward strand.
CTCGAGACGCAGTTCGGCTGCCGACTCGATGTGGTGGGTGCGCGGCTCGATGGCGGCGCAAAGCTGGGCGAGGCGCGCGGTATTGGCGCTGTTGCGCCCTCCGACGACCACGACGATGTCGACGTCCTCGGCGAGTTCGCAGGCGGCCCTCTGGCGCTTCTCGGTCGCGTCGCAGACGGTGTTGAACACGAGCAGCTCCCTCGCCACCGGCGCGAGCGTGGCCGCCAGCTCGGACAGATTGGCCCGTGTCTGCGTCGTCTGCACCACGACACCCACACGGCGCCCCCGCAGGCGGTCGAGCGGCAGTCCGGCCGCTTCCTCCACCACGACCGCGTCTGTGCCTGCGAAGCCCTCGAGGCCGACCACCTCGGGATGGTCGCGCTCACCCAGGATCACGACCGCGTAGCCGGCCTCACGCAAGGCGGCCGCCTTGCGCTGGGCGACGGAGACGAAGGGGCACGTGGCGTCGACCACGTTCAGGTGGCGCGAGCGGGCGTGGGCGATCACGTCGGGCGACACCCCATGCGTGCGCACGATGAGCGTGCCGACGGGGGCGTCGTCGACCTCGTCCACGACGTCGACGCCGCGCTCGCGGAGGCTGCCCACCACGCTCGGGTTGTGGATGATCGGTCCCAGGGTCGCGACCGGCGCGGGCGCGCCCTCGAGCGCCTCGCCGGTGAGGCGGAGCGCCCGTTCCACCCCGTAGCAGTACCCGGCGAACCGGGCGACCACGATCTCGACGTCTCCGGCACGCACAGAGCGCGGTACGGCGCTCCGCTCCGGCTCGTCGTCGTAGGGAGCCCCGCCCGGTCTGATCCCCGGAAGCCCGTCGTCAGAGTCGTGCATACAGGCCCGCGACGGCGTCGTGCATGCGCCGGGCGGACTCCCGGTACGCCTTGCTGTTCCGGCCCGTGATGTCGCCGAGCTCGACGGGCGGCCCGACGAGCCCGCGCAGCGCGGGCAGCCCGGGCCGCCCGTCGCGCAGGATGTCCTGGGTGCCGCGAACGGCGAGCGGGATCACGGGTGCGCCGCTGCGCAACGCGATCATGCCGACGCCCGGCAGGAACTCGTGCACGGCGTCGTCGCGCTGGCGATGTCCCTCGGGGAACATCAGAAGGAGCTCGCCGCGCTCGAGGATCTCGAGCGCCGTCCTCAGCGCCTCGCGATCGCCCGCGCCGCGGTCGATCGGGAAGGCGCCCAGGCTGACGATGAGCTTGCGGAAGGCGGCGTTCGCAAAGAGGTCCTTCTTGGCCATGAAACGGAGCGGGCGATCGAAGACCATGCCCGCGACCACCGGGTCGAAGTACGCCTTGTGGTTCATGATCACCATCGCCGGCCCGCTGCGGGGCACGTCCCCGGCGCGCCCCACGCGGCAGCGGTACAGACCGCCGAAGAACGGCACCGCGAGCCACCGGGCGAACGTGTAGAGCGCGGTATCACCGCGCCCGACGAGCGGTAGTCCCCATGGCCGCATCATCGCGCGATCCTACTCTCGACGACGCCGACGACCGCGTCCACCACCTCATCGAGCGTCATCCGGGACGTGTCGATCTCCACCGCGTCCGCGGCGCGGCGCAGCGGCGCGACCGCACGCTCGCTGTCGCGCCGGTCCCGCTCGAGGAGGGCGGCGAGGACCTCGCCTTCGTCCACGTCCTCGCCCGCGGCGCGCAGCTCCGCGGCGCGCCGCTCCGCACGTACCTCCGGGCGCGCCGTCAGGAACACCTTGACGCCCGCATCGCGAAACACGTTCGTCCCGATGTCGCGGCCCTCCATGACGATATCGGCGCCGGCCGCGAGCGTGCGCTGACGCTCGACGAGCAGCCGGCGCACTCGCGGCAGCACGGAGACCACGGACGCGGCGGCGCCCATCTCGAGCGTGCGGATCGCCCCACTCAGGTCGCGGTCACCGGCGAAGAGGTGGCCGTCGCCGTCGAACCGCAGGTCGGCGGCGGCGGCGACCGGCAGCACGGCGCCCTCGTCGTCCAGCGGCGCACCGGCCTCCGTGGCGAGCAGACCGACGGCCCGGTACATGGCGCCGGTGTCCAGATAGAGGTAGCCGAGTCGCGCTGCGACCCTCCGTGCGACCGTGCTCTTGCCCGAGCCCACCGGTCCGTCGATGGCGACGACGGTCATTCGATCTCGGCCCGCGTGCTGACCTCGTAGCCGAGCCCGCCGAGCACGTGCGCCGCCCGATCACAGGCGCCGCGTCCGAGGACGTAGACGGTGAGCGTACCGCCGAGCTCGGCGCTCATGTGGTGCATGGCGAGGTCCTCGACGTTGATGCCGGCGTCGCCGAGCGCGACCATGATCTCGCTGAAGACCCCGGGTCGGTCGCTCACCGGGATGATGAGGCGATACAGGTCCTCCGCCGGCAGGCTGCCCGAGGCGAGCATGCGCTCGCGCTGCTCCGTCGCGCGGGCGATCGTGTCGCCGAGCCGCGAGGCGTCGTTTGCGGCCAGCGCCTCGAGGACCTCCTGCAGGCCCTCCTGGAACTGGGCCAGCGAGGCAAGCAGCGCCGCGCGATTGTCCAGGAAGATATCGGTCCACACGCGCCGGTTGCTGCCGGCGATGCGCGTGAGGTCACGGAAGCTCGGCCCGGCCGAGAGCAACGCGTCGCGCGCGCCCGCGTGCTGGCCGGCCTGGCTCATGAGCACGTTGGCGAGCACGTGCGGCAGGTGACTCACGACCGCCATCACACGGTCGTGCTCCTCCGGATCGACGGCGACCGGGCGGGCGCCGATCATGCCCAGGAAGCCGTAGAGCAGGTGGTACGCGTCCGCATCCACGTGTGCGCCCGGCGTCACGAAGTACGTCGCGCCCTGGTAGAGCGAGGCGCGCGCGTTGACGACGCCGGCAGTCTCGGAGCCGCAGAGCGGGTGCCCGCCGATGCAGCGGCGCTGCTCATCGGCCGACAGGGCGCGCATCAGCGGCCCCTTCGTGCTCCCCACGTCCGTGACGACGGCATGGGGCGCCGCCGCAGCCAAAGCCGCTTTCACGTGGTTCGCCACGAGGCGGACCGGCGTGCACACGAACACCAGGTCGGCGCCGCTCGCCGCCTCCTCGAGGCTTCCGCAGGCTCGCGTGATCGCGCCCCGCTCGAGCGCGAGCTCAAGCGTGGCCGCCGTCCGGCTGAAGCCGCGGACCTCCGCCACTCCGGCGTGCTCGCGCGCGGCCAGGCCGAGGGAGCCTCCCATGAGGCCGACGCCGATGAGGGCGACGGTGCTGACCTGCGGCTCGGCCACTACCTCAGACGGTCTTGCCGGCCCAGCGGGCCAGATCGAGAACGCGCCCGGCGTATTCGCCGAACACGGCCGTCGGCAGCGACTGCGGTCCGTCGCACAGGGCCTGCTCGGGATTCGGGTGCGTCTCCACCAGCACGCCGTCGGCGCCGGCGGCCACGCCCGCCAGCGACAGCGGCAGGACCAGGTCGAGGCGACCGGCCGAGTGGCTCGGGTCGACGACCACGGGCAGGTGGCTGGCGATCTTGATGACGGGCACAGCGCTGACGTCGAACGTGTTGCGCGTCGCGGTCTCGAAGGTGCGGATGCCGCGTTCGCAGAGGATCACGTCGCGGTTGCCCTCCTTGAGAACGTACTCCGCCGACATGAGCAGTTCTTCGATGGTCGTCGAAGGACCGCGTTTGAGCAGGACCGGCTTGCCGACCTTGCCGAGCTCCGCCAGGAGCAGGAAGTTCTGCGTGTTGCGGGCACCCACCTGGAGCACGTCGGCGTAGGAGCAGACCACGTCGAGGTCGCGAGGGTCCATGACCTCCGTGACGATCGGCAGGCCGGTCTCGTCGCGCGCGTCGGCCAGCATGGCCAAGCCCTCTTCGCCCAGTCCCTGGAAGGCGTACGGCGAGGTGCGCGGCTTGAAGGCGCCGCCGCGCATCATGTGGCCGCCGGCGGCCTTGACGGCCCGAGCGGCCTCCAGCACCTGATCGGCCGTCTCCACGGAGCACGGGCCGGCGATGAGGCAGAAGTGTCCACCGCCGATCTTGACACCGCTCACGTCGATCACCGAGTCGCGATCCTGGAACTCCCGGCTGACCAGCTTGTACGGCCGCAGGATCGCGACGACCCTGTCAACGCCGGGCATCGCCTCGAGCGGCAGCTGGGTGATCGCCTCGCGGTCGCCGATGACGCCGATGACGGTCACCCGCTCGCCCAGGGAGATGTGGGCGCTGGCGCCGGCCTCTTCGACCCGTGCGCAGACGCGGGCGACCTCCTGATCGGTCGCCGACTCGTGCATGATGACCATCATGCTCAGCTCGGCCTCCCTTCGCCGGGATGGCAGGGGATCATGGCGGCACGAGTCGGGATGGATCGGACCCTCATGGCTGCTCCGGCAGGTCGTGGCGCATAGCGAATGAGAGATTATACACCGGCGCCGCCTTCGTCGGCCGGACCCTCGTCCTCCCCGCCCCGGGCGCTCGCCGGGTCCGCTGCCGACGCGTCGGGTGCGTCGTGAACGGCTGGGAGGGCTGCGGGCGACTCGGCGGCAAGGAGCACGGGTGACCCCTCGACCTCCTCGGCCACCTCGACCGCGACTTCTTCTCCGGCGCGCCGCAGGGCCTCGACCTCGTCGCCGCCGAGCTCGCGGAAGCCGGCGGGCTCGAGGCCCTTGTCGGTCAACGGGCCATACCGCCGGCGGCTCAGCTCCTCCACCGGGTGACCGACGGCCAGGAACATCCGCCGCACCTGGCGCTTGCGGCCCTCGTGGATGGTGATCTCGATGAGGGCCGTCTTGGCGCTCTGCTTCTTGAGCTTCACGTCCGCCGGCGCCGTGGGGCCGTCCTCGAGATCCACGCCTTGCCGCAGCGCGCCGAGCGCCCTGCGGCCCACCTTGCCGCGCACACGCGCCACGTAGGTCTTGGGAACACCGTACCGGGGGTGCATGAGACGGTTGGCCAGGACCCCGTCGTTGGTGAGGATGATGAGGCCGGTGGTGTCGACGTCGAGGCGGCCGACGGGGAACAAGGCCCGGCCGCCCGGCACCAGGTCGACGATCACGCGATCGGCGTGGGGGTCGCTCCGGGTGCTGGCGACCCCCCGCGGCTTGTTGAGCAGCACGTAGCGCAGCTCTCGAGCCACGACCGGCTCTCCGCGGACGGTCACGACGTCGTCCGCGGCGACCTTGTGGCGCGGGAAGGTGATGACCTCGTCGTTCACCGTGACGACGCCGTCGCGGATGAGCTCGTCGCACGAGCGACGCGAGCCGATGCCCGAGCGCGCGAGGTAGACCACCAGGTTCATGGGCTGGGCGGGACTCATCGACCCCTCCTCTCGGCGTTGGCGTGCAGCCGCGCGCGGATCGCGTCCACCTCGCCGGCGCTCAGGGCGAATTCCTCGAGTGGCGGCAGGTGCTCCCGACCCGCCAGGCCGAAGAGCTTGAGAAAGGGCTCGCCGGTGCCGTAGAGGATCGGCGCGCCGGGGGCGTCGGCGCGGCCCTGCTGCTCCACCAGGCCGCGCCCCTCGAGGGCGCCGAGCGCCCATTCGGACGAGACGCCGCGGACCTCCGCGATCTCGGCCCTGGTGACGGGCTCGAGATAGGCGACCACGGCGAGCGTTTCGAGCAGTGCCGGCGTGAGCTCATCCGGCTTCTCGGCGCCGGTGAGCCGGCGCACGTCCTCGGCGCAGTCGTCGGCCACGGCGAAGGTGAAGCCGCCGGCCACCTCGCGCAGTTCGATGCCGTGCCTGCCGGCCCCGAACTCCGCGCGCAGCTCCTCGAGCGCCGTGCCCACCTCTTCCGCAAGGCATGCGCACGCCTCCGCGAGCCTGTCGGTCGCGATCGGACGTGCGGAGATGAAGAGCAGCGCCTCGAGACGCCGTGTGAGTGGCAGCATGACAGGTCACGTGGAGTCGGGTGCGGGTCGCACTGGATGGTATCGCACGGCGGCGGCCGGCGTCACGTCGCGCTTCGGACATGGACTCAGCCGGCTCTCGGCTTCCTGATCTCGCAGAAGACGCTGGACCCGTCTACTTCGCGAACCTGGCCATCCACTCCGACCCTCGAACACAGGGCGCGAAACGCATCGGGGGTCAGACGTCCCGCGCGAAAGCCATCCTCGCAGACGATGAAGCCGTTCGTGGATGCGGCGCGGTCGAGGCGCCCGACCAGACCCTCGGTCGCCTGGGCTTCGAACCAGGCGACGCGATCCGGCCAGAACTCGTCGGAGTACGTGGAAAGCAGGACGATCCCGCCCTCGCGTGTCACCCGTAGAGCCTCCTCGAGGATCCGCTCCTGATCGACTCCGAACGCGCAGATCCCGTTCTGGAGACACACCACCGCGTCGAAACAGCGATCGGGGAATCGCAGGTCGAGGGCGTCCATGCGCAGGTACTCGCAACCATCGTCGGGTTGCGACAGCTCTCGCGCCAGTTCGAGGCTCTCGGTCGCGGTATCAATGCCGACGACACGATCGGCCGCCCGGGCGAGTCTCCGCGCGATCCGTCCGTACCCGCAGCCGAGCTCGAGAACGCTGTCCGACGGTCGAAGGTACCCCAGAGCATGAGCGATCTCCGCCTCAAGGTATCGGCGCACTCTCTCTGTCGCGAGCTCGTAGCAGCGTTGCAGCCGCTTGCCCGACAACCTCTCGGCGTAGTACATCGCAACACCCCGTCTCTCTTGTCTTCCGCTCGTCTGTACGCAGACAGCGTAAGGCGCCGCTCAGAGATCACCCTGCGGCGGGCATGGGCGCCGCGACGCGACTGACGACGATGTCGCCGAAGTGGCGCGTCTGGCGGAGCCGCGCTTCGCCGCTGGAGTGCAACTCGAGCAGGGCGAAGAACGTCACGGCGCGCTCGAGCCTGTCCTGCGTCGCGACGGCGGCGAAGGTGAACTCGCCCGCGTCGTCGAGCAGCAGGCGCAGACGGCGCAGCTCCTTGACCAGCGAGACCGCCAGGTCGGCGAGGTGGCTGGTGTCGGGAAGCGGCGGCTCGCGCAGCAAGGGCGCGAGCGCGTCGGCGAGGACGGCGGCCGGAAGCGCGGCGTCCGGAGCGCGCCGGCGCACGAGCCGGGCCGGAACCGGCGCGTTGCGGTAGAGCCGGCCGCTGTGCTCGTCCCAGCGCGCCCTGAGCGCGCCGGCCGCATCACGGAACTGGGTGTAGCGGACGAGGCGTTCGAGCAACTGGCGGGCGGCCTCGTCCGGGTCGAGGTCCTCGAGCTCGTCCTCGACGTCTTCCTCGAGGAGCAGGCGTGATTTCATCTCCAGGAGCGCCGCCACGAGCACCACGAACTGCGAGGTCGCGTCGAGGTCGAACTCGCCACTGTCGGCGAGCTTGACCACGTACTCGGCGATGATCCGGGAGACCCGCACCTCCCAGATGTCGATCTCGTCACGCAGAATGAGCGTGACGAGCAGGTCGAACGGTCCGTCGAAGACGTCGAGGTCGAGCTCGAGCGCGACAGGGGGTGCGGCGACGGTGCTCGCGTCAGCGCGCATCGCCGTCGCCTCCCCGACGCGTCATGCCGGCGTCAGTCCTCGGGCTGGTTGACGAAGGACGGGATGTCGAACTCGTTGCCGCCGAAGGCCGGCGCGGGGCCGAACGGCGTGCCGCGGTCCTCGCGGGGCGCCGGCTTCGGCGCAGGGGTACCGCCCTGCGGCCGGTGGGCCGGCGTCTCTCTGGCCGTGTCCCCGAACCCGGTGGCCACGACGGTGATCGAGATCTTGCCCTTGAGCCGCTCGTCGACGACCGCTCCGAAGATGATGTTGGCGTCGTCGTCAGCCGCCTCGCTGATCACGCCGGCGGCCTCGTTGACCTCGAACAGCGTGAGGTCCTCGCCACCGGTGATGTTGAGCAGCAGCCCGTGGGCGCCCTCGATGCTCGTCTCAAGGAGGGGTGAGTGGATGGCCATGTCGGCGGCGGTCTGGGCGCGGTTCTCGCCGCCGGCGACACCGATGCCGAGCAGCGCCGTGCCGGCGTCCTTGACGATGGTGCGTACGTCGGCGAAATCGAGGTTGATGAGGCCCGGTACCGTGATGAGGTCGGTGACTCCCTGCACGCCGTGGCGCAGGATGTCGTCGGCGTGCTGGAAGGCCTCCACCACGCTCGCATTGCGTTCGACGACGTCGAGCAGGCGGTCGTTGGGGATGGAGATCACGGTGTCGGCGACCTCGCGCAGGGCGTCGATGCCCTCCAGCGCCTGACGCCGGCGTCGGTTGCCCTCGAAGCCGAAAGGCCTGGTCACGATGGCGATCGTGACGGCGCCCAGCTCGCGCGCCACCTGCGCGACCACGGGGGCGCCGCCGGTGCCGGTGCCGCCACCTTCGCCGGCCGTGACGAAGACGAGGTCGGCGCCGCGCAGTGCCGCCTTGAGCTGGTCGCGGCTGACCTCCATGGCCTCGCGGCCTACCTCGGGGTCGGCGCCGCCCCCGAGACCGTGGGTGATCTCCTGGCCGATGTGGATCTTGACGTCGGCGTCGCAGACGTCGAGCTGCTGCACGTCGGTGTTGACGGCGATGAACTCGACACCCTTGACGCCCGAGTCGACCATCCGGTTCACGGCGTTGGTGCCGGCGCCGCCGATGCCGACCACCTTGATGGTCGTCACGTAGGGACGGCCCTTGACCGGAGCGTCGGGACCCGTCCCCTCGGGGATGACGCCGCCGCTGTCGGTGCGCCGGAAGAGCTCGCTCAGTCCATCCTTCATGCTAGGACGATCTGCCATTCAGCACCTCCCGCGC